>CAZQXQ010000046.1:0-18035 GCA_964597235.1 uncultured Burkholderiaceae bacterium | reverse complement strand
GAGTATGGGGTGTAGAGCCTCATCGAGGGTTCGAATCCCTCCGTTTCCGCCAAATTCAGCCCCCGCACCGTCGGGGGCTTTTTGTTTTCTGGACCACGGTCGCAAAGCCAGATTTCAACGTGCGTCTCACTTCGATCAAGCTTTCGGGCTTCAAATCCTTCGCTGAACCCACCAACTTCATGCTCCCGGGCCAACTGGTGGGTGTGGTGGGGCCCAATGGCTGTGGCAAGTCCAACATCATGGATGCGGTGCGCTGGGTGCTAGGCGAGAGCAAGGCCAGTGAGCTGCGCGGCGAGTCCATGCAAGATGTCATCTTCAATGGAACCACCCAGCGTAAGCCCGCCAGTCGGGCCAGCGTGGAGTTGGTGTTCGACAACGCTTCCCACCGCGCCGGTGGGCAGTGGAACCAGTTCACCGAGATTGCCGTCAAGCGGGTGCTCACGCGAGATGGAAACAGCAGCTACTTCCTCAACAACCAGCCGGTGCGCCGCCGTGACGTCCAGGATGTGTTCCTGGGCACTGGCCTGGGGCCCCGTGCCTACGCGATCATTGGCCAGGGAACGATCAGCCGCATCATCGAATCCCGCCCCGAGGATTTGCGTTTGTTCCTGGAAGAGGCGGCGGGCGTCTCCAAATACAAGGAGCGACGCCGTGAAACCGAAAACCGCCTGCACGACACCCGCGAGAACCTGACCCGGGTCGAAGACATCTTGCGCGAGCTAGACGCCAACCTCGGCAAGCTTGAAAAGCAGGCCGAGGTCGCCCAGCAATACCAGCGCCTGCAGGCCAGTGCCACCCTCAAGCAGCAGCAGCTGTGGTTCCTGAAACGCGCCGAGGCCGAGGCCGAGCAGGCCAAGGTCCGGGCTGAAGGGCTACAGGCGGTCAACGCGCTGGAAGAGCGCATGGCCGAACTGCGCGCCACCGAAGCCGACCTAGAAACCATCCGCCAGGCCCACTACGCCGCTGGCGATCAACTGAACCAGGCCCAGGGCCAGCTCTACGAAGCCACCGCCGAAGTCGGACGGCTGGAGGCCGAGATCCGCTATGTGGTCGAAGGCCGCCAGCGCGTGGCGCAGCGCTTGCAGACCTTGGCCGAGCAGATTGCGGAATGGGACATTCGCCGCGAAGAGGCCGAGCAGGAGCTGGAGACCCTGGAGGGCGCCGGCATGGACGCCGAGGAGCGCACCGAGATGCTGGCCGCGCAAATCGAAGAGCAGTCCATGCTGTTGCCAGACCTGGAAGATGCTCTGCGCCAGGTCCAGTGCCAGGCCAGCACCCAGCGCCAGAGCGTGGTGCTGGTGCAGCAGCAGATCCAGGTGCTGGCCGCCGAGCAGCGGGGTTTTGCCGAGCAGGCCCGTCAGCTCGATACCCGTGCTGAGCGCTTGCGGGCTGACCGCAACGCTCTGGCCAGTCCCGACGAAGCCCGCTTGCTGAATGTGCAACAGCAGCTGGCGCAGGCGCAGGAAGCCCTGGCCGAGGCCGAGGCCCGTCTGGCCAGCTTGCAAGAGACCTTGCCCCTGCAGGACGACGAGCGCCGCGAGCGCCAACAGGCGGTCAACGCCGAAAGCGCCCGCCAGGCCGAGCTGGCAGCGCGCCTGGAGGCCCTCAAGGCCTTGCAGGAAAAGGTGCAGACCGACGGCCAGTTGCGCCCTTGGCTGGCCCAGCATGGCTTAGACGGCTTGCCTGGCCTGTGGCGCAAGCTGCAAATTGAGCCTGGCTGGGAAAACGCCCTGGAGGCCGCGCTGCGCGAGCGCCTGGGCGCCCTGGAAGTGGGCCGACTGGACATGGTGCGCGGCTTTTTGGGATCGGCTGGCGCGGGAGCCCCACCCGCCCGATTGGCGTTTTACAGCCCCCCGGGGGCAGGCCAGCCCGAATCGCCCACCGCCTTGCCACGTCTGTTTGCGCTGCTGCGCCTGAACGATCCCGGATTGGCGGCGGTGCTGTCGGACTGGCTGCAGGGTTGTTACACCGCCTCCACCTTGGATGAAGCCTTGAATCGCCGCAGTCAGCTCCAGCCCGGTGAATGGCTGTTGGTGCCCGAAGGCCATGCTATCAGCGCCCACAGCGTCAGCTTTTACGCCCAGGATTCCGAACAGTCCGGCTTGCTTGCTCGCGCCCAGGAAATCGAACAGCTGGAAAAAGCCCTGCGCGCCCAGGCCTTGATTGCTGAAGAATCCCGCACTGCCCTGGTACGGGCCGAGGCCGTCTATGCCGACACGGCCCAGCGCCTGGTCGCTGTACGCCGCGAGGCGACCGAGGTTCAGAGTCGAGTCCACGAACTGCAGGTCGATGCCTTGCGTCTGGGCCAGCTGGCCGAGCAGGCTCGCACCCGGGGCGCAGAAATCGAGGCTGATCTGGCCGAAGTGCAGGCCCAGCGCGACGCCCTGCAGGAGCGCCAGGCCGATGCCGAGGCGCGCTTCGAATCGCTGGACATGCACTTGGCTGAAGCCCAGGAGCGCGAGGCCGAACTGGCTGACCGTTTGCTGGCCACCGAACGCAAGCTGCAGGACGGCCGCGAGCAATTGCGCACCCTGGAGCGCCAGGCCCAGGAAGCCCAGTTCTCGCAGCGCAGCCTGGACGCGCGCCGCGCCGAACTGCGCCGCACCTGCGACACGGCGGCCCAGCAGGCCAAGGCGCTTCTGGATGAGCAGCAGCGTGCCCACGATGAGCAGGCCCGCCTATCCGATGCCGCTGCGCAGGGCGGCCTGCAGCAGGCGCTGGAGCGTAAATCCGAGCGCGAACAGGCCCTGGCCCAGCAGCGCGATACCTACGAAGAATTGACGAACCGCCTGCGCGCCAGCGACGACCGGCGTACCCAGATCGAGCGGGCGCTGGACCCTTTGCGTACGCGCATCACCGAGATGCAGCTCAAGGAACAGGCCGCCCGCCTGGGGCTGGAGCAATACCAGACGCTGCTGGACGAAGCCCAGGCCGACATGGCGCAGCTGTCCCAGTCCATTGCCGAAGGTGCAGTGCGCGTGACTGGCCTGCAGAGTGAGATCGACCGGCTGCACCGCGAGATTGCCGCCCTGGGCGCCGTCAACCTGGCAGCCCTGGACGAGTTGGGCGCCGCCCGCGAGCGCAAGACCTTTCTGGACGCGCAAATGGCCGACCTGACCCTGGCCATGCAGACCCTGGAAGACGCGATTCGTAAAATCGACGCAGAGACTCGGGAGTTGTTGTCCGGCACGTTCGATACCGTCAATGGGCATTTCGGGCGCATGTTCCCGGAGCTGTTTGGCGGTGGCCAGGCCAGGCTGATCGTGACTGGCGAGGAAATCTTGGATGCTGGCGTGCAGGTCATGGCCCAGCCCCCGGGCAAGAAGAATCAGACCATCCATTTGCTCTCCGGCGGTGAAAAAGCCCTGACCGCGATTGCGCTGGTGTTTGCGATTTTTCAGCTGAACCCCGCACCATTTTGTTTGTTGGACGAAGTCGATGCCCCTTTGGACGATGCGAACACCGAACGCTATGCCAAACTCGTGGCCAGCATGAGCCGGGAAACCCAATTTCTGTTCATCAGTCATAACAAAATCGCGATGGAGATGGCCGAGCAACTGATCGGTGTCACCATGCAGGAACAAGGCGTCTCGCGCATCGTGGCGGTGGACATGGAGTCCGCCCTGTCGATGGCTGAGGCATGACCCCATTCGCTATCCAACGAGACCTATGAGCACTTTGCAAATCAGCCTGGCGATTGCCGGCGGCCTGTTGTTGATCCTCATCCTGGCCTACAACGCCTGGTCGGCGCGGCGCAATGCGCCCAAGCGTGCTTTACCCGTGGATCCGGAATCCACCCCTGCAGATGGTGCGCCACGTCTGGATCCGGCGTTTGATGCGGGAGCCGCCACGCCGACAGGCGCTGCTTCCGGGCCGGAGCCGGCGATGCACCATGTGGATGTGCGCGATGCCTTGCAATCTCCCTTGCCGCCGGTGATGCATGAGCGCAGCTTTGCGCTGGACGCCTTGATCGATGTGCTGGCCACCATCCAGCCGGACCAGCCTGTCGCGAGCGAGGTGGTCCTGCCCGCGCTGCCCGCCACCCGCCGCGTGGGGAGCAAGCCGTTTGCCATTGAAGGCTTCAATGTCGAGTCGCAGGAGTGGGAAGCGCCTCGTGCAGGCCAGCGTTACCAGAGCTTTCATGCCGGCGTGCAGATGGCCAACCGCATGGGGCCGCTCAACGAAATCGAGTTTTCTGAATTCGTCGCCAAGACCCAGGCGTTTGCTGATGCGATCAATGCGGCGGTGGATTTCCCGGACATGCTCCATGAAGTCGCCCGCGCCCGCGAGCTGGACCAGTTCGCCAACGACCACGATGCGCAGCTCAGTTTCATGGTCCGTGCACGCCAGGCGGTCTGGAGCCCTGGGTATGTGGTCCAAAACGCTGCCCGCCTGGGCTTTGTGCCATCGGCCATGCCGGGCCGGCTGGTGTTGCCGGCCACCGGTCATGCCCACTTGCCGCCTTTGCTGACCTTGGCCTTTGACCCGCTGCAAGCCCAGCCGGACCAGGTGGACGATGCCGCGCTGCAGGAGGTCACCTTGATTCTGGAGGTGCCTTTGGTCGCCCGCAGCGAGCAGGCCTTTCAGCGCCTGGGGGCTGTGGCCCAAGACCTGTGCCAGACCATGGACGGCCTCTTGTGTGACCAGGATGGCCGCCCCCTGCCCGACAACGCGATGGATGCCATCGCCGTGGATCTGGAGTCGCTGTACGACCAACTGGAACGCCGTGACTTCGCTGCTGGCTCGGCCCTGGCGCGTCGTTTGTTCAGCTAAAGCCAGCGTACGCCATGGCGGAAAATTTAGACCTTTTTTCGGGTCTAGACCAGCAAAATCCAGCGGAAGCTGCTAGCAAAATTGAAGCGCTCAAGGCCCGACTGCATGTCTGGGCCCATGCGTATTACGTGCTCGACGCACCGCAGGTGCCTGACGCCGAATACGACCGCGTTTTCCAGGAGCTGCAGGCGCTTGAAGCAACTCATCCTGAACTCGTTACGTCCGACTCCCCCACGCAGCGGGTGCTCGGTGCCGTCATGGAGGGGTTAGCGCCCGTGCGCCATGCGGTGCCGATGCTGAGCATCCGTACCGAGACCGATACCACCCCTGCTGGCGCCGAGAACTTCGAGGCACAGATCCGCAACTACTTGGCCTCGGAGTTCCGTCGCACCGAGCTGCGCCCGACCGAGCCCCGCTACCGGGCCGAGCCGCTGTGCCCCGAGGCGCTGGCGGTGCTCGCGGGCGAACCAGTGGAATTTGTCGCCGAGCCCAAGTTCGACGGCCTGGCGATGAGCCTGCGCTACGAACAGGGCCGCCTGGTCCAGGCCGCTACCCGTGGTGATGGCGAGGTCGGCGAGGACGTGACGCACAACATCCGCACCATTCGCCAGATTCCTTTGGCGCTACCCAGCGACCCAGCCGCCGGTGTTCCCCCCGTGCTGGAAGTCCGCGGCGAGGTCTTCATGCGCCGCGCCGACTTTGACCGGCTCAACGAGCGTCAGCGCGAGGCCGGCGACAAGACCTTTGTCAACCCGCGCAATGCTGCGGCCGGCGCGGTGCGCCAGCTTGATTCCGGCATCGCGGCGCAGCGGCCGCTGTCCTTTTTTGCCTATGGCCTGGGCGACGTCACCCCGGCTGCGCAGGGCGGACCGGATTTCGCCAGCCATTACGCGCTGCTGCAGCGCCTCAAAGCCTGGGGCTTTCCGGTGGCCGACCAAGTGAGCATCGCCCGGGGTGCGGCGGCCTTAGCGGCCTTTCACCAGCAGATCGGCGCCCAACGTGACCAGTTGCCCTACGACATCGATGGCGTGGTTTACAAGGTCAACGCCCTGGCACTGCAGCGCGAGCTGGGTTTTGTCACCCGCGAGCCCCGCTGGGCGGTCGCGCATAAATACCCGGCGCAGGAAATGCTGACTCGTGTCGAAGGCATCGACGTGCAGGTGGGGCGCACCGGTAAGCTCACCCCCGTGGCCCGGCTGGCACCCGTCTTCGTTGGCGGCGTGACCGTGACCAATGCCACGCTGCACAACCTGTTTGAGCTGCGCCGCAAGCGGGTGCGCGTGGGCGACCAGGCCATCGTGCGCCGGGCGGGCGATGTGATTCCGGAGGTGGTCGGTGTCGTCGAGGCGGTGCGCCCCGCCTATGTGCCTAACTTCCGCATGCCTCGGCAATGCCCGGTCTGCGGCAGCCCCGTGGTGCGCGAGCCGGGCGAGGTTAACCACCGTTGTACCGGCGGTCTGACCTGCGCTGCCCAGCGCAAGGAGGCTCTGCTGCACTTTGCCGGCCGCCGCGCGATGGACATCGAGGGCCTGGGCGACAAGCTGGTGGACCAGCTGGTCGAGGGCCAGGTGGTGCGCACCCTGCCAGACCTCTACCGCCTGGGCCTGACGGCCCTGGTGAGTCTGGAGCGCATGGCCGAGAAGTCGGCCCAGAACCTGCTTGCGGCGCTGGAAAAATCCAAGCACACGACCCTGCCGCGTTTCATTTTCGCGCTGGGCATCCGCCATGTGGGCGAGGCCACGGCCAAGGACTTGGCTCGGCATTTCGGCACGCTGGATGCGTTGATGAACGCCTCGGTGGACCAGCTGCTGCAGGTCCGCGATGTGGGCCCGGTCGTGGCGCAGAGCATTCGCACTTTCTTTGACCAGCCCCACCATCGCGAGGTGGTGGAGCAGTTGCGTGCCTGTGGCGTGCATTGGGAAGAGGCCCTACCCAGCGAGCGCCCTTCCCAGCCGTTGGCTGGCAAGACCGTGGTGCTGACTGGCACTTTGCCGACGCTGGGCCGTGACGAAGCCAAAGATTTGCTCGAAGCGGCTGGCGCCAAGGTCGCAGGCTCGGTCAGCAAGAAAACCCATTGCGTCATCGCCGGCGCCGAGGTCGGCAGCAAGCTGGCCAAGGCTCAGGAGCTGGGCGTGCCGGTGCTGGACGAAGCCGGCTTGCAGGCCCTGCTGGCTGGGGATTTGTCGCTGCTGGAGGCGAGTTAGCCAAACCAAGTCTTGGCGGCCTCAAAGCGGCTGGCGTAGTAGCGGTGGCTGAGGCGGTCCCGCCGTACCCCGGTGCGCGGGTTGCTAGCGTGCACGAACTTCCCGTCACCGACAAAAATCCCCACATGCGAGAACGCGGGCCCCAGGGTGTTGAAAAACACCAGATCGCCGGCCTGCAGTTCCTGCGGGTCGATGGTTCGCAAAGCCCGGGCCATCGCAGCGGCATTGCCAGTCAGCCGGATTTGCGCGGCTTGCAAATAGACATGGCTGACCAGCCCCGAGCAATCAAATCCCGTGGCGGGTCCCCGACCACCCGAGGTGTAGGGCATGTCCAGCAGCGACAGGGCGAAGAGGGCGATGTTGTGCCTAGCAACATCGATGCGCGTCGTCTCCCGCTGAGGCAAAGGGGTGCTTTGTACGACAGGGCGTGGTGGTGGCGAGGCGGCGCAGCCGGCCAGCAGGGCCAAAGCACTTCCTATCAATGCCCGGCGTGGTATCTGGGGCAGGTCAAGATCAGAGGTTTGGCTTGGAGGGAGCATGAAAGTGGCAGCGTTGTGGCTTGGTGAGCAATTTTGGTCTCGTCTCCGAGGCTTGCGCAAGCACAGGCCCTGCCAAATCACCATATGGTTATGATTTCCCATCGAAGCGCTGGCCTGCTTGAACCAGTACGTCCCTTGATTAAATACCCCAGGAGAGTCCCATGAACTCGCTTCAAGAACTGCAAAATCTTCGTCTGGCCAACGACATCCGGGTGGATGCGTTACAGGACGAGCCCTCGCCCTGGAATTTTCTGGTTCCAAACCGCAATGTGCTGTATTACACCTTCGATGCGTCGGCGGGGAGCGTGATAGATATTGAAACTGTCACATCCTTAACAGCGTTTAACAGCACCCAAAAAAATGCCGCCCGCTCCATCCTTGCCTATGTCAGCCAGTTGGTGGGCGTGACTTTCACCGAGGTCGCCACCAGTGCCCAGGCGGACTTTCACTTTGCTGCCACCGATTTGCAGGGCAACTCCAACGTGTCCGGGTTGAACTACACCTATGCTGAATACAGCAGCAGCGGTGATCAGATTGTTTCTCTCACAGCAGAGTCGCTGATCTGGCTGGACAACGTGCAGTTCGCCACAGCCAATAACAATCCATTGGCCGACTCTCATGGCTACGAAACCCTGTTGCACGAAATCGGTCACGCGTTGGGTTTGGGCCATCCGTTCGAGGCCACGTCGCAGTCGCCCGAAAACCTTGCCCCTGCTGAAGACAACACCAACAACACCGTGATGTCCTATACCCAGGCTGGGACATGGAAAACCACCTTCCAGTCCTACGATGTGCTGGCGCTGACCTGGATCTATGGCGGCGATGGCCTGGGCGGAACCTGGGGATACAACAGCACCCAGGGCAACACTTTAAATGCCACGACAACGCCCACGCTCATCGGCACCGACCTCAATGACAACTTGCAAGGCACGAATGGGGACGACCTCTTTGTGCCTGGCCTTGGAGCCGATGTCGTCAATGGTGGGGCTGGCACTGATACCGTGGTCTTGAAGATGTTCCCCAGTTTTCACACCATGGTGCAGACCGCACCGGGGACCTTTATCAGTACCTATGGCAGCAATAGCGTCACGCTCAACAGCGTGGAGCAGGTCCGTTTTGGCACTGAGTTCCAGACGACCTTGCCTGTTACCAGTCTGTTGTCTGGAGAGGTAAAGACCCAGGTGGAGCGACTAACGGATCTTTACCTTGCCTTTTTTGGCCGGGCACCGGATGTGGGTGGGCTCGAATACTGGCAAGAGCAGTTGCTGGAAGGTCAGAAAACTCAGACGGCGATCACGATCGACTTCGCATTCAGCGACGAAGCCAAGGCCCTGTTCCCGGCCACTGGCAGCAATCGCGAGTTTGTGCGCACGGTGTATGTGAACAGTTTTGGGCGTGAGCCGGATGCTGGCGGCTGGGATTACTGGACTCAGCATCTGGACAGCCTTGGGACCACTGACCTGCGCGAGCGGGGCACTTTCGTGGGAGCTGTTTTGTTGGGCGCCTACGCCCCCACCAGCGGCCCGGAAGACCGCACCAAGCTGACCCACAAGCACGATGTGGCGCTGCACTACGTGAACGAGCTGTCATTGCAGACCCAGGAAGGCTTTGATGGACGTATCAATGACCTGTTGGCGCTGGTGACCCTGGACCCGGCGACCAAGATCAAGGCCATCGCCGTGATTGATTACGCTCTGAACAACCCAGTCACCCTGGCGGGGGTGATGGACGATACCGTCTTGTTCAATTCCCTTTGGGGCGCTTGAGCCTGAGCCCCTGGGGGCTCACTCAATGTCAATGCAATGCAGGCCAAAACTGCCCGTGCGGCGGTCGGCAAAAAAGCGTTCCAGCGTTTCCTTGACGGTGCGAAACGCCAACTCATCCCAGGGAACTTCGTGCTCATGGAACAGGCGGGCTTCTAGGGTTTCGCTGCCAGGGTTGAAGGTTTCGCTCAACAGGGTGGCACGGTAGAACAGGTGCACCTGGCCCACCCGGCTGACGTTCATTAGGCTGAACAAGGGGCCAATTTCAATCTCTGCCCCGGCTTCCTCGTCGGTTTCGCGCACCGCCCCTTGGGCGGTGGTTTCATTCAGCTCCATGAAGCCTGCGGGCAGCGTCCACTTGCCCCAGCGGGGCTCAATGTTGCGCTTGCACAGCAGGATGCGGCCGTCGGACAACTCGGGCACGGTGCCCACCACATTCAGAGGATTTTCGTAATGCACTGTGTGGCAGATGGGGCAAACGGCGCGTTCGCGGGTGTCGCCATCGCCGGGAAGTCGGTACACCACGGCGGTGCCGCAGGCGCGGCAATGTTTGATCGGGCTGCGGAAGGTCATGCCCGGATTATCAGGAACAATCGCCATCTTCCCGATGGATCCATTCTTCTCCCCGTTTATCTGCCCCGACCGCGATGCCTGATTCCCTGAAGTTTTCAAGCCAATTTCCGGACTGCCTGGTGCCGGATTGGCCTCCCATTCCCGGGGTACAAGTCCTATGCACCACCCGTGGTGGCGGCGTCAGTGCGGCACTGTTTGATAGCTGGAACCTCGGAGACCATGTGGGCGATGATCCGCTGGCGGTCGCGCGTAACCGTGCCCGTCTGCAAGCCTTAATCTCAGCCCAGACACCCGGAGCCCAGCTGACGTTCTTGCGCCAGGTCCACGGCACGGACGTGGTGCAAGCGGGGACCGCTGGTATGGAAGCCGACGCGGTCTGGTCCACCACCCCTGGCCAGGTCTGTACCGTGCTGGTGGCCGATTGCCTGCCCGTGGTTTTTGCGCATCGCAGCGGTGCTGTGGTGGCGGCTGCCCATGCAGGCTGGCGGGGGCTGGCTGGTGAAGGGGGGCGAGGCGTGTTGGAGGCACTTTGGGAGTGTTTTTGGCCTATGGCCCAACAAAATCAAGCGGTGTATGCTATGAATTTTGATAATCGTGCCACCGCGATGGCCCATATCGCCGCAGAGACCCAGGTCTGGCTGGGCCCTTGCATTGGGCCGACTGCCTTCGAGGTCGGCCCCGAAGTCCGGGCAGCGTTCTGTGCCGCCAACCCTACGGCAGAACGCTGCTTTGTTCCAACCGGTGGCAAGCAGAAATACTGGGCCGATTTGCCAGGCTTGGCCCGTCAGCGGCTGGATCGGCTGGGCCTGAACGCTGTCTATGGCAACGACGGGACCGAGGATTGGTGCACGGTCAGCCAGCCTTCACGGTTCTTTTCGCACCGCCGGGACGTTGCCCGCGCTGGCAGCACTGGCCGCATGGCCATCTGCATCTGGCGCGACGGGGGAGGGGGCCTCGTCTGAAGAAGCCCTGGCATCCTGGGGTGCCGTTTGCGCTTGCTCCTGTGCCCGCAGCGCCCGTTTGCGGGCAGGGGTGCCCAGGATGTACGCCACGATCCCCATGGGTAGCAGCCCGTAAAACACGAAGGTCACCACGGCGCCCAACACGGAGCCCGTGGCGCTGGTGGCCTCGGCCACAGCCATCATCAAAGTGACATACAGCCATGCGATAAGTACAAGGTACATAAAGGTGCAGTGCGTTCCTGACGCGAAAGGGTAGTGTGGGGGAAACCGCTAATCCGTGGAAACCCGGTGAGTCACCCAAAATACAGCCGAATTACCCCTAAGATGCTAGACCGAATGCAATCATCCCGTGGAGGAGACATGAATTCTGATTCGATCTGGGGCCAGGCAGGCCAACAATTTCAGCAGATGCTTGGTCAAAGCTGGGCCCAGGCACTGCAATCCTTCCAAAAAATGGACCTGGGCAGTGCACCCGCCGGACCAACTCCTGCGCTTCATTTTGCGCCCGCCAAGCTCCAGGAGCTGCAACAGCAATATGTGAAAGAGGCTGCGGAACTTTGGACCCAAGGCATGCAGGGCAAGCCGGCCATCAAGGACCGGCGTTTCACCGGAGAGGGCTGGGAGAGCAATCCCATGGCGACGTTTTCCGCTGCCGCGTATCTGCTCAATGCCCGCACCTTGATGGGCTTGGCCGAAGCGGTAGAAGCCGACGAAAAAACCCGGGCCCGTATCCGTTTTGCCGTCGAGCAGTGGATGGCGGCCATGGCCCCCAGCAATTTCCTGGCCTTCAATGCCGAGGCCCAGAAAAAAGCCATTGATACCAAGGGCGAAAGCATTGCCAAGGGGATCCAGAACCTGTTGCACGACATGCGCCAAGGTCATGTCTCCATGACCGACGAAAGCTTGTTTGAGGTGGGGCGCAACGTGGCTACGACGGAAGGCGCCGTGGTCTATGAAAACGAGTTTTTCCAGCTCATCGAATACAAGCCCTCCACCGCCAAGGTCTATGAGCGTCCCTTCTTGATGGTGCCGCCCTGCATCAACAAGTTCTACATCCTGGACCTACAGCCGGACAATTCCTATATCCGCTATGCGGTGGACCAGGGGCATCACACCTTCGTGGTGAGTTGGCGCAATCCCGATGCCTCCCTGGCCCAAGCTACTTGGGACGATTACGTCGAGAGCGGGGTCCTAGAAGCCATCAAGACCGTGCAGGCCATCACCGGTGCGCCGCAGGTGAACGCCCTGGGCTTCTGTGTCGGCGGCACCTTGCTGACCAACGCCCTGGCTGTCTTGGCTGCTCGTGGTGAATCGCCTGTGGCCAGTGCTACCTTTTTGACCACGCTGATCGATTTCACTGACACCGGTATTTTGGACGTGTTCATTGACGAAAACTTCGTCAAGTTCCGTGAGATGCAGATGGGCCACGGCGGCCTGCTCAAGGGCCAGGAGTTGGCCTCCACCTTCAGCTTCCTGCGTCCGAATGACCTGGTCTGGAACTATGTGGTGGGCAATTACTTGAAGGGGGAGACCCCGCCGCCGTTCGACCTGCTGTACTGGAACAGCGACAGCACCAACTTGCCTGGTCCGTTCTACGCCTGGTACCTGCGCAATTTCTATCTGGAAAACAACCTGATCAAGCCCGGCACGCTGAAAGTGTGCGGCGAGTCGCTGGACCTGAACCAAGTAACCCTGCCGGTGTATATCTACGGTTCGCGCGAAGACCATATCGTCCCAATCAACGCCGCTTATGCCTCTACCCAAGTGCTGCCGGGTGAAAAACGCTTTGTGATGGGGGCCTCGGGCCATATTGCTGGCGTGATCAACCCGCCCGCCAAGAAAAAGCGCAGCCATTGGATCCGCGAAGACGGCAAGCTACCCGAAACTTTGGACGCCTGGCTTGATGGCGCCACCGAGCACCCTGGTAGCTGGTGGACCGACTGGGCCGATTGGCTCAAGTCGCATGGGGGCAAGCAGATTGCAGCCCCCAAGGCCTATGGCAAAGGAGCTTACAAGCCCATCGAAGCTGCGCCGGGTCGTTACGTCAAGCAAAAAGCCTGAATCCGCTTTGCGCCATTGACCTCGGATCCTTGCGAAAACCCCGGCGGCTTGGTTCGCCACAGCCGCCGGGGTTTTTTGTGCATTGTTTGAAATCTCTCCACCACCGTTTTGTAGAAGGAAAACCATGGAAGACATCGTTATCGTTTCGGCGGTCCGTACCGCCGTTGGCAAATTTGGCGGCGCCCTGGCCAAGACGCCTGCCACCGAATTGGGTAGTGTGGTGATTCGCGAAGCCGTCGCCCGTGCAGGCCTGCAGACTGACCAAATTGGTGAGGTGATCATGGGCCAGGTGCTCACTGCTGGCGTCGGTCAGAACCCTGCACGCCAAGCCATGATGAAAGCCGGTCTGGCCAAGGAAACCCCGGCGTTGACCATCAACGCGGTCTGCGGTTCGGGCCTCAAGGCCGTGATGTTGGCCGCCCAGGCAATTGCCACAGGCGACAGCGATATCGTCGTCGCCGGCGGTCAGGAAAACATGAGCCTGTCTCCCCATGTCTTGAACGGTTCCCGTGATGGCCAGCGCATGGGCGACTGGAAGATGGTGGACACCATGATCGTCGATGGCCTGTGGGATGTGTACAACCAGTACCACATGGGCATCACGGCCGAAAACGTAGCCAAGCAATATGGCATTACCCGCGAAATGCAGGATGCCTTGGCCCTGGCCAGCCAGCAAAAGGCCGCTGCCGCGCAGGACGCGGGCCGTTTTGTCGATGAAATCGTCGGTGTCAGCTTGCCACAGAAGAAGGGCGACCCCATCCTGTTCAATGCCGATGAATATCTGAATCGCAAGACCACCGCCGAGGCTTTGGCGGGTCTGCGTCCGGCTTTTGACAAAGCGGGTAGCGTGACGGCAGGCAATGCCTCCGGTATCAATGATGGCGCTGCGGCCGTGGTGGTGATGAGCGCCAAGAAGGCCGCCGCGCTGGGGCTCAAGCCGCTGGCACGCATTGCTGCGTTTGGTACCAGCGGCCTGGATCCCGCCACGATGGGCATGGGTCCAGTGCCAGCTTCGCGCAAGGCCTTGCAGCGTGCGGGCTGGAGTGCGGCTGACGTCGATCTGTTCGAGTTGAACGAAGCGTTCGCCGCCCAGGCTTGTGCCGTGAACAAGGAGTTGGGCATTGATCCAAGCAAAGTCAATGTCAATGGGGGAGCCATTGCCATCGGTCACCCGATTGGTGCTTCTGGCTGCCGCGTCCTGGTCACCCTGTTGCACGAAATGCAGCGTCGCGATGCCAAGAAAGGCCTGGCTGCGCTGTGCATTGGCGGTGGCATGGGTGTGTCTCTGGCGATCGAACGTTAAGTGACGATCAGGGAGGGTGGCGAGTCCACCCATCAATCTCAGCGTGCGAACCGGATGGCGCTGAGATGCCGCCTTGGTATTTTCCAGAAGCAGAAAATGTGCGGACTCTGGTTACAGTGATCAACGCACATCACAAATCAACAAAGGAGCAAGTGGAATGGTACAAAAAGTAGCGTATGTGACGGGGGGGATGGGCGGCATTGGGACCGCCATTTGCCAGCGTTTGCATAAGGATGGTTTCAAGGTTATCGCTGGGTGTGGCCCCACACGCGACCACGCCAAATGGCTGGCTGAACAAAAGGCCCTGGGCTATACCTTTTATGCCTCGGTGGGCAATGTGGGCGACTGGGACTCGACCGTCGAGGCCTTCACCAAGGCCAAGGCTGAGCACGGCAGCATTGATGTGCTGGTGAACAACGCTGGTATCACCCGTGACAAGATGTTTGTCAAGATGACCCGCGAAGATTGGGATGCGGTGATCGAGACCAACCTGAACAGCATGTTCAATGTCACCAAGCAGGTCGTTGGGGACATGGTGGAAAAAGGCTGGGGTCGGATCATCAACATCTCCAGCGTGAATGGAGAGAAGGGCCAGGCAGGGCAGACCAACTATTCCGCTGCCAAAGCGGGCATGCATGGCTTCTCCATGGCCTTGGCCCAGGAATTGGCCACCAAGGGTGTAACTGTCAACACCGTGAGCCCTGGTTACATCGGCACCGATATGGTCAAGGCTATTCGGCCTGACGTGCTGGAAAAGATCGTGGCCACTGTGCCTGTCAAGCGGCTAGGCGAGCCCAGCGAAATCGCGTCCATCATCGCCTGGCTGGCCTCTGATGAAGGTGGCTACGCCACGGGCGCGGACTTCTCCGTCAACGGTGGTTTGCACATGGGCTGATCTGCTCTCTGCTAAGGCGGGAGTAGCCGCTGGACAATAAAAAACCTGCTTCGTGCAGGTTTTTTATTGGGTGCTTGTATTCGAAAGGGGCTGGCTCAGTGCTGCGGGGGCTGGCTGGGCAAAGTCTGGTGCGCGACCCGTTCACAAAAGCGTGTCAGTAATTTGGGGTTGGCGCTGTGTATCCAGACAACCCCGCCATTGCGTTTGCGCACCAGGAGCCGTGGCGCCATGATGGTTTGCAAACCTGGCCAATGCACCAGTTTCAGCTGCGAGGCTTCCTGAACCGTCACACGCTTATTCCAGATCCAGGTCTGCCGCAGCGTATCCCCCTGGAGTTCGGTTTGGCTGTACATAACCCACCAGCCCACCCAGTACACACTCAGAGCTGCCAAACCCCATAAGAGCAAACTGCCTGCAGACCAGGACGTACTCTGCAAGGCGGGCAGGCTCCATAGCCCGAAAAGTAGCAGATCTGCCAGAAGCACTACCGTCAAGATCCGCAGGCTACGGGGGTAGGCGGGGCTCCTCAGCGTATCCGATGCAGAAAGGACCGAAGAAATTTCTCCGGTCTTATGGGGCGATTTAGTAGCCTGGGTCTCCGTCATGGCTTGGCAGGGGCATTCTCGCCAGCGGCCTTGTCATTGCTGAACGGGTTTTCCATATCAATGTCTTGCATGGGCGCTTCACTGTCCATCGGCATTTCCAGCTGGACCTTGTCCACGTCCACAACGACGGCCTTGTCCAGGAAGACGGTTACCGTTTGGGGGAAGACGATCACGATTGCCACCAGCAGCAGTTGCATGCCCACCCAGGGGATGGCGCCCATATAAATGTCGTTGGACTCCACCCGTTTGGACAAGGTGCCGTTCTTGAACAATGTGTCCGCAATGCCACGCAGGTAGAAGAGGGCGAAACCGAAGGGGGGGTGCATGAACGAGGTTTGCATGTTCACACACAGCAGTACCCCGAACCAGACCATGTCGATTCCGAGCTTGGCGGCCACGGGTCCCAGCAGGGGCAAGATGATGAAGGCAATCTCGAAAAAGTCCAGGAAGAAGGCCAAGAAGAACACAAAGACGTTGACAGCCACCAGAAAGCCCAGCTGACCTCCCGGTAGGCCGGAAAGCATGTGCTCCACCCACTTTGCACCATCCACGCCCTGGAAGACCAGCGAAAACACGCGCGAACCAATCAAGATGAAGATCACCATGGCCGTGAGGCGCATCGTGCCCTCCATGGCATCGCGCAGCAGGGCCCAGTTGAGTCGTCGGTGAATGGCTGCCAAGACCAGGGCACCTGCGGCACCCATCGCACCGGCTTCGGTGGGGGTGGCGATGGCGTGGTCCATGAAGGGCAGTCCCCCCATCGAGCCCAGCACCGCAAAAATCAGGACGGCGGACGGAACAATGCCCCGCAGACACTTGCCCCACAGCGCCCAGCCATCCAGCGTTCTGGCCTCTGGCGGCAAGCCAGGTACATATTCGGGCTTGATGCGGCTGAGCAGGAAGGTGTAGCCTGCAAAGATCAGCACCTGCAGAATCGACGGCCCCCAGGCGCCCTTGTACATCTGGCCCACATCGGTGCCAAGTTGGTCGGCCATCACGATCAAAACCAGCGACGGTGGAACCAGCTGGGTGATGGTGCCCGACGCAGCCAGCACCCCCGTGGAATACCGCATGTTGTAGCCGTAGCGCATCATGATGGGCAGCGAGATCATCGCCATCGCAATCACCTGACCAGCCACCGTGCCAGTGATCGCGCCCAGGATGAAACCGACAATGATGACGGAGTAGCCCAGCCCACCCCGCACTGGACCAAACAGCTGGCCCATGGAGTCCAGCATGTCTTCAGCGAGGCCACACTTTTCCAGTACGGCGCCCATCAGGGTGAAGAAGGGGATCGCCAGCAGGGTTTCGTTGGACAAGATGCCAAACACGTTCAGTGGCAGATTGGCCATGAAACCGGCTGGGAACCAGCCCATTTCAATGGCGTAAAAACCCGAAAACAGGCCCAGGGCTGCCAGCGAGAACGCGACCGGGAAACCGATCAGCATGATCACGACAAGGCCGGCAAACATGACCGGCGCGAAATTTTCCATTTGCATGGTGAGTCCTTGAATGGCCGGTATTTATTGCAGGGGTTTTTCGTAGTGCGTGTCCATCGCGTAATGGCCGCCCAAATACGCCAGACGCTTGATGATTTCCGCCAGCCCCTGCAGGAACATTGCACCAAAACCCAGTGGCATCAACAAGCCTGCTGGCCATCGAATCAGGCCACCGATGTTGCCTGACATCTCCCCGGTCTGGTACATGTTCCAAAAGAAAGGCCAAGTCAACCAGGTCAGCAGGCCCATGACCGGCAGCAGGAAAAAGGCCAGGCCAAACAGGTCCACATAGACCGGCCCGTTGCCTTTGAGCTTGCCGTAAACGATGTCCACCCGGACATGCTCATTGAGTTTGAGCACGATGGGCGCACCTAGCATCACCGTAGCGGCAAACAGGTACCACTGGATTTCCAGCCATGCGTTGGAGCTGAGATCCAAACCGTAACGCACCAAGGCATTACCTGCGGAGATCAAGGTGGCGGCAAGAACCGCCCAACCTGCGAATTTTCCAAACTTGGCGGAGATCCAGTCCATGCCAAGTGCCAATCGAAGCAGCATTTTCACGTTCGCCTCCCGGGAGTCAATGAGGGACACGACCTCGCAGGGTTGAAAGCCTGCAGATGGACTCGCCAGTGCGTTGGTGCCTCGCGTGCACTCACTACGGGTCGTGGACAAAACAAGGGGTGGGATTGTCCTTCAGTTTTAGGTGGGACCATGCTGTCCGTGCTTTTTGTAGTCTTCATGGGCGTTCCTGTTGCGGGGTTGTCGTGACGTGCCGACTTACAGCAATTCTCAATTTGAGTTCAAGGGGGAGCGGGCATAGGCTGTGGGGCGTCTGTCAGGCCCAGGATCATGAAT
>CAZQXQ010000045.1:0-18367 GCA_964597235.1 uncultured Burkholderiaceae bacterium | reverse complement strand
TCGTCGCTGGTGCCGATGATCCAGATGTTGCGCTCCTTCAGCTCGTTCAGCGTGCGCGCCAGGTTGGTGACCATGAAATACGGCATGGTCTCGGCCGCACCGCTGGCCACCTTGGCCACGGTGGCGTTGATGCCCACGGCATGGTCCTTGGGCGCAATCACCGCATGGGCGCCCGCGCCATCGGCCACGCGCAGGCAGGCCCCCAGGTTGTGCGGGTCGGTCACGCCATCGAGCACCAGCAGCAGCGGGTTTTGCACGCCGTCGGCTTCGAGCTGTTCCAGCAACTCGTCCAGCGATCGGGTCTGCGCCAGCGCCTCGACCCGCGCCGCCACGCCCTGGTGGCCCTGGGTGCCGGCCAGCTTGGCGATGCGCAGGCCGTCGGCCTCGATCAGGCGCACGCCGGCCTCTTTGGCGCGGTCCAGGAACTGCCGCATCCGCGCGTCGCGGCGCGTGGGCTCGTAATAAATTTCGACGATGGATTGCGGTGCGGTCTTGAGCCGCACGCCCACGGCATGAAAGCCGAACAGGACTTTGGGAGAAGAAGACATGGCGCCATTATCGTTGGCGCCATGGCCTTCCCCATGGACAAACGGCCTTCAAACGCTCCCAAAATGAGAGCTAGTACCGCTGGTATCCATTGGCCTGGAGGCCAAAAACACCCCCATTCAGATTTTCAGTCAGTAGCGCACCACCGAACGGATGGACTTGCCCTCGTGCATCAGGTCAAAGGCCTGGTTGATGTCTGTCAGGCCCATGGTGTGGGTCACAAACGGCGCCAGCTGGATCTTGCCGGCCATCGCGTCCTCGACCATGCCGGGCAGCTCGGAGCGGCCCTTGACGCCGCCAAAGGCCGTGCCCATCCACTTGCGGCCGGTTACCAGCTGGAAGGGGCGGGTGGAGATTTCCTGGCCCGCCCCGGCCACGCCGATGATCACGCTCTGGCCCCAGCCGCGGTGCGCGCATTCCAGCGCCGCGCGCATCACCTGGGTGTTGCCGATGCACTCGAAGCTGTGGTCCACGCCCCAGCCGGTCATCTCGACGATCACCTGCTGGATGGGCTTGTCGTGGTCCTTGGGGTTGACGCAGTCGGTCGCGCCAAACACCTTGGCCAGGTCGAACTTGGAGGGGTTGGTGTCGATGGCAATGATGCGCCCAGCCTTGGCCAGCTTAGCGCCCTGAATCACCGCCAGGCCGATGCCGCCCAAGCCGAAGACGGCGACAGTGTCGCCCTCTTGGACCTTGGCGGTGTTCTTCACCGCGCCCAGGCCAGTAGTCACGCCGCAGCCCAGCAGGCAGACCTGTTCAGGATTGGCGTCGGGGTGGATCTTGGCCAGCGAGACCTCGGCCACCACGGTGTACTCGCTGAAGGTGGAACAGCCCATGTAGTGGTAGACGGGCTGGCCGTTGTAGGAAAAGCGGGTGGTGCCGTCGGGCATCACGCCCTTGCCCTGGGTCGCGCGCACGGCCACGCAGAGGTTGGTCTTGCCGCTCTTGCAGAACAGGCATTCGCCGCATTCGGCGGTGTAGAGCGGAATCACATGATCGCCGGGCTTCACGCTGGTGACGCCCTCGCCCACCTCGACCACGATGCCGGCGCCTTCATGGCCCAGCACGGCGGGGAAGAGGCCCTCAGGGTCATCGCCCGAGAGGGTGAACGCATCCGTGTGGCAGACGCCGGTGTGGGTGATCTTGACCAGCACCTCGCCTTTTTGGGGGGGCGCGACATCAATTTCGACGATTTGCAGCGGTTCTCCGGCCTTGAAGGCCACGGCGGCGCGGGATTTCATAGGGAGCTCCTCAGGAAAAAAGGGTTCGCGAAAGGGACGGTATTGGAACCGAACTCAGGCCAAAGCGCCCGAATCATTGCTTGCAACGCGGCCCGCCTCGATGGTGATGCGGTGTTGGCATTGCGCCGCCAGTGCACGGTCGTGCGTCACCAGCAGCAGCGTGGTGCCCAGCTCGCGGTTCAGGTCAAACATCAGGCGCATCACGGTTTCACCGGTAGCGAAGTCCAGGCTGCCCGTGGGCTCGTCGGCCAACAGCAGCGCCGGCTGCACCACAAAAGCCCGCGCAAGCGCCACGCGCTGCTGCTCGCCGCCGGACAGCACCTTGGGGTAATGCGACAGGCGCTGACCCAGGCCCACGCGGTGCAGCATCTCGGTCGCGGCCTGGCGGGCGTCGCGGCGGTTGGCCAGCTCCAGCGGCAGCATCACGTTCTCCAGCGCCGTGAGGTTGCCCAGCAGCTGAAAGCTCTGGAACACAAAGCCCATCTTTTGTGCACGCAGCGCGGCGCGGGCGTCTTCATCCAAGGCAAACAAGTCCTGGCCGTCGAGGCGCACGGTGCCGCTGGTGGGCGTGTCCAGCCCGGCGATGATCGACAGCAAGGTGCTCTTGCCCGAGCCGGAGGCGCCGACGATGGCCGCCGTTTCCCGGGCCCGCAGCGTGAAATCGACATCGCGCAGAATGGCGAGCGTTCCCGTGGAGTCGCTGACCGACTTGCACACGCGCTCGACCCGAATCAAGGGGGGCGCGTCGTTCGCGGGCTTGGACGAAGGAGGATTTGCGTGATTCGACGTTTGCATCGCCGTCACTGTATCGCGGCAGGGCTGGCTTGGTGGGCCTGGGGGTTTTCAGGTGGCGCACTGGCGGCCAAGAAGGCTGCGCCAGCCAAGGTCCTGGTGCTGGGCGATTCGCTCAGCGCCGAATACGGCCTGCCCCGGGGCACGGGCTGGGTCGCATTGCTGGAGCAGCGCCTGGCGCAGGAAAAGATCGCTGCCAGCGTAGTGAACGCCAGCGTCAGCGGCGAGACGACCTCGGGCGGGCGCTCGCGGCTGCCCGCGCTGCTGCGCGAGCACCAGCCCAGCGTGGTGGTGATCGAGCTGGGCGGCAACGATGCGCTGCGCGGCTTTTCGCTGGCGCACACCGAGGACAACCTCACGCAGATGGTGCAGGCCGCCCAGCAGGCCGGCGCCAAGGTGCTGCTGGTGGGCATGCAAGTGCCACCCAATTACGGCCGGGACTACGGCCAGCGCTTTGCGGCGCTGTTTACCAAGGTGGCCCAAGCGCAGAAGGTGGCGCTGGTGCCGTTTTTCCTGGCCGGCGTGGCCGATGGACCCAACCCGACGCGCTTATTCCAGCCCGACCGCATCCACCCCAGCGCCGAGGCGCATCCGCAGATGCTGGACAACGTCTGGCCAAGCTTGCGCAAGCTGCTGCGCTGACTCAGCCCTGCGCGATGTGCAGCGGGAACCTGAGCGGGAACCTGAGCGGGAACCTGACCAGGCATTGCGTGAAGGCCTCCAGGTCCATGGGCCTGGCGTAGCAGTAGCCCTGAAAGTAATCGCAGGCCAGTTCTCGCAACTTGTGATGGAAGGCGGCCTCTTCCACCCCTTCGGCCAACACGGTCAGGCCCAGGCTGTGGCCCAGGTTGATGATGGTCTGCACGATGGCGCCATCGTTCTCGCCCTGGCCCATGGCGCGCACAAAGGACTGGTCGATTTTCAGTTCGCTGAACGGCAAATGCTGCAGGTAGGACAGCGAGGAGTAGCCCGTCCCGAAATCATCGAGCGAGAACGACACACCCAGCGCGCACAGCGCTTTCATCTTGCGGATCCCATCGTCCACGCTGTCCAGCAGCATGCTCTCCGTCAGCTCCAGCCGCAGGCGTTGGGGTGGCGCGCCCGTGCGTTCCAGCACGCCCTGCACAAAGGCGACGAAATCCGGGTGGGCAAATTGCAGCGCGCTGACATTGACGCTGAGCATCAGCCCCTGCAGCGCCGGCTGGGTGGCCCAGGACACCAGGGTGGCGCAAGCGGCTTCCAGCACCCAGTTGCCCAGCGGCAGGATGACGCCGGATTCTTCTGCTGCCTTGATGAACGTGCCCGGGAGCCGCAGCCCCTCGGTGGGGTGGTTCCAGCGCAACAGCACCTCGGCCCCCACCAGCGCGCCGGCACGGTCCACCTGGGGTTGGTAGTACAGCTGGAACTCCTGGCGGGCCAGCCCCTCGCGCAGGCTGCGCACCAGCTCCGTGCGCCGCTGGATCGCGGACTGCATGCCAACATCAAAAAAGCGCAACACGCCCCGGCCGGCCTTTTTAGCGTCGTACATGGCCAGCTCGGCCTGTTTGAGCAGTTCGTCCAGGCTCGTGGCAGCCCCGTGAAACAGCACCGCCCCAATGCTGGCTCCGCAGGGGTAGGACTTGCGCTCGTAGTCGTAAGGGTGGGCCAGCTCCTGGAGCAAATGCCGTCCCACCACTTCCACGGCGGTGCCGGCCACACGGGCATCCGTTCCCAGGTCTTCGAGCATCACGATGAATTTGTCGCCGCCAAAACGCGCCACGGTGTCGTTGGTGCGCACATGGCGTTTCAGGCGGCCTGCAAACTCTTTCAGCAAACGGTCGCCGACCTCGTGGCCCAGGGTGTCATTGATGGTCTTGAAATCGTCCATGTCAATGAACAACAGAGCGCCATACCGGCTGGCGCGCTCTGCGGCGCCCATGGCCTGGTGGATACGGTCCACCATCAGCCGGCGGTTCGGCAGATCGGTCAAGGGGTCGTAAAAGGCCAGCTGCACGATTTTGGCTTCGGCCTCCTTGCGCTGGCGGAGGTCGGTCAGCCAACCGACGTAATGGGTAGGACGGGCCTGGTCATCGAGGGTCGCGGTGATCGTCACCCATTCCACGATGTCCTCGCCATTCTTGTGCCGGGCCCAGGCCTCGCCTTGCCAGCTCCCGTGTTGGGCCAAGGCCTGCCGCATGCTGTCGGACAGCCTGGGAGGGTTCTTGGACGAGAGCAAAAAGCGGAAAGATTGGCCCAGCACCTCCTGCGCCTTGAAGCCGGTGTTGTCGATGAAGGCGCGGTTGACCCGGAGGATCTTGCCCTGGGCATCGGCAATCACCATCCCCTGCTGGGAGTCGAAGGCCGTGGCGGCAATGCGCAGTTCGTCCTCGGCCTTGGCCAGCGCGCGCATGTCGGCATCCATGCAGAACAGCACCGGCTCCTGTCCCGGAATGGCGACCACGGTGTGACTGGAATACACCGCCAAGCGACTGCCATCCTTGTGCCTCAAACTCAAGCGCGCCGGTGGAACGCCCTTGCCGTTGTCAAACATCCAGCGGACCGCTTCGCGCACCCCCTCGCGCATCTCCTCAGGAATGATCAGGTCCAGCAAATTGCCCCCGAGGGCTTCTTCGGCGGTGTAGCCGTAGATGAGCTCGGAGGCATGGTTCCAATAGACGACCGTGCCATCCTGCAGGTAGCCCTGAATGGACATGGAGTCCGCATCGGCGAACAGCTTTTCAAAGCGCGCTTCGTCCACCTCACGGGAAAAGATCAGAGGGGACAGCTTGGCAGGTAGCTTGGCGGGGCTGAGGGTCATTTGCACGCTCCAGTGGGAGCCATCGTAGCAAGGAAAAGACCCGCAGTACCCCGGGTAACACCGAGTCACGCCGAGGATTCAGCCGCCTGCAAAGGCTGGACCGCTGCCCGGTAGGCGTGCCAGCTGGCATGCCCCAGCAACGGTCCCACGACCAGCAGGCCCACGCCCCAGGTGGACCACAGGGACAGGCCGACCAGGACGGTGATCAGCGCACCCCAGACCAGCAAGGTGAAGGTGTTCTCAAAGACCACGCGCATGCTGGTCAGACCGGCCGTGAGGGCATCGGTGCCCCGATCCAGAATCATCGGGATCGACACCACGGTGGTGGAAAACACCAGTGCCGCAAACGCCCCGCCCACGGCGGTATAGACGGCGACAAATTCCCAGTTCTTGGGATTGAACACAGCCTCCATCACCCCGGTGGTCGAGGGCATGCCAGTATTGAAAAACACCGCAAACACCACCAGCGAGGCGCGTCCCCACAGCAGCTCCAGCACCACGAGCACCATCACCAGCATGCCCATGCTGCTCATATGCCCCTCCCAGCAGGTGATGGACTCGCCCAGATCGGGCGGCAGACCGGCCTCGCGGCGGCGGCTGGTGTCATACAGCCCCATGGCCAGGAAGGGGCCCACGAGCAGACAGCCGCTGGCCAGCGACATGGTGTATTCCGGACGGGTGCGAAACACCCAGCCCAGCACCAGCGCCATGGCCCAGAAGCAGGCGCCGTAGAACAGGGCAATGCCCGGGGCGGCCACCAGGTCACGGGCGCCAAGACGCAGCCAGGCGAAGGGCTGGGAGCAGCGCAAGGGCTTCAGCACGATGGGCGTCCCGTCGTTGCGACGGGAGGAGGCCTCGGAAGTCGTGGAATCCAGGGGCGGGGTGATGGGCATGGCGATGGGCGTCTGATGACGGAAAGGCTTGACAGCTGCGCAATCTAGCAAGCCTGGATGAAACCCGCCATCCGGGAAGGCCCTGAGCCGCAAGCCCTGCTGTCCCGCGGGCGTCAGCGCAGGACAGCCGCCCAGGACCCGCTCACGGCAAGACGGTCAGTGCCTGCGCCAGATCCGCCTGCAGATCCTCCACGGCTTCCAGCCCCACCGAAAAGCGCACCAGGCAGCCCGGCTGGATGGCTGGGGTGGGCAGGCTGCGCATGGCGCGCAGCGGGTAAGGCACGACCAGGCTGATCGGGCCGCCCCAGCTGTAGCCCAGCTTGAACAAGCGCAACGCGTTGCAAAACGCATCGACCCGGTCCTGGGTGTGACGGGCATCGAACACCACGCTGAACAGGCCGGCCGCCGCACCCTCCCCGCCGTGGGCCGCACCGCACAGCGCCTGCCAGTGGGCGTGGCCAGGCGATTCCGGCAAAGCAGGGTGCAAGACCTGGGCGATCTCGGGCCGCTGCGCCAGCCATTGGGCCAGCTGGCGGGCAGCCTGGTCGTGCGCGCGGTAGCGCAGCGCGAGCGAGGGCAAGGCCCGCAAGATGGCCTCGACATCGTTGGCACCCACACCCAGCCCCAGGTGCATGTGCGCACGCTGGATGGCGTGGTGCAAAGCGGGGTCGCGGGTGACGATGCTGCCCATCAGCACGTCGCCGCCGCCGCTAGGATATTTGGTCAGCGCATGGGCGGAGACATCGACCGCCAGGCTGCCCGAGCCGTCGCCCAGCAGGTCAAACGGCGCAAAGGCCAGGCCGGCGCCCCAGGTGTTGTCCAACGCGGTGACCACGCCGCGCTCGCGGCACAGGCGCACCAGGGCGGGCAGGTTCGGGAATTCCATGGTGACCGACCCCGGCGCCTCCAGCCAGACCAGGCGGGTGGTCTCGGAGATGCGCGCGGCCAGGTCTGCGGGGTCCAGCGGGTCGTACAGGGCATGGCGGATACCGAAGCGGGCCAGCATGCCGCTGGCCAGGTCCTTGTTGGGGCCGTAGGCGTTGTCGGGGATCAGCACCTCGTCGCCCTGGTGCAGCAAGGCCAGCGCCACCGTGGCCAGGGCCGCCAGGCCGCTGGGCAGCAGCAGACAGTGCTGGCCGCCCTCCAGTGCGCACAGGCGCTCTTCCAAAAGGAAAGTGGTGGGCGTGCCGTGCAGGCCGTAGGTGTAGCCGGTCTTGTCCTTCCATTCGCGGCTGCGCAGCGCGGCCACGTCGGGGAAAAACACGGTCGATGCCTTGTGCACGGCAGGCTGGGGCGCCTCAAAGCCGGCGGGCGGCTGATAAGGATGATGGATCAGGGCCGTGGCCACTTGGAAAGAAGGAGAAGACAAGGGAGATTGCATGCGATCCATGGTAGCGGCAGCGGAAACACCAGCAGAAATGGACGGTAAATCATGCTTTTATAAGACGGTTGCAAGGGCGTTCGGCAAAGACCCCACTGCTACACTCCTTCGCCGATCGCTTCTTGACCCCGTGCCTGAATTCGCCGCCCCCCACTTTGTTGATCTTCGCGAGCTTCGACTGGACACTGCCCACGCCCTCGTGTCGCAGACCAGCCTGGGGGAAGCCTTGCCGCAGCGCGATCGGCCGCTGCGTTACCTGCAAACCCTGATCGACGGGCTGTGCGAAATCTCCCTCAAAGATCCCTTGACGGGCTTGGCCAATCGCCGGCATTTCCGCTCGGTGCTGGAGCGGGAGATCGACCGCGTGGCCCGCTCGGGCGAGGCCGCCTTGCTGCTGATGCTGGACATCGATCACTTCAAGAAGGTCAATGACGAACATGGCCACGTGGCGGGCGATCTGGTCCTGCAATCGGTCGCCCGCACGCTGGCCAGTTGCGTCCGTCCCATGGACACCCTGGCCCGCTACGGTGGCGAAGAATTCGCAGTGGTGCTGCCCGCCTGCCAGTCCACCTTCGGGCGCGTGGTGGCCGAGCGCATCCGGCTGGCGATTGCCAGCACGCCGATCCGGATTACCAACAATCTGGACTTGAACATCACGGTGAGCATTGGCGGCGCCTTCGCGCTGCAGTGGATCCGATCGACCACGCTGCTGTGGACCGACCGGGCCGATCACCAGCTTTATTTGGCCAAGGAGGCAGGACGCAATCGCCTGTGCATCGAGGCACAACCCGACAGCACGGTCACTGCCGAAGAAAAGAGCCTGCTGTTTGGTTCCCTGTTCACTTCCGCCGGATGGGGCGATCCCCCATCGCCGGACGCCCAAGGCAGCGTCTAATGAAAGTAACGAGATGAGCGACGCGCTGTCCCCTCACCCCTCTTCCGCGGTACGCCTGATGCCGCAGCCCCCCCAGCCATTGCCGGGAGAGCCCAAAGGTGCCCGCACCATTGCCGTGGCCAGCGGCAAAGGCGGCGTCGGCAAGACGTTTGTGTCGGCCAACCTGGCAGCGGCCCTGGCCCGGCATGGCCAGCGGGTGCTGGTGCTGGATGCCGACCTGGGCCTGGCCAACCTGGATGTGGTGCTGAACCTGCATCCGCAAATCACGCTGCACGATGTGTTCACCGGCAAAAACCGGCTGGATGAAGCCATCGTGAAAGCCCCAGGCGGCTTCTCGGTGCTGCTGGCAGGGTCGGGCATGGTCGAATATTCGCGCCTCACCCCGGAAGTACGCAACCAGCTGCTCAACGTCATCCAGAGCCTGACCCCGCAGTACGACGTGATCCTGTTGGACACTGGCGCCGGCATTTCGGACGTGGTGCTGTTCTCGATTTCGCTGGCCTCGGAGGTGCTGATCGTCACCACGCCCGAGCCCACCGCGCTGACCGATGCTTACGCCGCCATCAAAGTACTGGCCATGCAGCAAAAACGCCAGCATGTGCGCCTGGTGGTGAATCAGGCCGTGCGCCCTGGCGATGGACGCGCCATCACCGGCCAGCTGCAACAGGTGCTGGGCCGCTTTGTTAGCACCGAATCGGGCCGACCCATGCGCCTGATCCACATGGGCGATATTCCGGCCGACCCTTCGGTGCGCGACGCGGTGATGCGCCGGCAGCTCCTGATGACCCACGTCCCCGGCTGCCCGGCCGCCTTGGCGATCGCCCAGCTGGCCAACAAGATCGAATCCACCCTGCTTTCCGCCGCCGCCTGAGGCATCCACTCTCTCAAAAATGAGAGCATGAACCGCTTGTATCTATTGGGCTAACGGCAGTTTTGACGCTCAAAATTTGGCGCGATATTCAGCGCGCCATTCGTGCAGCCACTTGGGCAATGCGCTCGCCAAACAGGCGGGCCGTTTCCAGGTCACCCGGCAGCATGTCGCCGGCGGAAGCATCGGACGGGCTTTGCGCCATCGCACCGCTGAACGAGCCCACATAGTTGATGTCGTTGCGCTGCGCCGCCTTGCTGTTGCTGGGCATCAGGCCAGTGCCGACCCAGATGCCGCTGTGCTGCATGGCCAGGGTGAACAGGTAGTGCAAGGTCGATAGCTTGTCGCCGTTCATCGTGGCGCTGTTGGTGAAGCCGGCAAACAGCTTGTCCTTCCAAGCTTGGGCAAACCAGGCCTTGCTGGAGGCATCGGCAAACTTTTTGAACTGCCAGCTGACGGTGCCCATGTAGGTGGGCGAGCCCATGACGATGGCGTCGGCGGCGTTCAGCTGCTCCCAGCCGCCTTCGGGCAGGTTGCCGTCGGCGTCAATGGCCAGCAGCGTGGCACTGGCGCCCTGGGCCACAGACTGGGCCATGCGCTGGGTGTGGCCGTAGCCGGAATGAAAAACAACAACGATGTTGGGCATGAAAAGGCTCCTTGGTGAAAACCGTGAAGTATCCGGGGCAATCAGGGCGCCAGGTCAAACACCAGCACTTCGGCGTCCTGGGCCTGGTCCAGCACGAGCTGCTCTTCGCGCTCAATCAGGGCGGCATCACCCGTCTTGAGTTCCAAACCATTGACGCGCAGCGCGCCGCGCACCAGGTGGACGTAGGTTTTGCGGCCGGCCGGCAGCGCGCCATCAAAGGTCTCGGCGCCGTCGAACAGGCCGGCGTACAGCGAGGCGTCGGCCTGGATCGGCAGGGCGCCATCGGCGGCCACCGAGTCCACCGGCCCAGCGATGCGGCACAGGCGGCCGCGCTTGTCGGCAGCGGCAAAGGTTTTCTGCGTGTAGCCGGGAGCCAGGCCCGTGGCGTAGGGCTCGATCCAGATCTGCAAAAAATGCGCGGGCTGGCTCTGGCTGTGGTTGAACTCGCTGTGGCGCACGCCGGTGCCGGCACTCATGTGCTGCACATCGCCGGCCGGAATGGCGCCCTGGTTGCCCATGCTGTCGGCATGCGCAATGGCGCCCGAGAGCACATAGCTGATGATTTCCATGTCGCGGTGGCCATGGGTGCCAAAACCAGCGCCGGGCACGATGCGGTCCTCGTTGATCACCCGCAGGTTGCCAAAGCCCATGTGGCGCGGGTCGTAGTACTCGGCAAACGAGAAGCTGTGAAACGAGTCCAGCCAGCCATGCTGGGCGTGGCCCCGGTCCTGGGATTTGCGAAGGGTGATCATGGCCTGGTCCTTTCTGGTGGCAACAACAACGATGGGGGAAAGTTTAGGCCGCACACCGCCCCAACCCGACGGCAGGACTTGAAGTGATCATGCAAAATCCTTGAACCATCAAGGACCAATCATGCAAAACGCACGCGATGCCCTCACCCCCGACCACCTGACCATGCTGCAGGTGATTGCCGAGTCCGGCAGCTTTGCCGCCGCCGCCCGCCAGCTGGGCCTGGTGCCCAGCGCCCTCACCTACCGGGTGCGCCAGATCGAGGACGCGCTGGACGTCTTGCTCTTCGACCGCAGCGCCCGCCAGGCCAAGCCCACCGAGGCCGGCACCGAGCTGCTGCGCGAGGGCGCCCGCCTGCTCAACGAGATCGATGCCGTGGCCAACCGCGTGCGCCGAGTCGCCACCGGCTGGGAGCCGCAACTGACGCTGTCGGTGGACGGGGTCATCGCCCAGGCCACCATCCTGGAGCTGGCCGAAGCCTTCTACGCCCTGTCGCCACCCACGCGGCTCAAGCTGCGCGACGGCATCATGGAGGGAACGCTGGAGGACCTGACCTCGGGCCGCGCCGACCTGGCGGTGGGCGTGGCGGTGGTCGCCACCGGGGTGGCGGGCGTGCAGCAGATGCCGCTGGGCGATTTACGCTTTGTGTTTGTCGTCGCCCCCCACCACCCGCTGGCCAAGCTGCCCGAGCCCCTGAGCGACGCCACCCTGCAGGCTGAGCGCGCCGTGGCGGTGGCCGACTCCGCCCGGCGCGGGGGCGCGACCATGGGCCTGCTGCGCGGTCAGGATGTGCTGACGGTGGACACGATGCCAGCCAAAGTCCAGGCCCTGCTGCGCGGCCTGGGCAGCGGTTTTCTGCCCGAGCCCATCGCCCGGCCCTACCTGGCCAGCGGGCGCCTCGTGGCGCGCAAGGTGGTGCGGCCTGAGCGCAATGTGCGCCTGCACTGCGCCTGGGGAGGACCTGGTTTCACCCACCCCGGCCGGGCGCTGCAATGGTGGCTGGAACAACTCAAAAGCCCCGCAACCCAACGCGCCCTGCTGGAAAACCAGCAGTCGTTTTGAAGCATTTTGTCGGGCCGGAGCCGTTGTGCGGGTGTAGAGTCAATCCCGTCTCTCCCCCTCGCCCCTGTAGGAAAGCCTTCGATGACCCGCACCCGCTCTGCATCCCGCTCCGCTTCCGGCGCCAGCGCCACCGTGACCGCCACTCCTGACACCCCGCCGTCGGTACCCAGCCGGCATTACGCCATCGTTGGCGCCGGCATGGCGGGCATCGCCTGCGCGCGCACCCTGGTCCAGGCCGGGCACCGGGTCACGGTGTTCGAGCAGGCCGACCGTGCTGGCGGCCGCACCGCAACCGTGGATTCGCCCTTTGGTGGCTTTGACGCCGGGGCCCAGTACTTCACCGTGCGCGATGCCCGTTTTGAACAGGCGCTGGCCACGGTGCCGGACCTCTGCAAGCGCTGGAGCGCGACCTCGGTCCGGGTGCTGGACGCCGAGGGCAAGGTCGAAGCCGCCGGTTTGCCGACCCGCGACCCCCACTGGGTGGCCAGCCCTGGCATGGATGCGCTGGTGCGTGCCTGGGCCCAGCCCCTGCAGAACTCGGGCCAGTTGCTGATCCTCACCGACGTCACCCATGTGGAGCGCGACCCGCTTGACGCCGAACGCTGGCAGGTGCGCATTCAGGGCCCGGGCGGCATCCGCCAGGTGCATGCCGGCTTTGACGGCGTGCTGTTCGCGCTGCCTGCGCCCCCATTGCGCAGCCTGCTGGACCGCGCCGGCATCGACACGCCCTGGCGCGCCGCGCTGGACCCCGTCACCATCGCGCCCTGCTGGACGCTGATGCTGGCCTTTCCGCAGGCCGTGCGCCCCGGCCTGACCACACTGGGACCGCAATGGAACGCTGCGCGCAGCAGCCACCACCGGATTGCCTGGGTGGCGCGCGAATCGTCCAAACCCGGCCGCAGCCAGATCGAACGTTGGACCGTGCAAGCCAGCCCCACCTGGTCACAAGAGCACCTCCAGGACGACCCCGCCCGCGTCCTGGCCAAGCTACAGAAAGCCTTTGGCGAGATCACCGGCATTCGAGCTGAACCGGCCCATGCCGAGGTGCGCTGCTGGCCCCATGCCCAGACCCTGCACCCCCTGGGCCAAAGCCACCTCTGGGACGGAGCCCAGGGCCTGGGCTGCTGTGGCGACTGGTGTCTGGGCCACCGGCTGGAAGATGCCTTTGTCTCCGGCCTGGAGCTGGCTCTGTCCGTGGCATGAGCCAGCCAGGCGGCTACATCGGCCGCTTTGCCCCCTCCCCCACCGGGCCGCTGCACGCCGGCTCGCTGGTCGCGGCGCTGGCCAGCTGGCTCGATGCGCGGGCCGCCGGCGGCCGCTGGCTGGTGCGCATCGAGGATGTGGACCCGCCGCGCTGCGTGCCAGGTGCGGATCAGCGCATCCTGCAGCAACTGACCCGCTGCGGTCTGCTGCCTGACGAAGCACCGCTGTGGCAATCGCATCGCCACGCGACCTACCAGCAAGCGCTGGACCAGCTGGTGGCCCGGGGCCGCGCCTACCCCTGCGCCTGCACCCGCAAGGACATCGAGGCTGCCCAAACCGCCCTGGGTTGGGTGCGCGAACGCCACCAGGAACTGCCCTACCCCGGCACCTGCCGCGCTGGGCTGCAAGGGCGCAGCGCCCGGGCCTGGCGCTTTCGGGTGCCGGATGCGGCAGCGGCGCCCGGAGAGGATTTCAAGCCAAATCGGCCTCTAGGCCAATGGAATCGAGCGGTACCAGCTCATTTTTCGATAGCAGATTCGCTCGTGCACTGGACCGACCGGCGCCTGGGGTCGCAATCGCAGGACGTCGCTGCCAGCGTGGGTGACTTTGTCTTGCGCCGCGCCGATGGCCTGTGGGCCTACCAGCTGGCCGTCGTGGTGGACGATGGCTTTCAGGGCATCACCCACGTGGTGCGCGGCGAGGACCTGGCCGACAACACTCCCCGCCAGATCCTGCTGCAGGCGGCCCTGGGCTTGCCCACGCCGCGCTACCTGCATACGCCGCTGGTGCGCGGCGCCGATGGCGAAAAGCTCTCCAAACAGCATGGCGCCGCGCCGCTGGACCTGCAGGACCCGCTGCGAGCCCTGGCCCAGGCCGCGCAGGTGCTGGGATTGCCCCCCTGGCCGGGCCAAGTTCAGGACCGCAACGCAGTGCCCGCCGAGGCGCTGGCCTGGTGGATTGCGGCCTGGCGGGACACCTACAATCCCGCCCGTGACTGAATCGACCACCCCTTCCACCCCCAGCAACGGCGGCGCCCCCGAGGGCGTGGCCTTCCCCAAAACCATCAAGAGCTTCGTGCGCCGCGCCGGCCGCACCACCACGGGCCAGGCCAAGGCCTTCGAGGAATTCGGCCCGCGCTTCATCCTGCCCTACCAGGCCCAGCCGGTGGATGCCCCCGCCGCCTTTGGCCGCAGCGCGCCGCTGATTCTTGAAATCGGCTTTGGCATGGGCGAAGCCACCGCCCACATCGCCCGCGTGCGCCCTGACGACAACTTCCTGTGCTGCGAGGTGCACGAGCCCGGTGTGGGCGCGCTGCTCAAGCGCATCGGCGAGCAAGGCCTGACGAACATCCGCATCCTGCAGCACGACGCCGTCGAGGTGATCGACCACATGCTGCCAGAGGGCGTGCTGGCCGGCGTACACATCTTTTTTCCCGACCCCTGGCACAAGACCAAGCACCACAAGCGCCGCCTGATCCAGCCGCCGCTGGTCGCCAAGCTGGCCGCCCGGCTGCAGCCCGGCGGCTACCTGCACTGCGCCACCGACTGGCAGCCCTATGCCGAACAGATGCTGGAAGTGCTCAGCGCCGAGCCGCTGCTGCGCAACACCGCCGAGGGCTACGCCGCCAAGCCCGACTACCGCCCGCTGACCAAGTTCGAGAACCGGGGCCTTCGCCTGGGCCACGGGGTGTGGGATCTGGTGTTTGTGCGCCAGGACTGAACCCAGCCAGCCTCAGCGCGACGCAGGCATATTTCCCAGGTGCTGCTCCAGCGCTGCCAGGTCCACGGCATCCACCTGAGCGGCATCCAGGAAACGCGCCGCATAGTCGCGCCACACGCCGCTGCGCAGGAAAAAGCGGAACAGCTCTTTGTCGAGATGCTGGTCCCGAACCATGTCGGCCATCAGCGCCAGCGCGGTGCTCAGCGGCATGGCGGGTTTGTAGGGCCGGTCGCTGGCCGTGAGGGCCTCGAAGATGTCGGCCAGCGCCATCACCCGGTCGGTCAGGCTCAGTTGCTCGGCCTTGAGGCGGCGCGGGTAGCCTGTGCCATCCAGGCGCTCGTGGTGCGAACCTGCGATCTGGGGCACCTTGGCCAGGTGTGGCGGAAACGGCAGGCTGCTGAGCATGACGATGGTCTGCACGATGTGCTCGTTGATCTTGAAGCGCTCCTCCTCGGTCAAGGTGCCCCGGCGCACCGTCAGGTTATGCAACTCGCCCAGATGCGCTGCCTGCTCGGGCAGGCGCATGTCAAAGCCCCAGCGGTTTTCAGGGTTGTCCCGCTCCACCGGTGGGCGGCGCTCGCCCCAGGGGACAATGTGTTCCGGGCGGTCGGCCAGCAGTTGCTCCTGCGCAGGCAAGGGTGGCTTGGGAAAGGCCTGCAGGTGCGCCAGCTCCACGGGCGAGAGCCCCAGCCGATCATCAAAGTAGCGCGTCCAGGTTTGCGCGCCGATGCGGTACAGCCGCGCCACGGCATCGTTAGCGAGGTCTTCGCTGCCCAGATTGCATTCGGCGACAAAGGCAAAGTCGGCCTGTAGCTGTTTGCGCCGCTGGTCCAGCGCGCTTTGCAGGGCCTCGACGGAGCTTTCGCCAGCCACCTGCTTTTGCAGGGCCTCGATCAGCGCATCGCGCCACAGCACCTCGAAGCGCATACGGATTTCGTGGATGCGGTTGTACTGGGCCTCCAGCTTGGTGCCCTTGTCGATCACCGCCTCGGGGGTGGTGACCTTGCCGCAATCGTGCAGCCAGGCCCCCAGGCGGAATTCATCGCGCTGGGCCTCGGTCATCGTGACCTGGGCGTAGGGGGCCTGGGTGGTTTCGCACAGGCGCTGCATGAGCATCTCGGCCAACTCGGGCACCCGTTCACAGTGGCGGCCGGTCGTGGGGCTCTTGGCGTCCACGACGCCGGCCAGCAGGTGAATCACGGCATCCAGCAACTCCTTTTGGCCTTCGATGAGCTGGCGGGTCTCGATGGCCACCGACAAGGTGCCCGAGAGCTTTTCGGCAAAGGCCTGGAAGTTGGCGCTCTCATGGATGGCATCGGCCGAGAAGCGCAGGATCAACAGCCCCAGTGGCTGTCCGCCCCGGGTGTGCAGGGGAATGCGCAGCACCCGGCGCCTGCCCGATCCGGCGTGGGGCGCGTCATCGCCGTCCTGGACCGACGCGGCATTGATGAACGGGGCCATGGTGAGCTGGTCCGGGTAGCGGGCTTGTTCTTCGGGGTCCTCGCAAAAGCGGCTGGCACGCCGCAGCCCCTGGCCCGAGGCCTGCACCAGGTACACCGCGCCGCTGGTGCAGCGCGTGGTCCGCACCAGCTGGAACAGCACGCGGGAAAGCATCACATCCAGCCGCGTGTCCGCGCTGATGTTTTGCGAAATCGCCAGAAATTGCCGGATGGTGTCCGCCATGCCATCCAGCACCTTGCCCAAGGCATGGACTTCCCGTACCTGGGACGGGGCGCGGGGATGGCGTTCAAAGTCAAAACGGGACAGGGCCTGCGCCTGAGCGCTGAGGCCATCGAGCTGCTGCCCCAGGCGCCGTCCTGCCCACCAACCGCCACAGAGCAGCAGCAGGATGATGCTGGCCGACAGCAGGACTTGCCATGTCAGCGCACGCCGGAAGTCCGCCAGCAGCGCATGCGTCGGCACAGCCATCCACAGCTGCAGCCCTTCCCAGCGCAAGCCGGTCAAGGGAAACGCCTGCCCCAGCCATTCCTGGCCCCCTACGTCAAAGCGCCGCGACTCCCCCGGCCTGGGCGACAGTTCCACCAAGCGACTCAAGGCGGACGAATGCAGGCTGGCCAGGGGTTGCAATTGCGTGACATCGCTGCCCTCCGGGGCGCGCAGCAGCTGGTCGGGCGTGATGTCCGGATGCGCCAGCACCTGCTTGTCGCGGTTGAGGATCACCAGCTCGGCCTGGGGCAAGGGACGCAGGCGGCTGATCTCCCGACCGAAATCCGGCAAAGCCAGGTCCATGCCGATGATGGCGCGCCCCCCGTGGCTGGGCTGGCTCAGCGTGACGCCGATCTCACGGGTCGTGAAAAACACATAAGGCGCTGTCAGCACCTGACGGCGCTGCGCCAGCGCCGCCTGGTACCAGGGCCGGGTTCGGGGATCGAAGCGGTAATCGGGCTGCAAGACGCTCGCAATGCGGGTCAGGTCGGCGTTGTAGTAAATCCAGCGCCCGACCAAACCCGTCTGGCCGGGCTCGCGCGCCATCGACTGCAGCAGGTAGCGGGCAGACTCCGGGGCATTCAGGCGGCGGCGCACTTCCGGATCGCGCAAGGGCCGCAGCAAGATGAACTGGCCGTCGGGATAACCCACATAGACGGCTGACAAGAGCGACTGCTCTTGCATCACGCCGGCCAGGGCCGGGACCCGCAGCTGCCGTTCCGCCAGGGTGCCGGCGTCCACCAGGGGGTCGTGCGAGAGCAGGCGCAAGGCGACATCCGCCGGATCGAGCATCCGGTGCACCTGCTCGCTGAGCAGGTGGCCAATCTGCCGGGCGTCTTTCTCGGAGCTTGTCAATAAGGCCTCGTGGGCGCTGTGCCGGGCCTGAAAGGCCAGCAGAGTGGCCAGCAGCAACAGGGCGCCGACCACCAGCAGGGCGATGACCAGCCCAAAGCCCACGCGAACGCGCCGCCACCAAGGCAAGGCGTTCACACCCTATCCGTTCACGCGCGCTCGGCGACCCAGGCCTGCACGCTGGCCAGGGCCTGGGGCAGCGCGGCGGCGTTGGTGCCGCCGGCCATCGCCATGTCGGGCTTGCCGCCGCCCTTACCGCCGACTTGCTGGGCGACAAAGTTGACCAGCTCGCCGGCCTTGACCTTGCCCACGCTATCGGCCGTGACGCCGGCAGCCAGCTGGACCTTGTCGCCATCGACCGCGGCCAGGACGATGGCAGCGGTCTTGAGTTTGTCCTTGAGCTTGTCCATCGTGTCGCGCAGGGTCTTGGCGTCCGCGCCTTCCAGGCGGGCGGCCAGCACTTTCAGGCCCTTCACCTCGACCGCCTGGGTGGCCAGCTCGTCGCCCTGGCTGGAGGCCAGCTTGCCCTTGAGCGCAGCGATTTCCTTTTCCAGCGCCTTGACCTGCTCCAGGGTCTGGCCGATGCGGCCCGTGAGCTCGGCCACCGGGGCCTTGAGCGCACCGGCCGCCTGGGCCACGGTGGCTTCCAGGCTTTGCAGGTAAGTCAGGGCGTTTTCACCGGTGACGGCCTCGATACGGCGCACGCCAGCGGCCACACCAGACTCGGCCACGATCTTGAACAGGCCGATGTCGCCGGTGCGCTGCACATGGGTGC
>CAZQXQ010000044.1:0-18617 GCA_964597235.1 uncultured Burkholderiaceae bacterium | reverse complement strand
AGCAGGTGAAGTGGGACATCTGGCGCGACTTTGCGCCCGTGGCGGGCTTGGTGTCTTACCCCCTGGGCATGGCGGTGCACCCCTCGCTGGGCGTCAGCAATGCCAAGGAGTTTGTGGAATGGGTCAAGGCCCATCCGCAAAAAGCCAGCTTTGGCACGCCCGGTACCGGCGGGCAGAACCATTTCCTGGGCGTGCAGTTCGCCAAGGTGGCAGGCATTGACCTGCCCATGACGCCTTACAAAGGCACGCCGCCGATGATCACCGACCTGCTGGGCGGCCATGTACCGGCCGGCATTTCGCTAATGGACGAACTGGTCAAGCACCAGAAGGCTGGCAAGTTGCGCATCCTGGGCATCTTCAGTGACAAACGCTCGGAGCTGATGCCCGACATCCCCACCTTTGCCGAACAGGGCTACAAGGTTCGCTCAGGCGATGGCTGGACCGCGATGTGGGCCCCCGCCAAGACACCGGCTGCTGAAATCGCCCGCATCCAACAAGCACTGCAAAAAGTGCTGGCCCAGCCGGCGGTCAGGGACTACCTGATGACCAAGCTGGCCGTGATGCCGCACTACCGCAACGCCGAGGAGATGGCCAAGGCCCAGCGCGACGAGCTGGCGATCTGGGAACCCATCATCAAGGCCTCGGGCTTCAAGCCCGAATAAGAGCGCAGAGGCCGAGATGCTCAGTCCGGAGAAGAACCGCCAGCTCACCCAGGTGGGCCCCGGCACGCCCATGGGCGAAGTGTTGCGCCGCCACTGGCACCCGATTGCCGGTGTCGATGCCCTGGACCGCAACCCCATCCAGCCCGTGCGGCTGATGGGCGAGGACTTGGTGCTGTTCAAGACCCGGGAAGGCGAGTACGGCCTGACCGATCGGCATTGCGCCCACCGCAGCGCCGACCTGTCGTACGGCTATGTCGAGGCGCGGGGCATTCGCTGCAACTACCACGGTTGGCAGTTCGATGTAGAGGGCCGTTGCATCCAGCAGCCCTTTGAAGAAGCGGCCAACCCCCAGGCGCGCGAGCAGTGCAAGGTGCACCTCCAGGCCTACCCGGTGAAGGCCAAGGCCGGCTTGCTGTGGGCCTATATGGGTCCGGCGCCCGCGCCGGAACTGCCCGATTGGGAACCCTTTCACTGGAAAAACGGCTTTGTCCAGGCGGTGTTTGCGGAGATTCCCTGTAACTGGCTGCAGACCCAGGAAAACTCCATCGACCCTGTGCATTTCGAGTGGATGCACGCCAACTGGAGTCGGCACCTGCGTGGCCAGCTGCAAACCCCTGCCGACTACGCACCCACCCACCTGAAGCTGGCTTTTGAAGAATTCGAGCACGGCTTTTTGTACAAGCGCGTGTCCGAAGACACCAGCGAACAGCACCCGCTGTGGACGATTGGCCGGGTGTGCCTGTGGCCCAACGGCTTCTTTCTGGGCGACCACTTCGAGTGGCGGGTGCCCATCGACGACGAAAACACCCTGAGCGTGACCTGGTCCTTCATCCGGGTTCCACGCGAAGCCGAGCCTTACGTCCAGACCACCATCCCGACCTGGACCAGCCCCATCAAGGACGAAGGCACCGGCCGCTGGATCACCAGCCATGTGATCAACCAGGACATCGTCGCCTGGGTGGGCCAGGGCCGCATCACCGACCGCAGCCGCGAAAACCTGGGCGCCAGCGACCGAGGGATTGCCCTGTTGCGCCGCCAGCTGTTCAACGACATCGAAGCCGTGCAGGCCGGACGCGACCCCAAAGGCGTGCTGCGTGACCCGACTCAGAACCAGCAGGTGTTCCTGCCCAGCGATTCGCGCGACTTTTTCCTGAACGGCCTGCCCCTGGCCGACTACCAGCGCCACCCCAAATGGGCCCGGCTGCTGCAGCACTTCATTTTTCATGCCGGACAACCCGAATGGGTGCAGCAGGCCCATGAGGCCGCCACCGGGGTGAAGATCCAACCGATCAACGTGATCGACCTTTGAACGCCAACAACAAGGACACCGTGAGATGACCGCCCCCACCACCCTGCAGGTCCGCGTGCGCGCCACCACCTACGAAGCCGAGGGCATCCTGGGCTTTGAGCTGACCCCCCTGCCCCCCGCCACCGAACTGCCCGCCTTCACCGCCGGGGCCCACATCGACCTGCACCTGGACAACGGCCTGGTGCGCAGCTACTCCCTGCTCAACGACCCGCAGGAACGCCGCCGCTACTGCATCGGCGTCAACAAGGACGCCAAGAGCCGCGGCGGCTCGCGCTACCTGCACGACAGCCTGCGCCCCGGCAGTGTGCTGACCATCGGCACGCCGCGCAACAACTTCCCGCTGGACGAGACCGCGCCGCACAACGTGTTCATCGCTGGCGGCATCGGCATCACCCCCATGCTGGGCATGATCGCCCGCTCGCGCACCATGGGCACACCCTGGACGCTCTACTACAGCGCCCGCACCCGCCAGAACGCGGCCTTTGTGGCACAAGCAGAGGCCTACGCCGCTGAATCTGGCGGCAAGCTGGTGCTGAACTTTGACCAGGAACCCGGCGGCAAGATGCTGGACCTGAACGCCATCGTGCAAGCCCTGCCCGCCGGCGCGCATGTGTATTGCTGCGGTCCGATTCCCATGCTCGAAGCCTACGAACAGGCCACCGCCAGCCTGCCGCCCGAGCGCGTGCACATGGAGTACTTCGCGGCCAAGGACGCCGCCGCCACCGATGGCGGCTACACCGTGGAGCTGCGCCGCAGCGGCAAGACCCTGTCTGTCGAGGCGGGCCAGACCATCCTGGACGCGCTGATCGCCATCGGCGCGGAGCCGCCCTATTCCTGCCGCGAAGGCATTTGCGGCACCTGCGAAGTCAAGGTGCTGGAAGGCACCCCCGACCACCGCGACCTGGTGCTCAGCCAGGCCGAAAAACTCGCCAACGACCGGATCATGGTGTGCTGCTCCGGTGCCAAATCCAGCAAGTTGGTACTGGACCTGTAAGCCCGCCCCCGTGGCGCCCTAAACCCCATATCTCCAAGAGACAAACCCCATGAGCGAACCCCTGATCACCTACGAACTCGACGGCAACATCGCCCTGATCGGCCTGAACCGCCCCGACAAGCGCAACGCCATCAACGACCCACTGATTGACGAGCTGCGCGCCGCCGTACTGCGCGCGCACGAAGAGGCCGATGTGGCCGTGCTGTTCGGCCATGGCAGCAACTTCTGCGCCGGCCTGGACCTGGCCGAAGCCCTGGCCCGCGCCACCGGCCAGATCAAGGCCCCACGCAAGCGCCGCCGCCACAACTGGCACGAGGTGTTTGACCTGATCGCCCGCGGCCCTATCCCCTTCGTCGCTGCGCTGCATGGCGCGGTCGTCGGTGGCGGTCTGGAGCTGGCCACCGCTGCCCATGTGCGCGTGGGCGACGCCTCGCTGGTATGCGGCCTGCCCGAAGGCCAGCGCGGCATCTTCGTCGGCGGTGGCGGCACCGTGCGCATTCAGCGCGTGGTCGGCACCAGCGTGATGATGGACATGATGCTCACCGGCCGCCTGCTCAACGCCGAGGAGTCCGAGCGCGAGCACATCGTGCGCTACGTGGTGCCCGCTGGCGAGGCCTTCAACAAGGCCAAGGAAATTGCCGCGCGCGTCGCCAAGAACAGCCTGGAAACCAACTGGATGATCATCAACGTGCTGCCCCGCATCCACGACATGTCGCACGACGATGGCCTGTTTGTAGAGCAGCTCAATTCCGGCCGTGCCCGTCCGCCCGAAGCCGAAGCCCGCCTGCGCGAGTTCGTCGATGGCAAGGCCAAGAAACTGCAAGAAAACCAAGCCTGAACGCCCCCGGAGACACCATGAGCACTGTGGACTTTTTCACCGTCAGCGAGGCCGAGCGCGAACAAGCGCTGGCCCACGCCAAATTTGCGGCTGCTGAAGCCGCCAAGATTCCTGACATCCCCGCCAGCACTCCGCTGCGCCCCGTGAACCAGGTGGCCGTCATCGGTGCCGGCACCATGGGCGGCGGAATTGCCATGTCGCTGGCCAACATCGGTATCCCGGTCACGCTGATCGACGCCAACCAGGAGGGTCTCGACCGTGGTTTGGCCCGCGTCAAAGACAACTACGCCACGAGCGTCAAGCGCGGCAAGCTGTCCCAGGAAGACATGGACCAGCGGCTGGCCCAGATCACTGGCTCGGTGGACATGGTCAGCGTGAAGGATGCCGACATGGTCATCGAGGCCGTGTTCGAGGACATGGAGCTGAAGAAATCCATCTTCCGCCAGCTCGACAGCCTGTGCAAACCCGGTGCCATCCTGGCCACCAATACTTCGGGCCTGGATGTCGATGAAATCGCTGCCGTGACCCAACGTCCGCAGGACGTGGTGGGCGCCCACTTCTTCAGCCCCGCGCATGTGATGAAGCTGCTGGAAGTGGTGCGCGCTGCCCAAACCGCCCCCGATGTGATCGCCACGCTGATGGACCTGGGCCGCCGCATGGGCAAGATCGCCGTGCTGGCACGCATCTACCCTGGCTTCATTGGCAACGCGCTGTTCCGCAACTACACCCGCGAAGCCCACTTCGCCGTGGAAGACGGCGCCCTGCCCCACGAGGTGGATGCCGCACTCAAGAAGTTCGGCTACGCCATGGGCATCTTTGCGGTGCACGACATGGCTGGTAACGATGTGGGCTACCAGACCCGCAAAGCCCAGATGGCGACCCGCCCCACCGACCGCCGCTGGAACGACCTGATCATGAAGCTCTGCGACCTGGGCCGACTGGGCCAGAAGGCCGGCAAGGGTTGGTACCGCTACGAAAAGGGCGACCGCACCCCGCACCGCGACCCCGAAGTCGAGCAGTACATCGTCGAGGAATCCGCGCGCATGGGCATCACCCGCAAGGCGATGGACGAGACCGAAATCCTCAAGCGCTGCCTCTACGGCATGGTGAATGAAGGCGCCAAGCTGCTGGAGCAAGGCATTGCGCTGCGCCCCAGCGACATCGACATCACCTACCTGACCGGCTACGGCTTCCCGGCCCACCACGGCGGCCCGATGTACCTGGCCGACCGCATCGGCCTGGCCCAGGTGCTGGCCGACATCGAGCGCTTCCACGCCCAGGACGGCTACTGGTGGCAACCCGCGCCGCTGCTGCAGCGCCTGGTGCGCGAAGGCAAGACCTTTGCCAGCCTGCAAGCCTAACAAACACAGGTGTACGGAACCTGATACGCTCGCCGTTTTTCAACCCAACGCCACGCCGCCCGCGTGGCGTTGTTCCGTACGGAGACTGAACCTATGACTGCTACCAACCTCTCCCCCAGCCTGACGGCCCTGCTGGAGCGCGGCACCATCACCCGCACCCTGGGCCTGGACATCCAGAAACTGGACAAGGAAACCGGCACGCTGGAAGTGCACTACACCGCCACCCAGGATTTCCTGAACCCCGCCGGCCAGGTGCAGGGCGGCATCCTGAGCGCCATGCTGGACGATGTGACCGGCATCCTGGTCCTGGCCATGGTGGAGCCGGACGGCTTTGGCTCCACCCTGACGCTGAACACCTCGTTCATCGCCTCGGCCAAGCCTGGCCAGCTGCTGGGCAAGGCCTACTTCGAGCGCCAGGGCAACTCCGTCTGCAATGTGCGCGGTGAGATCTGGCAAGGCAACACCCTGGTGGCCTCCGCCAGCGCCGTCTGCCTGATTCGCCGCATGACAAAGAGCTCCTAAAAAGAGAGCTATTACCGCTGGTATTGATTGGCCTAGAGGCCAATTTGAGCATCAAAAGCCCACCGGGTACCTGGTGGGCTTTTTTGATCAGCCCGCGTCGGGCTGAGCAGCGGGCGCGGCCTGGCGGAAGGCGTCGAGCTGGCCGCAGGCAGCGTCGATGGCCATGATGCGGGGCCAGCGGTTCAGGTCCACCTTGAAGCGGCGGGCGCTTTCGATCTGAGGGATCAAATAGACATCGGCAATGGTGGGCGCGTGGCCAAAGCTAAAACTCGGGTTGCGGCGGGTGTCGGCGGCCAGGAGCGCCTCGTAGGCGTCAAAGCCAGCGCCAATCCAGGTGCCGCACCAGGCGTTGATGGCGGTCTCGTCAGCGCCGAACTGCTTGCGCAGCGTTTCCAGGATGCGGCGGTTGTTGATCGGGTGGATGTCACAACCCACGATGGCCGCCAGCGCACGTACCTGGGCGCGGTCCTCGGCGTTGGCAGGCAGCAGCGGGGGCGTGGGGTACTTTTCCTCCAGCCATTCGATGATGGCCGGGGACTGGATCAGCACCTGCTCGCCGGTGTCCAGCGCGGGCACCAGCCCCTGGGGGTTGACGGCCTGGAAGGCCGCCTTCAGGTGCTCTTCGACCCGCAGGTCCACGGCCACGTAGTCGGTGGCGACGCCCTTGAGGTTCAGCGCGATGCGCAGGCGGTGCGAGGTGCCGCTGCGGAAAAAGTTGTAAAGCTTCATGGCAAAAATTCCGGTCAGAGGGGGCCGGGAACTTTACTCGGCGGGGCCGATGGTCAAGGCGATCTCGCCCACTCCTTCCACGCGGCCGGTGATCTGGTCGCCCGGCACCACGGCGCCCACGCCTTCGGGCGTGCCGGTGTAGATCAGGTCGCCGGGCTGCAGGTGGTAGTACAGCGACAGGTCGGCGATTTGCTCGCGGATGTTCCAGATCAGCTTGTCCAGGTCGGATTTCTGCTTGGTCACGCCGTTGACGGCCAACTCGATGGCGCCCTTTTCCAGGACCACGCCCGGCATGGGGACGACCTCGCTGCACACCGCCCCCTGCTCAATGTCCTTGCCCAGGTCCCAGGGGCGGCCCTTGTCGCGGGCGAGAAACTGCTGGTCGCGGCGGGTCATGTCCAGGCCAGTGGCGTAGCCGTAGATGTGCTCGTGCGCGCTTTCCACGGGGATGCGGAAGCCGCCCTTGCCAATCACCAACACCAGTTCCATTTCGTAGTGGTAGTTCTGGGTCTCGGGCGGATAGGCGATGGTGGCACCGGACTCGACCAAGGCATGGGGCGACTTCAGGAAGTAGAAGGCGCGGTCGGTGGACTTGTCCACTGGGCGGCCCATCTCGATGGCGTGGGCGTGGTAGTTACGGCCCACGCAGAAGATGCGGTTCACCGGCAGACGGGCGTCCTGGCCACGCACGGGCAGGGAGATGGGGGCGGGCGGGTTCCAGAGGTAGGTGGTCATCGCAAAAGTCCAATCCATTGAAAAAAATCAGGGGCGCTCAAGCACGTTCTTCGTACACGCCGAGCTTGCGGTGCAGCGGCGACTCGTCGGCCAGGAACAGGAAAGCGGGCTGGTCGGCGCTCAGGTTGCGCAAGGTGACGGCGGTGTAACCCGGCGCGCAGCAAGTATCCGCTTCTTCGAGGGTGAAGGTCTGAGCTTGGGGCTGGGTCTCGATGTACACCTCGGCGCGGCCCTCGATCTGGTGGAAAACCACGGCGGGTGAGCGCGCGGGCAGGCGCAGGGTCTGGCCGGGGCGCAGCATCAGGGCGTAGAAGCCCAGGATGTTCTCGGCGTCTTCGCCGGTCTCGGGGTTCACATAGGTGATCTGCACGGCGTCCAGTGCAGGCTGGTCCTCGGCCAGCGCCAGGAGCGCGGCACGGGCATCGACCCAGGGATAGCGCAACATGGGGTAGCGCTTGCCGCTGCGACCAAACACGGGGGTGGGCACGACGCCGCCACGCGTGTACACCCGGTGACCCTGGCCGGGGCGGACGGTCTGCGCTTCGCCGTTGACGTGGTAGCTGGCCTCCATGTAATAGACCAAGGGCAGGTCCAGCACATCGAGCCAGACCACGGGCTGGTCGCCCTCGTGGCCATGCTCGTGCCACAGGCCGGTGGGGGTCAGGATCAGGTCGCCACGCGCCATGTCGCAGCGCTCGCCGTCCACGGTGGTCCAGGCGCCCTCGCCCTCGACCACCATGCGCACGGCGTTCGGCGTGTGGCGGTGCGACGGCGCCCATTCGCGCGGCAGCAGCAGCTGCATGCCCAGGTACATCGCGGCGCTGGCCTGCATCTTTTCCAGGCCATGGCCGGGGTTGGCCAGTACCAGCACACGGCGCTCGGCTTTTTCGATGGGGGTCAGCTCGCCGGCTTTCAGCAGCAGCGGCTTGAGGGCCTTGTAAGACCAGTGCGTGGCGCGGGTGTGGCGGGTGGGCACCTGCGGGGGCAGCACGCCGCGCAGGCTGGGCCACAGCGGCACCAGGTTCTGGGCGGTAAGCGCGTCACGGTAGTCCTGCGGCAGGTCTTCAAGGCGGCCAAGTTCAAGCATGGGGGTCTCCTGAAAAAATCAATGGTCTGCCAGGCAGTTGCCGACGTTCCAGCCGTACAGCCATTCGATGGCATCGTAGAAGCGCTCGGGCGTGCGGCCCTTCCAGAGTTCGTTGCGGATCAGCCGCTCCACGCCCTTGGCATGGTAGAGGCGGCCCATCTCCCGGCCTGACAGCACGATGCGGCCGGTGCGGGTGATGCGCGAGCGCTGGTAGAGGTCCAGCGCCTTGCTCCAGTCCTTGTGGCAAACGCGCAGGGCCTCGCCCAGCGTGACCGCGTCTTCCAGCGCCATGCAGGCGCCCTGGGCCATGTACTGGGTGGTGGGGTGGGCGGCGTCGCCCAGCAGGGTGACGCGGCCAAAGCTCCATTGGGCAACGGGCTCACGGTCGGCCGTGGCCCAGCGGCGCCAGCTCTTGGGCAGCTCGATCAACTGGCGGGCCTGGGGGCAGATGCCCTGGAAGTAGCTCTCGACCTCCTCCTTGCTGCCGTCGGTGACGCCCCACTCCTCCTGCTGGCGGCTGTGGAAGGTCACCACGACGTTGTACTGTTCGCCGCCGCGCAGCGGGTAATGCACCAAGTGGCAATGCGGGCCGGCCCACAGGCTGGCGGCGTTCCAGCGCAGGTCGGCCGGGAAGTCGTCTTTGTCCACCACGGCGCGGTACACCACGTGGCCGGTCACGCGGGCCGGGTCGCCGACGAACTGCTCGCGCACCACGGATTTCACGCCGTCGGCACCAATCAGTGCGAGGCCACGGTAAGCGCGGCCCTGGTCGTCAAACACGGTCACGCCGTCGGCGTCCTGCGCCACGCGCACGATGCGGGTGCTGGTCTGGAACTGCACCTGCTCCGATTCGCGCACGCCTTCGAGCAAGGCCGTGTGGGCATCGACGCGGTGGATCACGGCATAAGGGTTGCCAAAGCGGGCACGAAATTTCTCGTCGGTGGGGATCTTGCCGATCAGGCTGCCATCGACCGCGTCGTGCATCACCATGTAATCGGTGAACACCGCACGGCTGCGCGCCTTCTCGCCCACACCCAGCGCGTCGTAGGCATGAAAGGCGTTGGGGCCCAGCTGGATGCCGGCGCCGATCTCGCCGATCTCCGCGGCCTGCTCGAACACCTGGACGCGAAAGCCTTGGCGCACCAGGGCCAGCGCGGCGGCCAGGCCGCCAATGCCGCCACCCGCGACCAGAACGGGCAAATCAGAGGTTGCAGAAGAAGTCATCAAGGAGCTCCTGGGAAAAGTCAGGTAAAGGCATACGGCAATTTCGGCCGTATACACATCATCAGCATACTGACGATAAGTGTAGGCTTAGAATTTGGAATCCCCTCTCCGGACAAACCCTGATCGAATGGAATCCTTGAACCCCGCACTGGACCAGTTGCCCGGCCATCTGATCCGCCGTCTGCAGCAAATCGCTGTGGCTGTCTTTCTGGAAGAGACCCAGGAGCATGGCGTGACGCCCGTGCAATATGGCGCGCTGGCCACCATCCAGCGCCAGCCTGGCTTGGACCAGCGCACGCTGGCCCGGCTGATTGGCTACGACACCTCGACCATCGGCAGCGTGATCGACCGGCTGGAAGCGCGGCAGCTGGTCGTGCGCAACACCAGCCCCAGCGACCGCCGGGTGCGACTGCTGACCCTCACCCCCGAGGGAGAGAGCGTCGTGCGCGCGATGGAGCCGGACATGCTGCGCGCCCAAGAACGCATGCTGGAACCGCTACCGCCAGAGCAGCGGACCCAGTTCATGGCCATGCTGGACACCCTGGTCGCCGCCAACAACACCCTGAGCCGCGCGCCGACCGGGGAATAAGCGGCATTGCTGACCAGCGCAGCAAAGCAAAAAGGGCCCGAAGGCCCTTTTGTTTTTTGATTCAAATCACGCGCTAACGCACTGGATACGCGCGGTACGCGCTATCAAATCAATAGCCTCCGCGGCCGCCGCCATAGCCACCACCACCGCCGCCGTAGCCGCCACGGCCACCGCCGTAACCGCCACCGCCTTCACGGTCACGGCCACCGCCGTAGCCGCCACCACCAAAGCCACCACCGCTGCGGGGGGGACGGGCTTCCATCGGACGGGCTTCGTTGACCACGAGGTCACGGCCGCCGAAGTTCTGGCCATGGGTGCCCTGGATGGCAGCCTGGGCTTCGGCATCGCTGCCCATTTCGACGAAACCAAAGCCCTTGGAACGGCCGGTGTCACGCTCCATCATCACCTTGGCGCTGTTCACGGCACCGTACTGGCTGAAAGTCTGCTCCAGATCTTGGTCGCGGAAAGAATAGGGCAGGTTGCCCACGTAAAGTTTGTTGCCCATGAGGGACTCCTGAAAAAACCGATATGCGATGGAGCCTGACGCAATCAACAAACCTGTGACGACTTCAAGACGCGAAACTGACCATTCACCGCTCGACAATGTGTCTTTGTGCTTAGCAAAAAACCGGCCCATTATCAACCAGTTTGGGATTTTGTCCACAAGAATCGTGTGGCCGGGTCTTTTTAAACGACTGTTTGGCCCGAAAACCACCACGCCAGAGGGCTAGAATCGCGCCCGTCTCTGGGGAGTAGCCCGCCCGGCGCGCAAGGCGTCGGGGGCAGTCGTCAACACACTTGGGTGGTTTCACCCGTGGCGCCTGCGGCCAGCCAATGCTGGGCAAGACCATGGACTGCGCACCGATGCCTCCGTGCCGGAGTCGGGGCGCAGTCGATGCGTTCTTGAATCCTTATTCCGGCCGGACTGGACCCTTTCATGGAAGCCTTCTTCGTCTCCACCGCCATCGTCGCCCTCGCCGAGATGGGCGATAAAACCCAGCTGCTGTCGCTGATGCTGGCCACGCGTTTTCGCAAGCCCTGGCCCATCGTGCTGGGCATCCTGGTGGCCACGCTGGCCAACCACGCGCTCGCCGGTGCGGTGGGCAGCTGGCTGACCACCGTGCTCGGCCCGGACGTGCTGCGCTGGGTGCTGGGCCTGTCCTTCCTGGGCATGGCGGTGTGGATGCTGATCCCCGACACGCTCGACGACGACGAAGACAGCCAGGCCGGCCGCTTTGGCGTCTTCGGCACCACGGTCATCGCCTTCTTCCTGGCCGAGATGGGCGACAAGACCCAAATCGCCACCGTGCAGCTGGCCGCCCAGTACCACGCCTACCTGTGGGTGGTGGCCGGCACCACGCTCGGGATGATGCTGGCCAACGCCCCCGTGGTCTGGCTGGGCGACCGCCTGGTCAAAAAGGTGCCGATCCGGGTGGTCCACCTGATTTCGGCGCTGATCTTCGCGGTGCTGGGCGTGGTGGCGCTGGTGGGCTGGGCATAAGCCCACGCTCCCTTGGCCTTGGTTTCCTTGGTTTTATACTCATCCAACGCGCCGATTTGCAGCCGCTTGCGGGCGCTTTACAAATTCCGCTAAAGACCTGACCCACTCCCACCGGCCTCGTTTTTAGCGACGCCGGTTTTTTCATGCCCATGATCGTCACGCCCCAATCCATGCACTTCGCGGACGCGCTGCCGCTCACCAGCGGGGCCCAGATTCGCGACTACACCCTGGCCTACGAGACCTACGGCCAGCTCAATGCCGACCGCTCCAACGCCGTGCTGGTCTGCCACGCGCTGAACGCCTCGCACCATGTGGCGGGCGTCTATGAGGGCCAGCCCAAGAGCGAGGGCTGGTGGGACAACATGATCGGCCCCGGCAAGCCGGTGGACACCAAGCGCTTCTTCGTCATCGGGGTGAACAACCTGGGCTCGTGCTTCGGCTCCACCGGCCCGATGCACGTGAACCCCGACACCGGCCGCGTCTATGGCGCCGACTTTCCGGTCGTGACCGTCGAGGACTGGGTGAACGCCCAGGCGCGGCTGCTGGACCGGCTGGGCATCCAGCAGCTGGCCGCCGTGCTGGGCGGCAGCCTGGGCGGCATGCAGGCGCTGAGCTGGTCGATCCAGTACCCTGAGCGGCTGCGCCATGCGGTGGTGGTGGCCAGCACGCCCAACCTGAGCGCCGAGAACATCGCCTTCAACGAGGTGGCGCGCCGCGCGATCGTGACCGACCCGGACTTTCACGGCGGCCATTTTTACGAGCATGGCGTGATCCCCAAGCGCGGCCTGCGCATCGCGCGCATGGTGGGCCACATCACCTACCTGAGCGACGATGTGATGAACCAGAAGTTCGGCCGGCAGCTTCGGGAAGGGCTGGAGCTCAAATACAGCACCCAGGACATCGAATTCCAGATCGAAAGCTACCTGCGCTACCAGGGCGACAAGTTCAGCGAGTATTTCGATGCCAACACCTACCTGCTGATCACCCGGGCGCTGGACTACTTCGACCCCGCCCGCGCGCACGGCGGCAACCTGAGCCAGGCCCTGGCCGGGGTGCGGGCCAAGTTCCTGCTGATCAGCTTCACCACCGATTGGCGCTTCAGCCCGCAGCGCAGCCGCGAGATCGTCAAGGCCCTGCTCGACAACCGCCGCGACGTGAGCTACGCCGAGATCGACGCACCGCACGGGCATGATGCCTTTTTGCTCGATGACGCCCGTTATATGCGCGCAATGCGCTCTTATTTTGAGAGCATCGCCCAGGAGTTCGCATGACCGACAAAGCCATCCTGACCGCGATTGCCCCGCTGGTGCCCCAAGGCGCCCGCGTGCTCGACCTGGGCTGCGGCGACGGCAGCCTGCTGGCCCATTTGCAGCGTGAGCGCGGCTGCAGCGGCTACGGCATCGAGATCGACGACGACAACGTCCATGCCTGCATGCAACGCGGGGTGAACGTGATCCAGCTCAATCTGGAAGAAGGCCTGGCTATCTTCGAGGACAACAGCTTCGACGTGGTGCTGCAGATCGACACCCTGCCCCACCTGCGCAACGCCGAGACTATGCTGCGCGAGACCGCGCGCATCGGGCGCATGGGCATCGTGGCCTTTCCCAACTTTGCGCACTGGCCTAACCGCCTGTCGGTGCTGCGCGGGCGTATGCCGGTTACCCGCCGCCTGCCCTACCAGTGGTACGACACGCCCAACATCCGCGTGGGCACCTACAAAGATTTCGAGGTGCTGGCGCACAAAAACCGCCTGCGCATCCTCGACAGCTTTGGCCTGCACAACGGCCAGGCCGTGCGCTGGTGCCCGAACGCGCTGGCCAGTACCGCCGTGTTTTCGTTCGAAAAAAGCTGACCCCCCTCCTTCCCAAGGCCCCGCCATGCCCCGCTTTGCCGCCAACCTGAGCCTGATGTACACGGAGCTGCCCTTCCTCGACCGCTTCGAGGCGGCGGCGCAGGACGGCTTTACGGGCGTGGAATTCCTGTTCCCCTACGCCTGGCCCGCCCAGGAACTGGCAGCGCGGCTCCGGACCAACGGCCTGCAGCAGGTGCTGTTCAACGCCCCGCCCGGCGGCACCGACCCGGCCAGCATCGCCGCCGCTTGGGAGGCGGGCGAGCGCGGCACCGCCGCCCTGCCCGGCCGCGAGGCCGAATGCCGCACCGGCCTGGACCTGGCGCTGCGCTACGCCGAGGCGCTGGACTGCCCGCGCATCCACCTGATGGCCGGCAAACTGCCGCCCGGCACGACCGCCGACGTGCCCGAGGTACAGGCCACCTGGCTCGCCAACCTGCGCGGGGCCGCCGCCCAGGCCGAAGCCGCGGGCCGCACCGTGCTGATCGAGCCCATCAACCCGCGCGACATGCCCGGCTACGCACTGCAGCGCCAGGACCAGGCCCATGCGTTGGTGGCAGCCGTCGGTTCGCCCCACCTGCAGGTGCAAATGGACCTTTACCACTGCCAGATCGTCGAAGGCGACCTGGCCACCCGGCTGCGCCAGCACCTGCCCACCGGCCGGGTCGGCCACCTGCAGATCGCTGGCGTGCCCGAGCGCCACGAGCCCGACCGGGGCGAGGTGCACTACCCCTACCTGTTCGACCTGATCGACGCCCTGGGCTACACCGGCTGGATTGGCTGCGAATACCGGCCTGCGGCGGAGACTTCGGCAGGGCTGGGGTGGATGCGGGTGGCGTTGGCAAGGTCTCTGCCACCGGCGTGACATGCGCCCCCGGCGCCCGGGGTGGCGGCAGCGATACTTCGGGCTTGGTTTTTGAACGAAAGAGCACTGCCCCATGCCCTACCAACCCCGTCCCGACGACATTGGCTTTCTCCTGTTCGACGTGCTACAAGCGCCCCAAGCGCTGCAAGACCTGCCCGGTCTGACCGAGGCCGATGCGCCGCTGATGGCGCAGGTGCTGGAAGAGGCGGGCAAGTTCGTCGCGGAGGTCATCGCGCCGCTGAACAAAGTGGGCGATGAAGTGGGTTGCCGCTTCGAGGCCGGCCAGGTCACTACCCCGCCCGGCTTTGCCGACGCCTACCGCGCCTTCTGGCAGGCCGGCTGGCCCGCGCTGTCCGCCGCCACCGAAGACGGTGGCCAGGGCCTGCCGCGCGTGCTGGAAACCGTGCTGTACGAGTGGCTGCGCGCCGCCAATCACGGCTGGACCATGGCCCCCGGCCTGCTGCACGGCGCCTACGAGTGCCTCAAGCACCACGGCCACCCGCTGCTGCAGGCAGCCTACCTGGACAAGCTGGCCACCGGCGAGTGGCTGCCCACCATGTGCCTGACCGAGCCCCAGGCCGGCAGCGACGTGGGCCTGGTGCGCACCCAGGCCGTGCCCGTGGCCGAGGGCGGCCTGCTGCCCGGCGAGCACAGCCTGAGCGGCACCAAGATCTTCATCTCCAGCGGCGAGCACGACCTGAGCGAGAACATCGTCCACCTGGTGCTGGCCCGCCTGCCCGGCGCCGCGCCGGGGCCCAAGGGGCTGTCGCTGTTCCTGGTGCCCAAGTTTTTGCCCAGCTCGACCGAGCCCGGCGCCCCGCTGGGCCCGCGCAACGGCGTGTTCTGCGAGCGCATCGAAGAAAAAATGGGCCTGCACGGCAGCCCCACCTGCGTGATGCGCTTTGAGAACGCCGCCGGCTGGCTGATCGGCCAGCCCGGCGCAGGCCTGAACGCCATGTTCATCATGATGAACGCCGCCCGCCTGGAAGTGGCGCTGGAAGGCGTGGCCCTGCTGGACGCCGCCTGGCAGCAGGCCGAGGCCTACGCCCGCGAGCGCCGCCAGATGCGCGCGCCCGGCCCCCGCCCCGCCTCGCGCGGCCCCCACGACAGCGCCGACTTGCTGATCGAGCACCCGGCCATGCGCCGCATCTTGGACGTGCAACGCGCCTGGATCGACGGGGGACGCGTGCTGGGCTACCACACCAGCCTGCAGCTGGACGAAGCCCGCCTGCACCCTGACCCTCAGCAGCGCGCCCAGGCGCAGCGCTGGTGCGGGCTGATCACCCCGGTGCTGAAAGCCGCCTGGACGCAGCAGGGCTTTGAGGGCGCCAGCGCCTGCCTGCAGGTGTTTGGCGGTCACGGCTATGTGCGCGAATGGGGCATCGAGCAAACGGTGCGCGACGCCCGCGTGGCCATGATTTACGAAGGCACCAACGAAATCCAGGCCATCGACCTGCTGACCCGCAAGGTGCTGCCCGACGCCGGCGCCGGCCTGGCCCAGGTGCTGGCTGACCTACAGACCGGCCTGGACACCGCCCAGCCCCGCCACGCCACCCTGCAAGCGCATGGCGCCGAGTTGCAAGCCCTGACTGCCACCCTGGTCCAGGCCAGCGCTGCCGATGCCGAATTGCCCTTCCGCGTCGCTGACGACTACCTGCGTGCCGTCGCCCTGGTGCTGCTGGGTTGGGCCTGGACCCGCATCGAAGCCACCCCGGGCGCAGACCAGCCCCGCTGGCAGGCCCCAGCACAGGCTTTCTGGGACCGCGTGCTGCCCGAATTCACGCTGCGCGCCGAATTGGTGCGCAAGCAGATTCGCTGAACCCCATCCCCACCCATCCACCAAAGCAAAACACCATGTCCATCTGGAAAAAACCCATCTCCGTCGAGATCCTCACCCAGTCCAACGCCAACTGCGCCACCAGCCACCTGGGCATTGAATTCACCGAAGTGGGTGACGATTACCTTCGCGGCCGGGTGCCGGTCGATGCGCGTACCCGCCAGCCCTTCGGCATCCTGCATGGTGGCGTCAGCGTGGTGCTGGCCGAAACCCTGGGCTCGGCGGCGGCCTTCCACGCCTGCCCCGAGGGCCATCGCGGTGTGGGCCTGGACATCAACGCCAACCACATCCGCTCCGTGACCGACGGCTGGGTCACCGGCACCGCCCGCCCGGTGCACATCGGGCGCACCACCCAGGTCTGGCAAATCGACATGGTCAACGAGGCCGGCGAAACCACCTGCGTCTCGCGCATCACCATGGCGGTGCAGGGGCCGCGCTGAGGCTCGCAAAAACGAAGACGCTCTCCTAAAGAGAGCGCCTACCGCTGGTATCCATTGACCTAGCGGCCAATTGGGCCCCCAATTGAACCCTCAACCCCGCATCAGCGCCTCGATGGCGCCGGCCTCCACCGGCACGTCGCGGGTGATGAGCTCGCAACCGGTCTCGGTGACGAAGGCGTCGTCCTCGATGCGGATGCCGATGTTCCAGAACGCGGGCGGCACGCCGTCGCTGGGGCGCACGTACAGGCCGGGCTCGATGGTCAGCGCCATTCCGGGGCGCAGGATGCGGCTGGGGCGGTTGGCGATGGTTTCGCCCGACAGCGGGTCGCGCCGCAGGCTGGCCTCGCCGCGCTCGGAGGGCTCGACGTAGCTGCCGCAGTCGTGCACGTCCATGCCCAGCCAGTGGCCGGTGCGGTGCATGTAGAAGGCGAAGTAGTGGCGGTTCTCGATGGCATCGTCCAGCGTGCCGTGCTGGTTCTTGTCCAGCAAACCGAGGTCGAGCATGCCCTGGGTCAGCACCTTGACGGTGGCCTCGTGCGGGTCGGTGAAGCGCGCGCCAGGCCGGGTGGCCGCCACCGCCGCGTGCTGCGAGGCCAGCACCAGTTCGTACAAATCGCGCTGCGGCCCGGTGAAGCGGCCATTGGCGGGGAAGGTGCGGGTGATGTCGCTGGCGTAGCCATCGAGCTCGCAGCCGGCGTCAATCAGCACCAGCTCGCCATCGCGGACCGGTGCGTTGTCGGCGCGGTAGTGCAGCACGCAGGCGTTCGCCCCGGCCGCCACGATGGAGCTGTAGGCCGGGTACTGCGAGCCGTGCAGGCGGAATTCGTGCAGCAGCTCGGCGTCCAGGTGGTATTCGCGCACCTCCTGGCCGGCACGCAGCATGGCGGCGCTGCGGCGCATGGCACGAATGTGAGCACCGGCGCTGATCTGCGCGGCGCGGCGCATCACGGCCTGCTCGTGCGCGTCCTTGAGGAGGCGCATCTCGTCCAGCAGGCCGCACAGGTCGTGCTGCGCCTCGGGGCACAGCGCGCCAAAGCGCACCCGGGCACGCACGGCGTTCAGCCAGCCGCCCACGCGCGACTCCAGCCCGGGGTGGATGGCAAAGGGATACCAGACCGCCTGGCGGTTTTCCAGCAGGCGCGGCAGGCGCTGCTCCAACTCGGCCACGGACAGGGCGGCATCTACCCCCAGATAGGCTGGCGCGGCCTCGGGGCCCAGGCGGTAGCCGTCCCAGATCTCGCGCTCCAGGTCCTTGGGCTGACAGAACAGCGTGCTGTGCCCCTCGCCGGTAATCACCAGCCAGGCGTTGGGCTCGGTAAAGCCCGTCAGGTAATAAAAGTAGCTGTCAAAGCGGTACAGGTACTCGCTGTCCCGGTTGCGCGCGCGTTCGGGCGCGGTGGGGATGATGGCGATGTCGTCCCGGCCCAGCTGGGCGGCCAGGCGGGCTCGGCGGTCGGCGTAAATGGCGTGGGCGGCAATGGCAGTCATCCGGTCAGTCCTTGGTTGGGATGCGCCGGCGCAGGCCACGGCACATCGGCATAGATCTCGGTCAGCGGCAGGGCCATGTCCAGGCAATCCACGAGGATGTCGCCCTGCTCGATGTATTCCACGCGCCAGTCGTTGGCGCGGCGGTACAGCTCCACGCGCATGGCGTCCTGCTCCACCAGCAGGTAGGTCTGCAGGCTGGACAAGCCCTGGTAGGCCAGCAGCTTCTCGCGCCGGTCGATGCGGGCCGTGGATTCCGACAACACCTCCACGATCAGGCAGGGCGCGCGCCGGAAATACGCTTCCCGGTCCTGCGGATCGCAGGACAGCAGCAGGTCGGGGTAATAAAACACCGTCTTGCCGCCAATGTCCAGCCGCAGCTTCATGTCCGAGGTGAACAACTGGCAGCCCTTGCGCCGCGCAGCCGGCGTCAGGGCAAAGGCCAGGGCATTGACGATGAGGCCGTGGGCACGGCTGGCGCCGGTCATCGCATAGACCTGGCCATCGATGTACTCGTGCCGCAGCTCGCTGTGCTGCTCGCCGGCCAGGTAGTCTTCAACGCTGATCGAATGGGTGGATGCGCTCAGGGC
>CAZQXQ010000043.1:0-19069 GCA_964597235.1 uncultured Burkholderiaceae bacterium | reverse complement strand
TTCGCGACGACGTGGCATTTTTTACCTCTATCTTGCTTCAGTTGGCGTCTTTTCAGACACCGCGAGAGCCATTCAGGACTCCCACTTACTCGACCCGCGCAGAACGCCTGCGTTTGGGGCCACTACGCTGCACACCGCGCCACGCGGGGAACAGCACCGAATGATTCCGATGAAGAATCCAGGGCTTACTTGGCCTTGGGCTTCTTGGCACCGTACTTGGAGCGGGACTGCTTGCGGTCTTTCACGCCTTGCAGGTCCAGCGAACCACGGACGATGTGGTAGCGCACACCGGGCAAATCCTTCACACGACCGCCGCGAACCAGCACCACGCTGTGTTCCTGGAGGTTGTGGCCTTCACCGCCGATGTAGGAAATGACTTCGAAGCCGTTGGTCAGGCGAACCTTGGCCACTTTCCGCAGCGCGGAGTTAGGCTTCTTGGGCGTCGTGGTGTACACACGGGTGCACACGCCACGGCGCTGGGGGCAGTTTTGCATCGCGGGGCTTTTCGATTTGGTCGTTTCGACCTCACGGCCCTGACGCACGAGCTGGTTAATGGTTGGCATAAATACGTCCCTAAACGTGAATTTTCCGTAATACGAAAACGTGAAACCCTTCGGAAATTCCGAAAAGCCTTCAAGTGTATCCGCTACAAACGAAGCTGACAACCTCCGCCCAAGGCCTTCAACAAAACTCGAGCTCAAAATGCGTACGGAACCCAGGTACCGTTCTCGCCGGAGCGCATCACGTAAGTCCCCTTCGGGTCGCGCATCACCACGATGTCATCGTTTTCGGAGACAAACGCTGTTTCTTGCAGTGTGTCGAGTCGAGCCGCTAAGGGACGCGCACCGGGCACATAAGGACTATCTGCGATGAGGTCGCCCAGAAGGCTGTACAGACCGAAGTAGCTCATCGGCTTGTCCACCATCACCGGACCGCTGATCGGCGAGTCTTTCAGGCCGATCAACTTGACGGCTGCAGGCACCAAGGTGATGCGCGGCCCTGGAATTTCGCGCATCCCTGAAATCTGCACCTTGTCGCCACGCAATGAGGCGCCATGTTCAGGCACCATCAGTAGCACTACCGGCCGACCACTGCTTTCCAGCTGTGTGATGAACTTGTCGAAGTCGGCGAACAGCTTCTGCAAACGTGGTTTATAGGTATCAAGGCTGCTGCGCGAAGTCATGCCGGGCAGGCGATTGCCATCGTGCAACGAGATGGTGTTGTAGTACAGCGCCACAGGCTGATCACCGCTTTTCAGACGCTGATCCCACCATGTAGAAAGCACCTCCTGATCATCAAAGATGGGAGTGCCATCAAAGCTTTTCATGCGCTCTGACGAAGCGTTGCCGATTGCCACATTGCCTGTGAAACCGCCGCGTTGTTCGAGGCTCTTCGCGAAACCTTCGTACACACCATCGTGGTTGAGCAGACCACCAATCTTGAACCCCGCCCGTTCCAGTTCCGGAAAGATCAAACACTCTGCGGAGGCGTTTTTATAGAACTGTGTGTGCGGCATTTGACCGCAAGCGCCGTACAGTAACCGCAGCGCAGCGGGGCCGCTGTAGCTCGAAGCGCTGTTGAAATTCTTTAGCAGCAAATCAAATCGATTAAACAAAGGGTGATTGTGCTCGTTCACAAACTCCAGATCGTCCCAAGCGAGTGAGCACACATGCAGGACGATCACATCGAATCCAGCCCCCGCTGCGGCAGGCATGCGGAGCTTGCGCTGGGACTCCTGCTGATAGAAGGCCTGCAACCGGCTTTGCGGATCGACCGGAACAGCCGTCGGCGCACCGCCGTTAGCCTGGACTGCGGGCGTCACAGCAGAGGCTGTTTGCAGTGGCGTACGTAGTGTTGAGACCAGGGGTACGCTCAAAATGGCCACAAACGCAAACGAGGCAAAACGCACCCGCTGCGCCAACAGCGCATAGACGACTCCGCAAGCCATCAACATCAGGATCGCCTGCCAATTCACTGCCCTGCCCAGCAGTTCCAACATGTAATCGGCACTGAAGCCGCTCAGGGCCTTTAGCTGGGAGAACACCCGCGCAGGCGACGGCAAAAAAGAATCGTGGTAGAGCAAGGCCATCGCCATCGGCCACGCGAGCCATTTGCGGGCCCGCTGCACAACCGCATGGCCCAAGGGCCATGCCAGCGCGACGGCAAACAACAGATTCCACCCCCAATGAAAGCCGAGGAAGCCCCCGTAGTACAGGCCAGTCTTGATGAGGAAATACAGGCTCCAGTAGCTCATGAACGAAGGCTTTCAGATGGCACGGACGAGGGCCTTAGACGTTTTTGCACATCGACAAACAAGGAACGCCACAGTTTCTGGTACCCCTGCCAGCCGATGGCAGAGACCTCCTTAAAACCTTGCAGCGCACTGTCACGTGCCTGTGTTTGGTTCCAGTCTTTCCAAGCGTTTGGGCGGGCGAACGTGCATTGCACCAATTGAATTTCTTGCTCACGTGAGAGTGGATCAAACTGCAGCGCCAGACTCTCGCCTCGGTTTGACACCACGCGCATCGGAAAGTTCTGCTCGTCTTCACCAGCCCACAAACTAACCTGCAGGAATTCACCCGTCTGCATGGGCGGCAAGGCCTCCACGTTCAGGCCCAAACCCGTCATGGAGAAATCCACGCAGGTGGCTTTGAGCACCTGACCGCTCTCTAGATACACCACCGCAGGCAACCGCGTTGAGACGCGGTGCGTGCGCCGGACCTGCTTCGACTCCGAGGCCACCCCAATCGCAGCGCCCAAGACCAACAGGGTGTACACCGTCCACATCAGGTTCATCAGCACCATGACGGTCTCATCGGGGTTCAGCCACATCAGGCGCACCAATCCGACCACGAAAGCCGCTATGTTCAGCAAAACCAACACGACATACGGCCGGGAAATGCTCCAATCGAAATACGGGTTTTCGACCAGCCCCCCCTTGGCTGTCACATTGAATTTCCCCAGTTTGGGGTTGATCAGCGCCACCATCGTGGGCACTGCTACATACCAAACCAGAACGGCTTCGTAAACCTCGCCCCAGAATGTGTGTCGGTGCTCGCTTTGAATGTGCGCATTCGCGATGTTGGACTGCAAGATGTAAGGCAGCGCATACAGCATCAATAAGGCGGCATCGCCACCAATGATCTGGATGCCAAAAAAGAGATACACCATGGGTGCGGTGAAAAACACCAGCTTGGGAAGTCCAAAGAAAAACCCCATCATGGCGCTCAAGTAGCAGATGCGCTGCCACAGCGTCAACCCCCGCCCCAGCAAGGGACTATCGACCCGCAAGATCTGGGCCATTCCGCGCGCCCAACGGATGCGCTGACCCACGTGCGCAGACAAACTCTCGGTGGCCAAGCCGGCAGCCAGCGGCTGGTTGATATAGGCCGTGGTGTAGCCCAGACGATGCAGTTTCAGCGCGGTATGCGCGTCTTCGGTCACCGTTTCCACCGCAATGCCCCCCACCTGCATCAACGGCCCACGGCGAATCACCGCACAGGAGCCACAAAAGAAGGTGGCGTTCCACAAGTCGTTGCCGTCCTGGATGAGGCCATAAAACAACTCTCCCTCGTTGGGGATGCGGCGAAAGGTGCCCAAATTGCGCTCGAAAGGATCCGGCGAAAAGAAGTGGTGCGGCGTCTGGAGCATGGCGCACTGCGGATCACGCTGGAACCAGCCCACCGAGGTTTTCAAGAAACTGCGCGTGGGCATGTGGTCGCAATCAAAAATCGCCACGAGTTCGCCATCGGTCATCTTGAGTGCATGGTTCAAGTTACCCGCTTTGGCATGCTTGTTGTCTGGACGGATGATGTAGCCCACCCCCATCGACTCAGCAAACTCACGAAATTCATCACGACGACCATCGTCCAGGATGTAAATCCTCAGCTTTTCCTTGGGCCAATCCATCGCCATGGCAGCCAAGGTGGTGGGGCGCACCACGCTCAAAGGCTCGTTATAAGTCGGGATGAACACGTCTACCGTAGGCCAAGTCGCCAGATCGGAGGACAAGGCAACTGGCGGACGCTGCAGCGGCCAAGCCGTCTGAATGAACGCCAACACCACCACCAACCATGTGTAGGCCTCTGCCACCAACAGACCGACACCCAGCACCATGGCCACGGGGGAGTCAAATGCCACTGTTTGTGTCAAGCGCCACCAGGCGTAGCGGGCCATTGCAATCAAGCTGATGGCGGCCAGAGCCAGCGAGGCATAGCGCCCAGGCAGCCGCCGCAGTACCAGTGAACAGCTCCAACACAACGATAAGAACAACAGCTGGGCCAGCCAGTTGAACGGCGTGGTCACCACACTCACGCAGAAGATGGTGCACACCACCAGAATCAGCCAGCGTAAGCCCGGGATGGCCAGCATAGGCAGCAGGAGCCGGTCTGCCCAATGGGCGACGAGACGGGTGTCGATCCGTTCCGCGACCCGCTCCAACCCTTGGATGATTAAGCGCACCGGCCAAATCAGCAACAGAAATAAGGGCATCAAGAGCGTTCGCCAAATCCAACGCAACGTGTGAAACAAGCGCTGACTGCCGACGCTCACGAGCGTCAAAAGGTCTGCTACATCCTGCTTTGGCGCAGTGGCGGGGCGCAACCACAGCCGCAAGAACCACAGGCGCCAGGGGCTTCCCTGAGGAACGTCTAGTTGTTTCCCTAGCCAGGCCCCCAGATGAATGTCTTGCCACCTCATAAAGACGGTTCCTGGGAATGCATGCCAAACTTGCGGACGAGCCACTGGGCAATGCCTTGCAGATCGTGCGCAGATTGCGCCTGCGGCAAGACCGAAACAACGCAGCCGTGGCGCGCCATGGCCAAGGGCATGTGGTCGTCCTCATGCAGGAGGTAGGGTGCCAAGAACTCCGCCCACTGCAAGCGCAAAGCCTGCAAGGGCTCCCGTTGGGACTGGCGCCGGGGATCCACCCGGTTCACCACCAGCGTCAAGCCCTGTCCTGCAGGCTGCGCGACACGCAAGGCTTCCAAACGGGGAAAAAACGACTCCACACGCGGCGAAGCCTCCACGCAGACCACCAGCCAATCGGCACAGGCCATGGCCTGACGTGCCGCAGCCGTGGGCCACTGCGGGGCATCCAGCAGAACCAGGCTGCGCTCGGCCACGTCAAGAGAGGCCAGCTGCTCGGCAAGCCAGCCGGGCTGATCCAGCCACCGACGCTCCTGGACATCGACCGTGACGTTATCCACCATGCCATAGGGCAAAAAACCCACCCCATCGGAATTGGCGAGGGCCGCTTGGGCCCACCATGCGCCCTCTTGGACCGCATGGACCCAACCGCGAGGCACAGGCGCCTCCAGCCCCAAGCACAAACCCAAGCTGTTTTGCGCGCACAGCTCAATTGCCAGACAAGAGAGCCCATCGCGGGCCAACGCGGTCGCCACATTGGCGACCACAGCCGTCTGACCGATTCCGCCCCAAAGAGAGATAAAAGCGATGGTGTGCATGATCAGGCAGGAGTGGTGGGTTTGCGCTTACCGCAGGGCTGGTAAGGCTTGATGTACACCAGCGAAATCCAGCCCATTTTTCGGGCCAGACGCTGCCAGCCGCGCAACAAGGGCCAGGCCAGAAGAACCCCCAGGACCAGGTAAATCAACAGGGTGAGCAAGGTCATGAATGACCGCCTTTCACGTCAACGGAAAGTACGCGCTGGCCAATCGGGCGCGGAAAAGCAACCGGGGGAGCCCTGTTGTAAACCGGTGCAGAGAACACCGACGGAACAGGCTGCGCTTTGGGCTCCAGCTTGACAAACGTCTCAGACTTTGCCTCCCTGACGGGGCTGGGAAGCGCATCGCTGTAATCCGGCAGCGTTTTAGGTCCTGAATCTCGCAAAGGCTGTAACAGGGCCTCAATACCGCCCGGCGAGTGATCGTGAATTTGAGAGAAAAAGTAGTGATCCAAGGGGACGGCAAACAAGCGCTCCAGGGCCGGCTCCAGATCGGCTTCCGTACAGGCAAACAGAAACAGGTACAGCGCATCATGGTCCGCTGTGAGCAGGTCTCCGTCGCGCACCAGCGTACAGGCACGCAAGGCATCCAGATGGGGAATCTGTGGGCGCATCGGCAACCGCACCAAACTATGGACCAGTCCATAAGGAGAGGAGCGCGACACCATGCGCATGACTGCATCGACGAAAGCCCGTGGGGGCTGGTAGCCGCGCAGGGGATCAGGCGCATGGCCGGTCAACACTTCGGAAGGGTCGTCCGGGATGTCGCCCTTGAAGGCCACCATGTTCAGGTCGCGAATCTTCTGGAGTAAGCGGGCAAAACCGACTTCGCGGTAGATGATCGCATTGGCCCCCAGCCGCAAGAAAGCCTGTTCGCTGTGGGCACGCAATTTGCCCAAATTTTCACGCACTAGAATTTTCAAGGTCCGGGGGTGGGTCGTTCGCAAGTGGTGTATCAGTCGGGCCAAGGCCTCGGAATCCTCAGCCCGCCCCGCGTGCAGCACCACGGTGGCGGCAATGTGGTGGCGCAGGGCGGGCGCTGCGGCATCTAGCCCCTCCAAAATACGCCAGTGCACCGGTACCCCGCGCTGTCCGGCGACGGCCTGCGCCGTGGCGATGACATCGTGCTGGTCAGGCGCCTCCATCAACTCCAGCTCATGCCCCCGCATCCAGGTCCCGTCGTAGCCCAGCCGACCCTTGGCCTCGTCCAGATGCAGACCATAACGGTGCTGAAACACCGCACCATGGGGGCCACTCCAGCGATCCACCCACAGGATAGGGTGGCCCGCTTCCTGCATGAGGGTGGCAATATGGTGAAAGGTGTGATGAAAATTGTGCAGGCGGACCATAACCTCCTGCAAGGTCTGCGACTGCTGGATCTCGCTCAGCCCCGAGACCGACTGAAAGCCAAATACCACCGGGCGAGAACGCCGGGCGCACCAACGCCGCAACTGGTTCGCCATGCGCCATAAATGCGGGCCATCCTGCTCCAGCAACCAAGCGTGGTCCCCGACCACCCAAAGGGCATGGTCCGAGGTCAAGCCTTCTTGCGCCAGCTCGGCCAACACAGGGCCCCAGCCCTGCTGGCGCACTTGCCTGACCATGCGATCCGAAGTCAGCCAAACCGAGAGGCGACGCTGATCGTAGGCTTGGCGAGGGCCTGGGCGCTGCAAGAGCTCATCCACCCAAACGGCCTCCTGGGCCAGCACCATCACCGGGCCAGCCTGCAAGGCATCTTCGATGGCAGCGGGCGCCCAATGGCGCGCCCATGTCGGGGATGGCCACAACAAGGCCGCAGGACTGCCGACGGGAAGTTCCCGCACATCTTCAGGCAACTGGTCCAGCCCCATGCCATGCAGCCGGGGCGCCTCAGAGCGTGGTTTCATCCCGCGCCACTGAAGCAGGCGTTTCCAAGGTGCAAAAACCATGGTTCAAAACCCTGCGTAAGGCTGCACCGGCATGGGACGGTCCACCAGGGGTGCCACGACGGGGGCGAAGCGGTAACGCGCATACACCATCAAATTGGTGGGCGCGTAATAAGCCGAGCGGTCCAGTTCCAGCCGTGCGCCCAACACCCACTGGCTGGCGAGTTGGCGCTCCAGCACCGCACGCAAGGCGTAGCCATGGCCTGTGCTGTTGAAAGCACGGTACTGGGCCGGCTGCCCCGCCGCCACGGCGGCGGACTGGAGCGCCGAGTCGGTCGGGTACCAGGGTGCGGCGTCGCTGGAACTGCGCGACAGCGAAGCCGAGGCGCGCACTTGCCAGGTCCATGCATCGCTGCGACCGGTCCACTCCACTGGCAGACTCAATGACAGATACCGCTGCGGGCTGTAGTAACCACCATGCCCCCAGCTGTATTCAGACAGATCATGCGCATGCCGCCAAAGCGACAAAGCCAGCCCCAGATTCACACGCTGCCCATCGGTCTGCAGCAGATCACGATCGACGCCCACACGCAGCTGCAAACGGGTGTTCGAGCGCACCTCCTGCCCGGTGAGCAAGGTATAGCTGGCGCTGCCAGAAACGCTGTAGTTCCCCAGATTCACCGAACGGCGCGCCTGCACCCCAGTGGCGACGACGCCCCCCCAGACCTTGCCCGTGATGGGATCCCTGGCGCCCGCATAGGAAAGGACACTGCCCGTCATCATCCGGCGCGAGGCCTCGATGTAATGGCCACCGTGCTCGTCATAACGGCTGTAGCTCAGACCACCGACCACATTGGTGACCGGCAGACCCAGGCCGGCGATACCCACATCCCAGCGCCAACGGTCCATCTCCCGCCCGATGGCGACATGGGTGCCGCGCAGGGCATCGCGGCTTCCACCCATGCCGTACCGACTGGGGTCATTGGCACCGACCTGGCCAAACGTGAGCACATCATCCACATTGGCGGGCAAGGCGCCGGCATCCAGGCTGACGCGGTCCAGGCGCACAAAATACGGGCCGTCATACGACGACCCCGGAATCCAGAGGACGTTGGACCACTCCCAGCCGCGCAGGGAAGAAATGCCGTCGGTCGAACGTTTCTGTAAGCGCTGCAAGCCAGACTCCACCCAGGACTGGCGGCGGGCCTCGATGGCCTCAATGTCCGCCTTGAGCTTATCCAAGCCCGCATCCACCGGTCCGCTCACCAGCGCTTGCGATGGCTGCCCAGGGCCCCGTTCGTCCATCGCCGCCAAAGTCACTCCTTCGGCCGACCGCAGCAACGGCATCCAATGCAGACTCAGGTCTCCCAAGGGTCCGTCCGCCAAACCGCTGGTTGCTGGCGCGTCTGAGACAACCTGCGACACCACCTCAGGGAGGCTGCGGGGCGTGATGGCATACGCCAGGCGCAAGCCTGGCCTGGCACCGGTCTCCGCGCTTGCCTCCAGCGCCTGTGCCGCTGGCTCACCAGATGCAAGCAAGGTCTGGCGACTGGCCAGCTCCAGCTGCAGGGCACGCTTGAAATACTGGACCGCCTGGCCGTAATTTCCCAACGCACGCTCCAAGCGAGCGGCGTGCTGCAATACATCCGAGTCTTCGGGATGGGCGTCCAGAAGACTGCGGGCCAAGGCCTGGGCCTCCGGGGTCGCGTCCAGACGCTGCCACAAGCGCAGCAGCGCCAAGCGCTGGTTCAGATCGGTCGCATCAAGTTGGGGCTCTACCTTGCGCACCTGCTCGCGCGCTTCGTCCACCCGCCCCAGCCGCGCCAAGGCATCGGCAACCTCCAGACGTGCATCCAGGTCATCGGGCACTTGCTGCACCACCTCCTGCCAAAGGGGCAAAGCCTGGGCATAGCGCTGCGCCGCCAGCAACAGGCGGGCTCGCAAGCGGGTTTGGGTCAGGGGAGTGACCTGTCGCGTAGCGGGTAAGGCTTGCTGGGCCAGAGCATCAGCACGCTTGGGATGACCGGCCCGCTGCTGCCGCTCAATGGCACGCTCTTGTACCTCGGCGTACAAGGTCAACAACCGCTCTTCCTGCTCGGCGGTCCAGTCGGTACGGCCAAGCAACTGCGTCAAAAGGGGCACCAGCACCTCGTCCATTTGGGCACGCCCCAGCAAGGTCGCGTAGTCCAGCGCCACCGACGGCGGCCATTTGGGTTGGCGCCGGGCAAGGCGGTCGAACACGGCCAGACCCAAAGCAGGCTGGTTGCGCTTGAACCAGGCGTTGGCCACGGCATACAGCAGGTCGGGCTCCTGCTCCGCCCAGGCCTCAGCAGCATGCAAGAGCGCAGCGGCCTCGGTGGGCTGGTCTGTTTGCAAGGCTTGGGCAACGCGCAGCTGCACCCCGGCAGACTGGCGCAGGGAACGCATGCCATCGCTGAGCTGGTCTGGCGCAATACCGTCCAGGTCGGCCAGTGCCCCCACATCGTCGTTGACTGCGCTACGAATCAGGGCCCGGGCATAGCGCATCTCAGGGTCCTGCGGACGGTATTGCACTCCTTCGTTCATGACGTCCACCGCTTGCCGGGGCTGCTCCAAGCGCAGGTACAGACGGGCCAGGGCGTGGCGTAGCCAGGCGTCGTCGGGGGTGAGGACCACGGCCGCCTCGAAGGCGCGCAAGGCAGGGCTGATGCGCTGGGCGGACAACCAGGCCTCGGCCTGCTCGCGCAACCATTGTGCTCGGGGAGCTGCCAGCCGCTGGGCCAATGCAGGTTCGCGCTGGGCTGCAGCATCCAGCAAGGCCAGGGCTTTTTCCTGTTGACCTTGGCGGGCCTGAAGGGTGGCCAGGCCCAGGATGGCGGCCACATTGCCTGGCTCACGCCCCATCACCTGTTGGTACAGCGCTTCGGCCTCATCGGCTTTCTCGGTCAAGGACAACACACCGGCCAGCGCCAGGATCGCATCGGCATTCGCGGGATCGATCGTCAGGGCCTGCCGTGCCAAAGTTTCGGCCCGGGGCAAGTCCTTGTCATTCAGGGCCTGCTCGGCCGCCCGGATGCTGCCCCACAAACGGGCCGTGATCAGCAAATCCGTCCATCTGCGCTGGGGCGTGATCTGGTTGGCCAGCTGAAACAGCTCCTGCGCCTGGGCGTGCCGGCCCTGGCGCAGGCGAATCAGCCCCAAGCTGCCCAGGCTATCGGCATCCCGGGGGCGCAACTGGATCGCCCGTTGTAGCTGCGACTCGGCGGTGTCGAGATCGCCTTTATCTAGAGCCGCTTGCCCCGTGCGGGCGGCCACATACGCTGGGTCACGCGCCAAGCGTTCGGCCCGTTCAGCCTGCTCCTGGGCCGCCGCCAGCGCTTCGACCATCGCAGTGTCGTTCGGGAAGCGCTGCACGAAGGCCCTGATCCAGGGAATGCTGTCCGGGCCCGGCACCAGGCGATCAATGGCCTTGCGCCACAACTCCTGTACAGCTTGCGGATTGACACCAGGCTGGCGGGCGACCGCCTCCAGCTCTTTGAGCATGGCGGTGCTCGCGCTGGCCTGGTTGAGCCTCGTTTCAATCGCCGCTAGCCAATAGCGCGCATCGCCAGTTTCCTGGTGGAGCCTGCGCAGGCGCCGCTCGGTCGCCTGCCAGTCTCCGCCGTCACTGCCGACGCCAACCAGCTGGTGGTACTCCAGCGCCAAGCCACCCAGGACGGGGGGACCATTCGGGAACAGCTCCCGCGCCAGCTCGGCCGCCTCGGCCTTGCGACCGGCACGGGCCATCAGGCGCATCGCCGCCAATTTCTCACGCCCCTGCGTTTGCACCTGGATGAGCAAGGCCAGATCGCGGGTGACCGGGTGCTGGGGGAAACGTGCCTGCAGCTTGTCCAGCACCTTGCGGGCCTCGTCCAGCTTGTTGGCACGCAAGGCCAGCTCGGCGTGCTGCGCCTGGACCTCGGGGGAGTCTGGGTTGAGCAACAGGGCCTTGTCCAGCAACTGACGGGCGATGTCCGGCCGATTCTTGGCCTCCCACATCTGGGCACTGCGCAACAGTGCCAGCTCGGGCGAGAGCGCATTGCTGGCCGATGACCAGGCCGGCCCCGTGCAGGCGGCGATCACCAGACTCCAGGCCGCGAGGCGAAATGGCCGGCCTTGCCGCATCAGCGCCCCCACGCAACTTGCAGCTGACCGTCGGCCGTGAACCGGTAGCGGTTTTGCATCCATCCCAGCCCAAAGAGAGCCAATACTTTCTCGTAATAGGCATCGGGCCGCAGGGGCCGCGCTTCCAGGCGCAGCTGCTGGGCCTGGACCGTGGCACTGTCTTCCAGCGCCGCCAGGAAAGGCAGCAGGCACGCCGAGAAGCCGACGGGTCCTGGCTGGGCGGCCTTGCCGGTCAGGATGTCGATGGACTCCGGGGGATAGCCTTGGTCGCGCACGTAATCCGCCATCGGCGCCAAGGCGGTCAACAATTCCTTGCGATACGGCGCGGCTGGATGCAGCATGCCGGCCCACAAATACACGCGGATCGCGTTGTAGGCCCCCTGCCCTTTTTCATCGCCCTGCAGGTCGGGCAGGAAGCCTTGCTTTTCGTCGTACAGGATCCAGTCGGCGGTGAAGCCTTTGGGGGAGGCGCCCAGGATGATCTTTTGCGAGGTTTCGGCAATGGCACCCCAGGCGGGCTGGGGCTCATTTTTGGCCAGCCAGCGCATCAGTTGGGGCGGCATGTAGCTGGGATTGAGCTTCCAGCGGCCCCCACCCAGGACAAAACCGCGCGGCCCGGGCAGCAGGACTCGCCCCAGTCCGGGCAAGGTGGCCGTTTCTTCTCGCAACACACGGGCGCTGAGCAGGCTGGACAGGGCCCGATAACGCCGGTCGTTCCACAGACGCCCGGCTTCGCCCAAGGCGTAAGCAATCCACAGGTCCGAATCGGATGCGGCATTGGCATCGATTACCCCCCAGGTGTCGTCCTCGCGGCGCCCCCACAGCCAGGCGGGCAATCGGGCGGTCAGATCCCCGCCACAGAGGTTGTCCTCGGTCCAGCGCAGGAGCAGGTCGAACATCGGACGGTCATTGGCGACCAGCGCAAAGAATAGACCATAGCTCTGGCCTTCCGAAAAGGTCTGGCCCTTGCCATTGCTGCGGTCCACCACCCGGCCGCTGTCGGTGATGAACTGCTTCTTGAAGTCTTCCCATTCAGGCCAGGATGCGGAGACATTTCCCTGCGCAGCCACTGGCGTGGCGTGCACCAGCGTGGCTGGACCCCAGGCGGCAGCCCCTGCGAGCCCCAGCATCTGACGCAGCCACTGGCGTCGTGCCCTCTCAGTCGTCATTGCGGATCTCCAATCGACGGCGTGCCGTGGCACGCAAAGCCACAAAGGCCAGTAAGGCCAGCATCAGGCCGGAGGCTACCCCGATGAACGCCAGCAGCACCGGATGGTTGTGCATTTCAAACCACAGGCGCCGCCACAGGGTGAGTTCCCCCACGTAGTACACCGAGTTCACCCGGAAACTCTCGATGGCATCGCCCCGAAAAAAAGCCAGATCGCCACGCAGATTGCGGACTTTGCCAAGGTCGTTGAGGCTGTCGGCAATGGTCTGCAAGGAAGCTGCATCTGTACCCGTGAGGGCGACCACCGAGCGCCCTTCGTGCAGCGGTGAGGCAAAACCCACGATCGCCCCCAGGGGGCCATCGCCCTCCAGTACCGTCTGCCCCCCCGTGCTGGCATGGCGCACGACGGGCTGAAGACTGAACCAATCCGACAGGGAATCCAGCACCCGCGCCAAGGGGCGTAGGGACCGCTGCCCCGCTTCCACCAACGCGGGCAGATGCTGGCCCCATTGGCGCAGCAGGCCGTCGGTGTCACCCTGGCTGATCACGAGGATGTCGGTGTCACCCGCTTGCTCGAATTGGCGGCTTCCTAGGAGCTGAAAACGCGTTCCCGGGTAGCCGGTGGATGCTGCCATGCGGCCGACGGCCGTGAGGTACAGAGAAATGTCCGCCGGGCTGGGCACTTCGGGCAGGACGATGGAGGTCTGCGCCAGATCGGCATATTTGGTGAAAGGAAAGCCGCTGAGAGCATAGGTGGCCAGGTTGGGCATCTCCGCGTAGTGGCTGAACCCTGTGAGGTCGATCGTGGACTGGGGATCCAGCACCGCCCGCATCTCAGGCGGCTTGGCCGAAGCGCAGCGGCCCATGTCGGGGGGCGGAATGTTGAAGTCAAACTGCAACTGGTTGTCGCTGACGATCAAAAACGAGGGAATACGCAGGCCCGAGGTGACCTGCAAGGCGTTCTCCCCCAGCAGGGGCAACTCCACCAGGCTGCGGCCGTCTTTTTTGTCCGCATCCTTGGCTTGCAAGGGAATGGACTTGACGAAGCGGTTGTTGATCGAAATGTTCAGGGTGCCCCGGTCCGAGAATTGATGGGCCGAATAACGGTACGACAGGTTCAAGGGCACGGCCGGCGCATGCCAAGTGAACAGGTCGGGGGGCGTGCGCATGTTGACGTTGACCACGCCATTGAGCACGGGGCCACGCAGTTCCAGCTGATCGGGGGTATTCACCAGCTCTGCCAGCTGCACTGGCCGCTGGGTGGTGATCCAACGGGGCGCGTCGTAGGGCTTGCGCGGTTCGGGGGGCTTGAACTCCGCCACCTGCATGGATGCGCCCGACAAGCCCGAGCGGTCCAGGGCCAGCACATCCGCCGCCATCTGAACCTGCGCCTCGTCTTGGCCCAGCACCAGCAGCAGCTTCTTGCCTGCGCGCGCGGGGTGGTCAATCAAGGTCAGTGTCGGTTTCTGCACGGGCGGGAGGTCGCGCAGGAAATCGGGGCGGCGCTGGTTGGTGGCCAGCACGATCGCATGGCCGTCCGGGAGCTCGTTGGCCAGCGCCGGGAACTGGCCACCACGGTAGGACGCCAGCATGCCCAGCCAAGCAGCCACCGAGCCCGCAGCCTTGAGCAGCTCCCGGCTCGGGTTGGTACCGAGCACAAAAGGCACCTTCACCGTCTGGTTGTCCCGGGGATCGAAGAACGGCAGCGGCAGCTGCGCCAGGTCGTTGCGCAGCGCCACGGGCTGCAGGGTCAGGACCAGCTGGCTTTCGTCGCTGATGCTGGCCCACAGGCTGGAGTGGTGGGGCGATTCGCAATCGACCGTGTAATGCCCAATCAGCTGAAAGCGCAGCTGGTTGTAGTCCGTGAAATAGCGAGGATCGAGGGGTAGCTCCACCGTCTGGGGCGAGCCCAGTTTGCCTTTCTCGGCAAGCACCGTGTGCAGCACCTCGTCATTGAGCGAAATCTTGAGGTGCGACAGCCCCGGCAACAAGGCTGGCGACAGGGTGAAGGTCAAGCGCAGCTTGGCAGCGACGACCATCTCATCGACCCGTACGCTGACCCCCACCGCGCTGTCGCTATCGACCCCCTGCAAGGCGATGGGTTTGGGCACCCCCAATGCCTTCAGAGATACCTGCCGCTGGCGCAAGGGCTGCCCCTGCGAAGACGGTACAGCCACAGCCAGCACGGATGGTTCGCTGGCCAGGGACAAGGCCATTTCGCCGATGCGCAGACTGGGTTGCTTGGCGCCCTGGGCCTGCACCGTAGGTTGGGCCCACAACACACCAAAGGCCGTCAGGGCAATGCTTACAAGCGTGGGGCGAAAGGACATGTCAATTCTCGGCTGCGTGCTGCTGGGATCCCATCCCATAGTTGGCAAGGTACAGGCGGCTCAAGGAATCCGGGGGAATGCCGCTCATTGAATCCACAACCGCAAGGCATCCCAGGCGCGGCCTAGCACCCCCGCCTCGTCCACCGACTCCAGCGCCAGCAAGGGCACCTCGGCGATCGGCGCGCCATTGAGCATCACCTTCAGGCTGCCCACGGCCTGGCCCTTGGCAAAGGGCGCGACCAACGGATCAGGGCGGGCCACCTGGGTGCTGAGCTTGCCCGCACTGCCCGCCGGCACGGTGACCACAATGGCGTCTGGGCGGCCCAGCGGCAGCGTGCTGGCCTTGCCCTTCCACACGGCGGGAGAGGCCACGGGCTTGCCAGCGTCGAACAGCTTGACGGCCTCAAACGCGGTGTAACCCCAGTTCAGCAGCTTCTGGCTTTCGTTGGCGCGGGCGTTCTCGCTGGCAGTGCCCAAGACGATGGACAACAACCGGCGCGATCCCACGTTCGGGAAGTCGCGCTTGGCCGTGGCCACCAGGCAGTAGCCAGCGGCGTTGGTGTGGCCCGTCTTCAGGCCATCGACCGTGGGATCACGGAACAGCAGCAGGTTGCGGTTGTTGCTGTTGGACGCCGGAGTGCCCTCGTAGCGGTACTGCTTGGTCGCGTAGTAATGCAGATACTGCGGAAAGTCCTGCATCAGCCGGGTGGCCAGAATGCTCAGGTCGCGGGCGGTGGTGAGGTGGCCGGGCTCGGTCAGGCCTTCGGGGTTCTTGTACTGGGTGCCTTTCATGCCCAGGGCCTGGGCCTGCTGGTTCATCAGGCGGACAAAGTTTTCCACCGTGCCGCCCACGCCTTCGGCCAGCGCAATGGTGGCGTCGTTGCCCGACTGCACGATCATGCCCTTGAGCAGATCGTCCACCGGCACCTGCATCTTGGGGTCGATGAACATGCGCGAGCCGGGCATCTTCCAGGCGCGTTCACTCACCGGCAGGCGCTGCTGCAGGTCCACCTTTTTGGCGCGCAGGGCATCAAAGACCAGGTAAGCGGTCATCAGTTTGGTGAGCGAAGCCTGCTCCACCGGGGCATCAATGTCCTTGGCCGCCAGGATCTGGTTGGCGGTCACATCGACCAGCAAATAGGTGCGGGCGGCAATTTCAGGGGGGTGGGGCGCCTGCGCCAAGGCAGCGGACAAGGCGGAAGCGGCTACCAGGCCCAAAGCCCAGGCGCGCAAGGCAGACAGAGTGCGTTTCATGGGAAGCATCTCAAAAGGCAAAACAGGAAAACGAACGCGGCGCCAAACAAGGTCTGGCGCCGCAGGGATCGACAAAAAACCGGCTTCAAACCGTCGAATGCAAGTGGCGCACGACCAGGTTCTTTAACAGCCCCAATTGTCCGTGAAAGAAATGCCCACCCCCCGGAATCACGGTGACGGGCAGCAGCTGCGGGCGCGCCCAGTCCATGACCGCCGTCAGGGGCACAGTGTCGTCTTGCTCGCCGTGCAGCACCAGGGTGCGCAGCTGGGCGTCGGTGGGTACCGGCGCCACGGTGAAACGGCTGGCCGCCGTGCCGACCAGCACCGCATGGCGGATGTCGCGCTCGGACCAGAGCCTGGCCAGCGCATGGCTGGTGACAAAAGCGCCAAACGAGAATCCCGCCAAAGCCAGCGGACCCTCGGGCGCCAGTGTGCGGACCACGGTGAGCAGGTCGTCCAGCTCGCCCCGGCCCTCGTCGTGGGTGCCGGCGCTGGCGCCCACGCCGCGAAAGTTAAAGCGCACCGCCGTCCAGCCGCACTGCACAAAGGCCCGCGCCAGGGTCTGCACCACCTTGTTGTCCATGGTGCCGCCAAACAGCGGGTGCGGGTGGGCGATCACAGCCACGCCTCGGGGCGATGCGCCTTCGGGCAGGTGGGCGGCGTCGCGGGCCACCTCGATGGCGCCGGCGGCGCCCTGCAGGGACAGGCGTTCGGTGTGTGCGTTCACAAAAATGCTCTTCTTTTAATAGCTAGTACCGCTGATATCCATTGGCTTGGAAGCCAATTTGACCCAAAATCGACCCCAGATGCTCAGCGCCCGAGCTCTGGCGGCGTGACCAGGCGCTCGACCACCTGGCCGTTCTTGAGGTGGGATTCGACGATCTCGTCGATGTCGCTCGCATCCACATAGGTGTACCAGACGGCCTCTGGATAGACCACCGCCACCGGGCCGCCGGCACAACGGTCCAGGCAGCCGGCCTTGTTGACGCGCACCTTGCCAGGGCCAGCCAGCCCTTCGGCCTTGACCTTGGCCTTGCAATGGTCGAACGCGGCTTGGGCGCCCTGGTGGGCACAGCAGGCTTCGCCGTTGGTGCGCTCGTTCAGGCAGAAAAAGATGTGGCGGGCAAAGTAGCTGGGGGAGGTCGTGGGGGTAAGGGTGGTGTCGCTCATGGGGGGCATTCTAGTTTTGCCCCTCCCGACCAGACAGCCGCAACAGCCCATACAGCAGCGCGGCATACGGCCAGAGCCAGCCCAGCCACTGCCCTAGGCCATAAAAGCGGATGAAACGGCCCTGCTCCCAGGCCTGCAAGGTCTGGGCAAAGTAGGCGCTGGTGGGCGCCTGGTTCAACAGCGCCAGGTGCCAGACCAGCACCACCAGCAACAGCGCGGCGCAGGCCCGGCGCGGCAAGGCCACCATCGCCAGCGCCAGCAAGAGCCCTCCCACCCAGCCCACCCGCGCGGCCAAGCCAAAGCCTTCCCAGGCGTGGATGGGCCCCCAGCTCAGCGCCGAGGACAAGGCTGTGGCCGCCGCACCCAACAGCGCGAGCAGCAAAGCCAGCAAGGCGCGGCGGCGCCGGGAAGGCATCACGCCATAGGCCAGCAGGCAGGGAATCCACAGGCCCAGCGCCACGCACAGGGCCTCGCTGCCCTGCGACAGCGGCACCAGCGGCGCGGTGCGCGTGGGCAGCCAAGCCAGGTAGGGCGTGCCCGTCAGCCAATCGGCCAGGGCGCCTTCCAGTCGCAGAACCACCTGGCCCAGCCCCAGCGGCAAGGCTGCCGGAAACAACAGCGCCATCGGCCACAGCGCCAACAGCACCAGCGCACCCCGGGCCTCGGGCACAAACCAGCGGGCGCGAAAATGGCTCCAGCGGACCAACACGCCCAGCCGCTCCAGCAGCGCGGCGGCCAAGGCGCCGAGCAAGGCGCCCGAGGCATTGAGCAGCAGATCCAAGTTGGATGGCACCCGGCGGGGCAGGTAGATCTGCAAAAACTCCAGCCCCAGCGACAGCAGCGCCCCGGCCAGTGCCGCCACCGGCACCGCCCAGCGCCCGCGCCCGCTGCGCAGCAGGGCCAGCGCCGTCAAAAAGCCCAGGGGACCATAGCCGACCAAGTTGGCGGAGACATCAAAGCGCGTCCAGTACGGCGGCGGCAGCGGCGCTAATAGGAACACCCAGGGATCCACCCCCTGCAGGCGCCAGCCGGTGAACGGAAACAGGGTGGCAAACACCACCAGGGCTGCGTAGCTCAGCGCCAGGGGCGCCGCCGAAGTCTTGTGCATGGCGCGCGCTTTCAGCGGCCAGACGGCTCCATCCGAAGCATCAGAAAGGCTTGAGCACCACCAGCAGCACGGCAATCACCAGCAGGACCACCGGCACCTCGTTGAACCAGCGGAACCAGACATGGCTGCGGCGGCTGGTGCCCGCGATGATCTTGCGCAGCAGCACCGCGCAGGCATGGTGGTAGCCGACGATCAGGACCACCACCGTCAGCTTGGCGTGCATCCAGCCATTGCCCGGCCCACGCCCAATGCCATAGCCCAGCCAGAGCCAGAACCCCAGGGCCAGCGCCGGCACCGCCAGGATGGTGGTGAAGCGCAAGAGCTTGCGCGCCATCAAGAGCAGGCGCTCGCGCTCGGCGGACGAGCCCGGCGGCACCATCGCCAGATTGACGTAGATGCGCGGCAGATAAAACAAGCCAGCAAACCAGCTGGCCACGAAGACGATGTGAAAGGCTTTGACCCAGAGCATGGCGGGCAGTGTAAGGGGCTCCCACGCTGGATTCATGGAGCACAAAAAAAGCCCGGCAAATGCCGGGCCCAAACGCCAGAAGGGCCTTGCAGCCGCCC
>CAZQXQ010000042.1:0-19183 GCA_964597235.1 uncultured Burkholderiaceae bacterium | reverse complement strand
GTGAGCTCGGGCAGCAGCTGGCCCTGCTTGTCCAGCACGCCGGGAATGTTGGTCAGCATCAGCAGTTTTTCGGCCTGCAGCGTCGTCGCCAGGCGGGCGGCCACCACGTCGGCGTTGATGTTGTAGCTCTCGTTGTGCGCACCAAAGCCGATCGGGCTGACCACCGGAATGAACTGGTCGTCCTGCAGCGCCTTGACCACGGCGGGGTCGATGGCCTCGATATCGCCCACCTGGCCCACGTCGTGCTCCTTGGTTGGGTCCTGGTGGTCCACCATGCGCAGCTTTTTGGCGCGGATCATGCCGCCGTCACGGCCCGTCAGGCCCACGGCCTTGCCGCCGGCCTGGTTGATCAGGCCCACGATGTCCTGCTGCACCTCGCCGGCCAGCACCCACTCGACCACTTCCATGGTCTCGGCATCGGTGACGCGCATGCCCTGGATGAAGGCGCCTTGCTTGCCCAGGCGCTTGAGCGCGGTCTCGATCTGCGGGCCGCCGCCGTGGACCACGACCGGGTTGATACCCACCAGCTTGAGCAGCACGACGTCTTCGGCAAAGGCCTTTTGCAGGGCCGGGTCGGTCATCGCATTGCCACCGTACTTGATCACCATGGTCTTGCCATGGAACTTGCGGATGTAGGGCAAGGCCTGGGCCAGGATTTCCGCCTTGTCGCGGGGGGCAATCGAAAGAAGGTCGCTCATGGATTCGGGCCTCGGTGGGCAGTGAAACAAAGGCACAAATTGTGCCCCATGCCTGTGACGCTCAGCGCCGCAACCAGGACGGTACCTTAAAGCGCACGATGGCCAGGTAGGCCAGCACGTAGCTCACCACAAACAGCCCGGTGAAGGCCATCAGCACCGCCGTGTCACGCCAGAACAGCAGCGCGGGCACCACCGTTAGCAGCGTGAAGCCCCACAGGTAGGGCGAAGTGCGGTTGTTGCGCATCAGCATGCGGCGGGAGACATCGTCGTGGAAGACCCCACGTACGATGCGACGGTAGATCAGCTGGTGAAAATGCAGCGCATCGGCCACGCCCGGCGACACGCCTCGGGCCAGCTTGCGGTAGATGGAGAACACCGTCTCCCACACGGGATAAATCAACAGCAGCATTGGAAACCAGGGCGACACCAGCGGATTGCGCTGAACCAATGCCAGGCTGGCCATGGCAATCACCAGCCCCCAGACATACGCTCCGCCATCGCCGGCAAACAGCATGCCGCGCGGGTAGTTCCAGACCAAAAAGCCGGCCGTGGCCGCGGCCGTGGACACCAGCAGCGCCGCCAGCGCCCGGTCGCCCACCTGCAGGGCCACGTGGGCCAGCGCCAGGCAGACCACCACCGCCACCATGCCCGCCAGGCCGTTGTAACCGTCAATGATGTTGAAGGCGTGGGGCAGCCCGGTCAGCGCCAGCACCGCCAGGGCCATGCCCAGCCAGGGCATGGTGGGCAGCCAGGGGTCCAGCCAGTCCAGGCCCAGGCGCGGGACCGACAAGTCCAGCAACCAGACCGCCAAACACGCCGAGGCACCGGTCAACAACAGCCGGTAGCGCACCGACAGGCGCTGCGTCACGTCTTCGGCAATGCCACCCAGTGCGGCCGGCAGCATCACCAGAAACCACACCGCCGTCCAGACGCCCAAGCGCAGCGAGCTGGGATCGCCCCACCAGGACTGGGTCACGCCGAATGTCCAGCTGGCAGCCACCCCCAGCAGGATGGCCGCGCCGCCTAGTCGGGGCACATCGCCAAAGTGAAAACGCTGCGGCATGCCCTCGCCATAGGCCGCCGCATGGCCCCGGGCCCAACGCACGATGCCGCCAGCCGCCAGCGCCGCCACCAAAAAACCGAATACCGCTAAACCAATCATGGAGCCGGGATGGTAGCGTCCGGGCCCTTGCGCTCTTCCCGCAAACGCCGAGCCTGAGCGAACACCGGCGAACGCCACAAGCGCCAGAGGCTGCGCAGATGCCATTGCAGATGGCGCCAGTGGCGATGGCTGTCGCGCTGGCCGGCATGCACGACCCGCGCTGGGGCCCGCACCAGCACCAGACCCGCCAGGCGCAGGCGCAGGCACAGGTCCACATCCTCGCAGTAGAGGAAATAACCTTCATCAAAGCCCCCAAGCTGCTGCCAAACCGGGGTGGGCAAGACCAGACAGGCGGCATTCACCCAATCCACGCGGTGCTCGGTTGCTCCACAGACCCGGCGGCGCCACAGCGCCCAGGGGGTGGGCAACTCGCGTTCGCTGTCCTGACAATGGCCCTGGGCATCCACCTGTTCCGGGTAGGCAGCCCCGACGCCAGGAGCCAGGGCGGCCTGGGCCAGCGCGACAAAAGGATCAGCACCGCCCAGTCCCACATCCGGGTTCAGCAGGCAGACCAGTGGCTCGCTGGCACCGGCGAGCGCCCGGTTGTGGTTGGTGCCAAATCCGGCAGGCGCCCCATTGCGGCGGCACTCCAGCACAAAGGGCCAGCCCCCTTCAGGCGCCTGGGGCGCAGGCTCGGGCAGGTTTTGCGTCAAGACCACCCGCCGCACCATGCCTACGCCCCAGCGAGCCAGATCCAGCAACAGGGCCTGCACCTGCGCGCCATGTCCGTGGCTAACCACCGACACCACCATGGATGCCGGGGAATCCGCCGAAGGAATGGACAGAGAATTCATCAGGCCGCCATTGTCACCGCCCGCGATAGGGGATTTGCAACAAAAATTTGCTATTAAATAAATAGCTAATACCGCTGATTTTTATTGACATTAACCCCATTTTTAGCCCAAATCCTCAGGACCAATCCCAGCAGCGCCCCTGTGACGCCACCCGCCTTTCTCCACCATGGAACCCCCTGCTGCGGTGACGATAATCGGGTGATGACCCTCTCCAGCCCCGCCGACCTGCACATTTACCAGCGCCACATCGACCAGCAAGAACGCACCTCCCTCTCAGTACTGGCTGAACGGATCCCCGAAGGCGCCACCGTGCTCGATCTGGGCTGCGGCAGCGGTGCACTGGGCCAGCACCTCGTGCAGCACCGCCGCTGCACCGTCGATGGCCTGACCCTGAGCGAGGCCGAAGCCGCCCTGGCCCGCCCCCACTACCGCCGGGTGGAAGTCGCCAACCTCGAAGACGCCCCGCTCGCCCAGCTGTTTGCCGCTGGCAGCTACGACGCCATCGTCTGCGCCGACGTGCTCGAACACCTGCGCCAGCCCGAACAGGTGCTGACCGCCTGCCGCAGCCTGCTGGCCCCGGGTGGACAGCTGCTGGTCTCGGTGCCCAACGCCGGTTACTGCGGCCTGCTGGCCGAACTGCTAGACGGCGAACTCCGCTACCGCGACGAAGGCCTGCTCGACCGCACCCACCTGCGCTTTTTCACGCGGCGCTCGCTGCAGCGCTTCCTGGCGGAACAGCGCTGGGCCCTGGCCCCACTGGACACCATCCGCCGCGAACTGCCTGAATCCGAATTCCAGCCCGCCTTTGATCGCCTGCCGCCCGCCGTCGCCCGCTACCTGCTGGCCGTACCTGACGCGCTCAGCTACCAGTTCATCGGCAGCGCCACCCCCCTGCCGCTGGACGCCCCTGTGCCCGGCACCGACGACCCCGCACCAGTCGATGCCCTGGCTGCCCAGGCCCTGTTCACCGCCCAGCTCTACTGGAGTGCCGACGGAAGCCTGACCGAGGACCGCAAGCTCACCCAGGCCGGACAGATCGGCAACGAGCGCCAGACCCTGCGCTTCGCCCTGCCCCAGGCCCCGGAGGCCACCACTCCCCGCCTGCGCCTGGACCCGGCCGACCGCCCCGGCTTCCTGCACCTGTACAGCCTGCGTCTGTGCGATGACCAGGAAAGCAAGCTGTGGGAATGGCGCGCGCACACCGAGGCTGTGACCACGCTGGAGGCCATGCCCCACCAACAGCTGGTCCTGCGCCCCCCGCTGCCCACTGCGCCCGACCGCCTGCTGGTGCTGCTGGCTGGCGAAGACCCCTGGTTGGAACTGCCCATCCCCGCTGCCACCCTCGCCAGCGCGCTGCAGGCTGGCGGCACCACGCTAGAAGTCGAACTGGGCTGGCCCATGTCCGCCGACTACCTGGTGATGGCCCAAAGCCTGATGCCGGTCAACGACAAAATCACCGCGCTGCAAGACGCGCTACAGCAAAGCCAGCTGCAAACCCAGCACACTGCGGCCGCACTGGCCCAAGCTCAGGCCACGCTGCAACAGGCCCAGGCCCAGGCCCAGGCCCAGGCCCAGGCCCAGACTGCCCGCCAAATCACCCTGACTGAACAAGCCCACGCAAAGACCCAGGCGCAAAACCAGCAACTGCTGCTGCAACAGCAACAGCTGCAAGGCCAGTTGCAGACCGCGCTACGCGAGCGCCAGAACCTGATCGACCACCTGCAGCGCATCGAAAATTCCACCGTCTTCCGAGTCACCCGCCCGCTGGTGCACACCAAGATGTGGATTGACCGCCAACTCAGCCGGGGCGAAGCCCCCCCTGTCCACCCCACCGCTGACGCCTTTGCCGGACACGCGATCACCCCGCCCGCGCAGCCCGTGGACATCATCGTCCCCGTCTATCGCGGGCTGGACGACACCCGGCTGTGCGTCGAATCCGTGCTGGCCAGCACCTGCCGGACCGACTGGCAGCTGGTGGTCATTAACGACGCCAGCCCCGAGCCCGAGGTCACCGCCTGGCTGAGGGACAAGGCGGCACAGGAACCACGCATCACCCTGCTGGAAAACGGCGAAAACCTCGGCTTTGTCGGCACCGTCAACCGTGGCATGGTGCTCAACCCCACGCACGACGTACTGCTGCTCAACAGCGACACCGAAGTCGCCAACGACTGGCTGGACCGCCTGCGCCGCGCCGCCTACAGCGACCGGCGCGTCGCATCGGTCACGCCGTTTTCCAATAACGCCACCATCTGCAGCTACCCCCGGTTTTGCGAAGCCAACGCTCTGCCCCCGGGCATGAGCACCGCGAGCCTGGACGCCCTGTGCGCCCGCACCAACGCCGGTGCTGCCATCGACATACCGACCGGCGTGGGCTTTTGCATGTACATCCGCCGCGACAGCCTGGATGCGGTGGGTCTGTTCGACACGGCCCACTTTGGCAAAGGCTATGGCGAAGAAAACGACTTCTGCCAGCGCGCCTTTGACGCCGGCTGGCGCAACCTGCACGCGCTCGACACCTTTGTGCTGCACACGGGCGGCGTCAGCTTTGGCGAAAGCAAAAGCCCCCGGGAGATGGCCGCGATGGAGACCCTGCGCCGACTGCATCCCCGCTACGAGGTAGCCGTGCACCAGTTCGTGCAGGCCGACCCTGCCCGCCCCTGGCGCATCGCGCTCGACCTGGCCAGGCTGTTACAGGAGGGCGACCAGCCCGTGGTGCTCGCCGTGTTGCACGACCGGGCCGGCGGCACCGTTCGCCATGTGCATGAGCTGGCCCAGCACCTACAGGGGCAGGCCCGCTTCCTGCAGCTCACCCCGGCGGGCGGCGGCGCCGTGCACCTGGGCCTGCCTGGCGCGCCTGACAAGCACCTGCTGCGCTTCGAGTTGCCCGCCCAGGAAAACGCCCTGCTCGCCCTGCTGCGCCAACTGGGCGTGCAGCACATCCACTACCACCACCTGCTGGGCCACGGCGAAGCGGTGCGCCAGTTGCCCGCCCGCCTGGGCGTGCCCTACGACTTCACCGCGCACGACTACTACAGCTACTGCCCGCAGATCTCACTGACCGACCACACCCAGGCCTACTGCGGCGAAAAAGGCCTGGACCAGTGCCGCCAATGCCTGCAACGCGCCCCTGCCCCTGGCGGCGTCACCATTGAAGCCTGGCGCAGCAACCACCTGCCCTTTGTCGAAGGCGCCCGTCACGTCCTCGTCCCCAGCCGCGACGCCGCCCGCCGCATGGCGCGCTTTGCGCCCAAGGCCGACATCCGTCTGGCGCCGCACACTGACCTGCTAGATACCAGCCTGCTGCCCACCCCAAGCCCGCGAGCACGGACCCCCAGCGCATCGCTCAAGATCGCCGTGATCGGCGCACTGAGCGTCATCAAGGGGGCCGACCTGCTGGAAGCCACTGCCCAGGAAGCCGCTCGCCGGGGTGCCCCCATTGAATTCCACCTGCTCGGCTACGGCTATCGCCACCTGCAAGGCCAACCCAAGGCGCGCCTGACGGTCCATGGTGCCTACGCCGAAAAAGACCTGCCCAGCCTGCTGGACTGGCTACAGCCCGACCTGGTCTGGTTCCCGGCCCAGTGGCCCGAAACCTACAGCTACACCCTCAGCGCCTGCCTGCAGGCCGGCCTGCCCGTCGTAGCCCCCGACCTCGGCGCCTTTGCCGAACGCCTGGCCGGTCGCCCCTGGAGCTGGGTCCGCCCGTGGAACACCCCTGCCGCAGCCTGGGTGGACTGGTTCACCGCCCTGCGGGAGCAGCACTTTGCGGTAGCCGAACCTGGCGCAACGCCCCCAGCCCTGCCCACCCAGCCCATGGGCCAGGCCGAAGACGCACTGATCGGCCCCTGGTCCTACGCCAGCGACTACCTGCGCGGCATGCATCCCCTGCCCGCTGGTCCCAGCCCCAAGGCCAGCGAACTACAGGCCTGGCTGCCCACCTCCGCACCTGCGGCCTCACGGCGAGCGCGGGCTGTCAGCGCGCTGGTCCGACTGCGCAATAGCCCCGGGCTACGCACCCTAGCCCGCGCCATCCCGGCCCACTGGCAGCGCCGTGTCAAGAACTGGATCCTGGGCCACCCCGGCTGAACCGGGCTGAGGAGGCCGCGTTCGGGGCCTTCCTACAATGCCCCGCATGACCGCCCTGCCCCGCAAAAAGCTCCCCATCGGCATCCAGACCTTCGCCAAGATCCGAGAGGACGATGCCCACTATTACGTGGACAAAACCCCGCTAGCGCTGCAGCTGATCAATGAGGGCACGCACTACTTTCTGTCACGCCCCCGGCGCTTTGGCAAAAGCCTGTTTCTGGACACGCTCAAGGAGCTGTTCGAGGGCAATGCCTCGCTATTCAAGGGCCTGTACGCCGAACAGCACTGGGATTGGTCGGTCAAGCATCCGGTGCTGCGCTTTAGCTTTGGCGGCGGCGTCGTGCAGGACGCACAGGACCTGCAAGGCCGAATCGACTCGCACCTGCGTCGCTTTGAAGAGGCCCATGGCCTGCACGCGGTGGACGCCAGCCTGCCCGAGCGCTTTCGCACACTGATCCTGCAGCTGGCGGCAAAAACCGGCCAGCGCGTGGTCGTGCTGGTGGATGAGTACGACAAACCCATCCTCGACCGCATCGAGGACCGCGACAAAGCCCTGGCGATTCGCGAGGTGCTCAAGGACTTCTACGCCGTCATCAAGGACAGCGATGCCCATGTCCGCTTTGCGTTTTTGACCGGCGTCTCCAAATTCAGCAAGGTCAGCCTGTTCTCGGGCCTGAACAACCTCAAGGACATCACCATCGACCCCCGGTTCAGCGCCATCTGCGGCTACACCGATGCGGATGTGGACACCGTGTTTGCCCCCGAGCTGCCCGGCCTGGACCGTGACGAAATCCGCCGCTGGTACAACGGCTACCACTGGACGGGCGAGAGCGTTTACAACCCGTTTGATTTGCTGCTGCTGTTCGACACCCGCCGGTTCCGCCCCTATTGGTTTGAGACCGGAACGCCCACCTTCCTGGTCAAGCTTTTGATACAGCGCCGGCAGTTCACGCCCGACCTGGAACACCTGGTGGCGCCGGAAAGGCTGGTGTCCACCTTTGACGTGGACGACATCCCCACCGAAGCCCTGATGTTCCAGGCCGGTTATCTGACGATCGACCATGTCGAGGACATTCCGGGGCTGGAAGAAATCACGCTGCGCTACCCCAATCTGGAAGTGCGCACCGCCCTGAATGGCGCGCTGCTGCCGGCCCTGACTGCGCACGGCAGCCACTATGCGGCGCAAATGGCTCGGCTGTACCGCCTGCTGCAAGCCCATGATGTGGCCGGCATGCAGGCCCTGTTCCACGCTTTTTTTGCCAGCATCCCCCATGACTGGTACCGCAACAGCCCCATCACCCAATACGAGGGCTACTGGGCCAGCGTGTTCTACAGCCACTTTGCCGCCCTGGGCCTGGACATTACCTTGGAGGATGTGACCAACAAAGGCCGCATCGACATGGCTGTGCGCTTTGAGGGGCGCACGTATTTGTTCGAGTTCAAGGTGGTGGAGCTCGTGCCTGAAGGCAAGGCCCTACAGCAGCTCAAGGACCGGGGCTATGCGGACAAGTACCGCCACCCTGGCGCTGGCCCCATCCATCTGATCGGCGTGGAATTCAGCAAGGACCAGCGCAACATCGTGGCGTTCGAGACGGAAACTTTGACATCAAAACCGGTCTTAGACCAATAAATATCAGTGGTAATAGCTATCTTAAAGATAGCATTTCGCACTAAACATACACCAGGACTCCACCATGCGACTGCCCGATGTCATGCGGACCTTCATCCGCCAACCCAACCGGCCTGGCCGCCCAGATCGCGGGCCATGCAGGGGCGCAAGGTGGATGTGTTGCTGATAGCGCCCGGCCTCAAACGCCTGCCCATCCATGACGTGGCGCAAAGCGAAGGAGTTTTGTTGTGAACCTGCCGTTGCCCTTACTGGAACGCCTGCAGTTCTTGTGCCGCGGCAGCGCGGGTGGCTGGAGTGAACTTCCAACCAGCCCAAAAATACTCCTAAGACCATAGCTAGCACCGCCCGATTCCATTGGCCTAGAGGCCAATTTGGCTGATCATGCGCTAGACCAGCTTACGCAGCAAACAATCGCTTGAAAGTTGCGAAAAGTAGGCCAAAGAACTACATTCACTCAATGAATTTTGAATGGGATGAAGCCAAGAGCGAAGCCTGTTTTACAGAGCGTGGGTTTGACTTTGCCTACGCTGTCAGGGCTTTCTTCGATCCTGATCGCCTTGTTCAAGTCGATGCCAGGTACAGCTACGGTGAAGAACGCTATCAAATGCTGGGCAAGATCGAGCAACGGCTCTTCGTCGTGGTCTATACCCCCAGGCACGACACCATCCGCATCATCTCCGCACGCAAAGCCAACCAAAGAGAGGTCAAGCACTATGAAAACAGTACGCGTGACAATTGATCCCGCAGACATGGCGTTTCTGCCCGCTGGGCGCATTGACCCCGCACGGGTGGATGCCACGACCGAAGCAGACCTTGCCAAACAGCTGCATGCCGATGAAGCAGATGCCATGCAGGACGCTGCCAAGTTCGCACGCCGTGTTCGCAAGCGCCTGGGCTTGAGCCAGACAGAGTTCTCGGAGCGCATTGACGTCCCCCTGGAAACCATCCGGAACTGGGAACAGGGCAAGCGTTGCCCCACGGGGGCAGCCAAATCCCTGCTCAAGGTGCTGGACAGAGCCCCTGAGGCCGCTCTCGCGGCCTTGCACTGATCCATCCGGTCTTTTCCCTCGCCTTTCGGGAGCAAATCCACTCCCAAAATCATAGCTAGCACCGCCCGATTCCATTGGCCTAGAAGCCAATTAAGCCCCTGATTCTGGAACAGCTCAGAAAAACTGCTTCGAGAAGTTGGCAACCGCTAGCGCGATCAGGGCGCCCATCATCCATTTGACCAGGGCCATACCGCCCTTGAGTGCTTCGAAGCGCATGCCGATCCGAAGCTCCATTTCCTTCAGATCGCGCCGGGTGGCCAGCTCCGACTCGTCAATCGCTGCGCGCATGGCATCGGTCAAGCCTTCAGCCTGCTTCATCAAAGTCGGCCTCGTGTCGCTCGCGAACAAATACATGCCCACCAAGGTGCAAAAAAACCACAATTATCCAGAAACCGCGTCCCGGCCCAAAATCTTGCTTTACCGGGCTAAAACGCTTGGGCTACACTGCCGCCACCCGAGCCAACCGCCGCAGACAGGTTTGCAGGCATATCTGTCGCGTCGCCTTCTGGAAAAAGGGTGTTGTTTTTTGAAAACACCATCGTTTTTCGAGGGGGGCGCGGGCATGGTTGAGCCCTAGGGCTGTGCTACCATCATCGAGCGTAATCAATCTTGGTAGTTGCGCTTTCTATTTCTTTAACTGGAGTTCCTACATGAAGAAGAATCTTCTTGCATTGAGCATTGCTGCCATGGTTGGTGGCATCGCTGGCGGTGCTAACGCACAAGTTGCTGTCGACACAGTCGCAGTGAATGCTCGACTGGCCTACAGCAACGCTGCTTTCGGTAGCCTGGCTGCCGCTGCCAACCCAGCAACCCAGCTGCAAGTGAACACTGACGGCATCGGCCACATCCTGCTTGTGCCTTACTTCACGACCCAAGGCGACAACGCTTCCCTGCTGAACATCGTCAACACCGACCTGACCAACGGCAAGGCTGTCAAGCTGCGTTACCGCGGTGCTTCGAACTCTGACGATTTGTTCGACATCACCATCTACCTGTCGCCCGGCGACGTGTGGACCGCCAACGTGTCCGCTAAGGACGGCGTCTCTGCTCTGACCACTGACGACAAGAGCTGCACACTGCCCAGCGCAGCCGACATCAAGGCCGCTAGCGGCAAATTCAAGACCGATCGCGTTCGCAACGCTGCTACCTCAGAAACGCGCGAAGGCTACATCGAAATCCTGAACATGGCCGACATCCGTCCTGGCACTGCTCTGTTCACCGCTACCAAGCACGTGAACGGCGTGGCACCTTGCACACAAGCCGTGATGGACGCTCAAGAAAACCAACTGGTTGCTGGCGATGCCGTGAACGATCCCTTCACACGTGGCTACAGCTGGCCTACCGGCGGTCTGTTCGCTAACTGGACCATCGTGAACGTGGCTGACAAGGCTTCCTTCTCTGGCGAAGCCAACAGCATCCAAGCCCTGAACGCTGCTGGCGCCAACGCACAAGCTAACCTGGTCTGGTCACCCCAAACCACTGCTGGCCTGTCCGCTGCCTCTGCTGCCGCTCTGACTGCCGATCCTCTGTTGGCCCAAGGCGCTGTGCGTGCTGCTAGCTACGACTTCCCTGACCTGTCGACTCCTTACAGCAACGCTGCTGTTCCCGCTGGCTCCAACGCTCCTGCTGCCCAAGCCAGCGCTCTGGCCCAAGCTCTGGAAGTCAACGTTGTCAGCAACGAGTTCCTGACGAACCAAGCCGTGTCCTTCGCGACCGACTGGGTGTTCTCTATGCCCACACGTCGCTACGCTGTGGCCCTGAACTACAGCGCCAACGCCATCGTCAACAATGCGCTGGTGACTCGTCACTACGTGCCTGGCGTGAACGGTAACGTTTTCCTGAACGCTGCCCGTGATCGCATCTGCGTGAACACTAATGGCCTGCGCGCTTTCGACCGCGAAGAAACCACGAAGACCACTTTCGTGATCTCTCCTGACACTGCTGTGAACCTGTGCGGTGAAGTGTCTGTGCTGTCCTTCAACAGCGCTGACTACTCCGTGCTGGGTGCTTCGTTGGCTCGCACCAACATCCAGACTCAGTTCGCTGACGGCTGGTTCCGCATCGGCACACCTGGCCTGGGCAACGGTCTGCCCGTGGTCGGCTTCGCAGCCGCTAAGGCTCGCGGTGCCAACCTGGGTGGCACTTGGAACCACCGCTTCCAGTAATCTTCGGGTTAACTTGGTAAGTTAAAAAAGGCGGGGAGCAATCCCCGCCTTTTTGTTTTTTGTTCTTTAGATTGAGGGCCTGGGCCCTTTTTTCTCGACTTTTCACCGAACTTGACTGCATGCTGAATACGCTGACCTCCCTTCGCTTCTCCCGTGTGGCCCTGTCGCCCATCGCCGCTGGTCTGGCCATGGCCGCTGCCGTTGCCTGCGGCCCCGCCCTTAGCCAAACCAAGAACGAAGTGCTGCTGGAAGGCGCCGGCGTCAAGGTGCTGCGCAGCGATGTACAGGCCGAGCTGGACCGCATGCCCGCCGATGTGCGCGGCCGTGTGTTGGGCCAGCCTGACATGCTGCGCCAGCTAATCGGCAACCTGTACCTGCGTCGCGCACTGGCCGCAGAAGCTGTCAAACAAGGCATGGATAAGCGCGCCGACGTAGTGGCGCTGCTCAAAACCCAACAAGAAGCCGTCTTGGCGGAGGCACGTGTGGTGGAAATCACCAAGAGCGCCCTGCAAGCCGATGACCCCGCCACCGACAAGCTGGCCCAAACCATTTACAAGGCCGAAATCCAGCGCTTTGAGCAGCCCGCCCAAACCCGCGCCCGCCACATTCTGGTGCGCGGCACCGATGCCGAGGCCCGCGCCAAGGCCGAAAAACTGCTGGCTGACCTCAAATCGGGTGCAAATTTCGAAGAACTGGCCCAAAAAGAATCCGCCGACCCCGGTAGCGCTGCCAAGGGCGGCGACCTGGGCTTTTTTGCCAAGGGCCGCATGGTCAAGCCCTTTGAAGACGCTGTGGAAGCCCTGAAGCAGCCCGGCGAGCTGAGCGGCATCGTGCAAAGCGACTTTGGCTTTCACATCATCCGCCTCGAAGAGCGCAAGCCCGCTGGCGTGAAGCCGTTTGAAGAAGTTCGCGACCAATTGCGCGCAGAAGCCAGCGGCAAGGCCCAGCAAGAAGCCCGCATGAAGGAAGTGGACCGCCTGAACGCCCTGGCCAAGGGCGACGAAACGGCTCTGCAGGACTTCATCGCCGCACAAACCAAGTCGGCCACCCCGCCGGCAGCGGCACCAGCCAAGTAAACTTGGCGCCCTCGCCGCTGGGCATCGGGCCTAGTGGCAAAAGCCCTCCAGCCACCCCACGCTGCACCCACCGGGGGCCTATGCAGCGGGGTGGCTTTTTTCCTTTAAGCAGCCCCCACGTTCACGCCCTGCCCCATGCTCTGGCAAGAAGCCCAAACCCTCTGGCGCGCCCGCGCCCTGTGCTGGGTGCTCACCCGGCGCGACATTGCTGCGCGCTACGCGGGCACCGCCCTGGGCGTGGCCTGGGCGTACGTGCAGCCGCTGCTCACCATGGCGGCCTACTACCTGGTGTTCGACGTGGTGTTTGCCATGCGCCTGGGCGACAACGCCCCCACCAAGGCCGTGGGCGCTTTCCTGATCGTAGGCATGCTGCCCTGGATGGCCTTTGCCGACGCCCTCAGCCGCGGCATGAACAGCCTGGTGGAGTCGGCGGGCGTGCTGCAAAAGAACGCGCTGCCGCCCCTGTTGTTCCCGGCACGGGCGGTGCTAGCCAGCGGTGTGGTGTTTGCGCCGCTGTTGCTGCTGCTGGTGCTGGCCTATGTGCCACAGCACCACTTTGCGGCGGCGCTGCTGGCCATGCCGGTGCTGGTGCTGCTGCAGTCGCTGCTGTGCCTGCTGTGGGGCGCGGCCCTGGCGCTGCTGACGGCGGCCCTGCGCGACACGGCACAGATCGTGGGCTTTGCACTGGCGCTGGGCATTTTTGCGTCGCCGGTGCTGTTCACCATGGACATGTTCCCGGCCGACTGGCGCTGGGTGCTGTGGCTCAACCCCATGACGGCCTGGGTCAGCGCCTACCAGGCGGTGCTGCTGCAGGGCCTGTGGCCCACGCTGGCATCGTGGCTGGGCATGGCAGCATGGCTGGTGGCGGGCGCACTGCTGCTGGATGTGCTGCTGCGCCGCAGCCGTGACCAATGGGTGGATTGGCTATGAGCACCCTCAACGACGACCTGGTCGTCTCCGCTACCCACCTGGGCAAGGAATACAAGCTGTACGACTCCCCCCGCCATCGGCTCAAAGCGCTGCTGACGGGCCGGGCCTACCACCGCAGCCACTGGGCGCTGCGCGATGTGAGCTTTGCGCTGCGCCGGGGCGAGTGCCTGGGCGTGGTCGGCAACAACGGCGCGGGCAAGAGTTCGCTGCTCAAGCTGCTGGCGGGCACCATGCAGCCGTCCACGGGCCAGCTGCAGCGGCGTGGCCGGGTCACAGCCATCCTGGAGCTGGGCGCGGGCTTTCACCCGGAGTTCACCGGACGGCAGAACCTGTACTTTGGCGGCAGCCTGATCGGCATTGGCGCCGAGCAGATGGCGCAGCTCGAACCCGAGATTGCGGCGTTCTCCGAACTGGGCGAGGCGCTGGACCGGCCCGTTAAGACCTATTCCTCGGGCATGACGGTGCGGCTGGCCTTTGCGCTGGTCACCGCCGTGGAGCCCGATGTGCTCATCATCGACGAAGCCCTGGCCGTGGGCGACCAGCATTTCCAGAAGAAGTGCGTGGAGCGCATCGAGGCCTTCCGCCAGCGCGGCTGCACCATCCTGTTTTGCTCGCACAGCCTCTACCACATCCGCCAGCTGTGCGATGTGGTGCTGTGGCTGGACAAGGGCCAGCAACGCGCCTTTGGCGATACCGAAAGCGTGCTGGCGTCTTACGAGGCTTTTGTGCGGGCACAGGATGCCCCCGTCGAGGGCGCAGCCCCCCAGGCCACGAACCAATCCTCCAGCGGCACGCCCGATGGCGCCCAAAGCCCTGCCACCCCCCAAGCACCCCACCGTTCCCCGCTGCCTGGCCAGGCCGGCATCGTGGCTGTGGAGCTGGGCGAAGGGCCCGACGATCTGGATGCCAGCACGCCCGGCCTGCCACCGCTGCTGCGCTCCAAGGACCTCGTGATCACCGTCACCGTACGGGGCCTGGGAGAGGAGATGCCCCACATCGGCATCATGCTGGAGCAGGCCCACGGCGCAGGCATCACTACCGCCGGCACGCTGCAAGACGGCACGGAACCCACCCCGCTGGGCAACGGCCTGTGGCGCGCCCGCCTGCGCTTTACCGACCTGCCCCTGCACTCGGGCGAATATGTAGTCAGTGCCTTCCTTTTCGACCGGCAGGGCCTGGTGGTCTATGAACAATGGCTGCACTGCACCCCCTTCCGCCACGTGGACCCGCGCAGCACCCCCGGCCTGCTGCGTTTGCCCCATCGGTGGGAGTGAGGTAAAGATGCGCCCCTGGAAAACCCATGTCCGCGATGCCTTGGAGCTGGTGCTGCTGCCAGGCCTGGCTGCCGTGTTGCCCTGGCGGCTGTGCTTTGCGGTGTTCAAACGCCTGGCGCGCTGGCCCTGGCTGTACCGCGCCGCCTGCGATGCCGCGCTGCGCGAGGCGCTGGCACGGGGCATGTGCCGACCAGAACAAGCAGCGGACTGGATCGCCGAGCGCCGCTTGGTTACGCTGGTGGACCACGCCGACCTGTACCTGGCGCTGACCCGCTCGGACGCCTGGATACGCCGCCACCTGCGGGTGGAAGGCCAATGGCCCAGTGGCGAGCAGGCGGGCATTGTCTGCACCTTCCACTGGGGTGCCGGCATGTGGGGCCTGCGCCACGCCAAGGCCCATGGCATGCGCAGCCACGCCCTGGTAGCACCGCTGGAGGGTGCGCATTTCGCGGGCCGGCCCATCCTCCACCGCTACGTGCGCGCCCGTACCCAGGCCGTGGCCGATGCGCTGGGGAATGCGCACCTGGACGTTTCCGCCAGCCTGCGCCCGATGCTGCGCGCGCTCGCCAAGGATGAGCAGGTGATGGCGGCGATCGACGTCCCCTCTGACCAGGTGGCCGCCAGCGTGCCTGTCACCATCGCCGGCATGCAGGCGATGGTCCCCAAGGCGCTGCTGCGCACGGCGGTAGAGCAACGCATACCGGTCACCATCTACCTCACCGGCCTCAACCCGCAGACCGGCGAGCGCTTTTTGAAAATCATCCCTCTAGGCGTAGCCAACAGCCTGGAGACCCTGGCGCAGCAAGCCTTCACCCACCTGGACCAGGCCATTGCCCAAGACAGCGCCGCCTGGCATTTCTGGGGCGAGGCACCCCGGTTTTTTGTGAATCCCCCGACCTGATCTTGCGAGAGACACGATGGCTTCCACCTCCCCCACCCCCGAAGACCCGCACACCGCCCTGAAACAACTGGACAGCCATGCGCAGTCGGAGCTGGCGCGCATGAGCATGGGCCTGTCCCCGATCGCCCTGGCCCTGGCGCAGGCCGACTGGGCCATGCACCTGGCCAGCTCGCCGGGGCGGCAAATGCACTTGGCGCAAAAAGCCTGGGCGCTGGGGCTGCAAAGTTGGGGGCGTAGCCTGGCCGGTCTCTGGCCTGGCGCCGCGGGTGCTGATTCGGCACCAGCCATGGCGGATGCCCGCTTTGCCGACCCGGCCTGGCAGCGCTGGCCCTTCAATGCGCTGAGGGAAGGTTTTCAGGCCAGCGATGCCTGGTGGCGCGAGGCCACGCAGGTCGATGGCATGAACCGCCACCACCAACACCTGGTGGAATTTTTTGCCCGGCAGGGGCTGGATGCGCTGTCGCCGTCCAACTGGCCCTGGAGCAATCCGGCGGTGCTGGAGAAGTTCCTGAAAACCAGCGGCCAAAGCGGGTTGCAGGGCTGGCAGAACTTCCTGGAAGACTGGCGCGCCGAACTGAAGCGCCAGACCCAGCAGGACAGCGAGGCCACCGCCGAGCACCCACTGGAGCCCCTGCCCTATGCCGTGGGCCAGGACGTGGCGGTCACGCCGGGCAAGGTGGTGTTTCGCAACCATTTGATAGAGCTGATCCAGTACCTGCCGAGCACCGCCGAGGTGCGGCCCGAGCCGCTGCTGATCGTGCCGTCCTGCATCATGAAGTACTACATCCTGGACCTCTCGCCGGGGAACTCCATGGTGCGTTACCTGGTGGGACAGGGCTTCACCGTGTTCTGTATCTCGTGGCGCAACCCCGACGCTTCCGACCGCGACCTGGGCATGCAGGACTACCTGCACAGCGGCGTGATGGCCGCGATGGCCGCCGTGAAAGAACGCACCGGCGCCCCCAAGCTGCACGCGCTGGGCTATTGCCTGGGCGGCACGTTTCTGGCCATGGTGGCGGCCGCGCTGGGTAAGCGCCAGCGCATGTTGCCCAGCCCCGGAACGCCGCACCGTCGTCGGGGCGATCACCCCGAGCCCGGCAACCTGCCGGTGTTGGCCACGGTCACGCTGCTGGCGGCGCAAACCGACTTCAGCGAGCCCGGCGAGCTGGGCGTGTTCATTGACGACGACCAACTTAAGACCCTGCGCGCGTCCATGGCCCGCAAGGGCTTCATGACGGGACGGCAGATGGGCGGCTCGTTCCAGTTCCTCAACGCCCGCGACCTGGTCTGGAGCCGCAACACCCGCCGCTACCTGCTGGGCGAGGACGAGGTCGGCAACGACATGATGAGCTGGAACCAGGACGTGACCCGGCTGCCGGCGCGCATGCACTCGGAGTATTTGTCCTCGCTGTTTCTGAACAACGCGCTGGCCGGCGGCAGCTACCGGATGAACAACGAGCCCGTGGCGCTGATGGACATCCAGGCCCCGCTGTTCGTCGTCGGTACGGTGCGCGACCATGTCTCGCCCTGGCGCTCGGTGTACAAGATCCACCTGCTGACCGACACGGACACCACCTTTGTGCTGACCAGCGGCGGGCACAACGCGGGCATCGTCTCCGAGCCCGGCCACGCGAACCGCAGCTATCAGATGGACAGCGTGGACCCAGGCCACGGCTGGGTCAGCCCCGACGACTGGGCCGCGCAGGCGCCCCGCCACGAAGGATCCTGGTGGGTGGCGCTGCGCGACTGGCTGCAGGCCCGCTCCGGCACACCCGTGGCCCCACCCACCATCGATCCGGCCCAGGTGCTGTGCGATGCGCCTGGCGAGTACGTCATGGTGCGCTACGCGGATTGAAGCGGCGGCCTGTGCGGTGCGGGGGCGTAGAATCCGCCGCCCCAGCCCCTGGATACACACCATGCACCGCTGCACCCTGGCCCATGTTCTGGCCACACCTACCCCTGTCATTCCACGCCGCCGCTGGCTTGCTGCCTTGGGCCTGCTGGCACTGGCCGCGCCCGCGCTGGCGCAGATGTCGCCCTTTCCTGGCAACCAACGCCTGTTCACCGATGCCGCGCTGCGCGGCCGCCTGGTCATCGACACGCCCGGCCAGGCCCTGGTCAATGGCGAACGCCGGCTGCGCCTGGCCCCCGGGTTTCGCCTGTTCAGCCCGCAAAACACGCTGGTGCTGCCACACACCGTGCTGGGCCAAACCTTCACGGTCAACTACCTGATCGAACCCAGCACTGGTTACCTGCTCACCGCGTGGGTGCTGACGCCCGAGGAAACCGCCCAGCCCGGCAAGGGCGATCCGGGAGGGCGCAATTTCCAGTTCGCGTCCGAACAACTGCCGACCGCGAACGCCCCCCGCCCATCGGGCACCCCCTGAGCCCTGCGCCCAGGTGCTTTCGCCAGACTTTGTCCACGCGAAAACACTCCTTTTTTGATAGCTAGTACCGCTGCTCAAATCTGGCCTGGAGCCGTTTTTGACCAATAAACCACCTTTCCTGTTTCCTTTCGCCTTCCCATGAGCAAAAAAGTCTTTATCAAAACCTTTGGCTGCCAGATGAACGAGTACGACTCGGACAAGATGGCCGACGTGCTGGGCGCCGCCCAAGGCTACGAACCCACCCAGGACGTGGAAGAAGCCGACCTGATCCTGTTCAACACCTGCTCGGTGCGCGAGAAGGCGCAGGAAAAGGTCTTCAGCGACCTGGGCCGCGTCAAGCACCTCAAGGCCAAGGGCGTGAAGATTGGCGTGGGCGGCTGCGTCGCCAGCCAGGAAGGGGCGGAAATCATCAAGCGCGCCCCGTTTGTCGATGTGGTGTTTGGCCCCCAGACCTTGCACCGCCTGCCGGAGCTGCTCTCGCAACGCGAGCGCCAGGACCGTCCCCAGGTGGACATCAGCTTCCCCGAGATTGAAAAGTTCGACCACCTGCCCCCAGCGCGGGTAGAAGGCGCCAGCGCCTTTGTCTCGATCATGGAAGGCTGCAGCAAATACTGCAGCTACTGCGTGGTGCCCTACACCCGGGGCGAGGAAGTGTCGCGGCCCTTCGATGATGTGCTGGTCGAGGTCGCGGGCCTGGCCGACCAGGGCGTGAAGGAGGTCACGCTGCTCGGGCAGAACGTGAACGCCTACCGGGGCAAGATGGGCGACACCACCGAAATTGCCGACTTCGCGCTGCTGCTGGAGTACGTGGCCGAGATTCCGGGCATCGAGCGCATCCGTTACACCACCAGCCACCCCAACGAATTCACGCCCCGGCTGATCGAGGCCTATGCCCGGATCCCCAAGCTGGTCAGCCACCTGCACCTACCGGTGCAGCATGGGTCGGACCGCATCCTGATGGCGATGAAACGCGGCTACACCGCCATGGAATACAAGAGCACGGTGCGCAAGCTGCGCGCCATCCGCCCCGA
>CAZQXQ010000041.1:0-19218 GCA_964597235.1 uncultured Burkholderiaceae bacterium | reverse complement strand
CCACCAAGCCCTGCAGAGCATGTACCACTTCAAGATCAAGGTGGACCCGGCCTTCGCCTGGGGCGTGCCCGAGCTGGTGCGCGAGATCAAGCCAGAGGAAATGCAGGTTCCGATTCGCAACAAGCGCTAAGCCGCTGGGGCGCTGCGCTGCGGCGCCCCGTCTCTTTACTCCTCTTTTGATAGCTAGAACCGCCCGATTTCAGGGCGGTTGAGCCTCTTTTTGCCTAAATTTTGAGAAAGTCTGTGCACGCCCATGCTGGCAACCCATGACCTCACCATCCGCTTTGGCGGCCATGTGGCGGTGAACGCGGTGACCTGCGCGTTCGCGCCCGGGACGCTGACGGCCATCGTCGGGCCCAACGGCGCCGGCAAGACCACCTACTTCAACCTGATCTCCGGCCAGCTCAAGGCCACGGCTGGGCGGGTGGAACTGGGCGGGCGCGACCTGACCGGGCTGCCCCCTTCGGCGCGCACCCGCGCGGGCCTGGGTCGGGCGTTTCAGCTGACCAATTTGTTCCCGCAGCTCAGCGTGCTGGAGAACGTGCGCCTGGCGGTTCAAGCCACGCAGGACGGCCCCCACCGGCGCGGCCTGAACCTGTGGAGCATCTGGAGCGACCACCGCCGCCTGACCGAGCGGGCCGAGGCCATCCTGCACGACGTGGCCATGCTGGAGCGCCGCGACACCCCCGTCGCCAGCCTGCCGCACGGCGACCAGCGCAAGCTGGAAGTGGCGCTCTTGATGGCGCTGGAGCCGCAGGTCTATATGTTCGACGAGCCCACGGCCGGCATGAGCCACGACGAGGCGCCGGTGATCCTGAACCTGATCCGCCGCCTCAAGCAGGACAAGACCAAGACCATTCTGCTGGTCGAGCACAAGATGGACGTGGTCCGCGAGCTGGCCGACCGCATCATCGTGCTGACCAACGGCACCCTGGTGGCCGACGGCGCCCCCGCCGAGGTGATTGCCTCGCCCGTGGTGCAAGAGGCCTATCTGGGCGTGGCCAAAGGCGCTTCCCAGGATGCGCGAAAGGAAGCGGCATGACCGAGAACCTGCTCCAACTCCAAGGCGTCCACACCCATATCGGCGCGTACCACATCCTGCATGGCGTCGATCTGGCCGTGCCCAAGGGCGAGCTGACCATGCTGCTGGGCCGCAACGGCGCCGGCAAGACCACCACGCTGCGCACCATCATGGGCCTGTGGCCGGCCTCGCAAGGGACGATCACCTTTGCCGGCCAGGACATCACCCGGCTGCACACCCCGCAGATTGCGCACCGTGGCATTGCCTACGTGCCCGAGAACATGGGCATCTTTGCCGACCTGACGGTGCAGGAGAACATGCTGCTAGCCGCCCGCCAGGCCCGCAGCGCCGCGCAGATTGACCAGGCCCGGCTGCAGTGGATTTTTGGCCTGTTCCCGGCGGTAGAGAAGTTCTGGAACCACCCGGCCGGCAAGCTGTCGGGCGGGCAAAAACAGATGCTTGCCGTGAGCCGCGCCATCGTCGAGCCGCGCGAGCTGCTGATCGTGGATGAACCCAGCAAGGGCCTGGCGCCGGCCATCATCGAAAACATGATTTCTGCCTTCGACCAGCTCAAAAAGAGCGGCGTGACCATCCTGCTGGTCGAGCAGAACCTGAACTTCGCGCAGCGCCTGGGCGACAGCGTGGCGGTGATGGACAACGGCGTGGTGGTCCATGCTGGGCGCATGGCCGACCTGGCCGCCGACGAAGCCCTGCAGCAGTCGCTGCTGGGCCTGTCGCTGTGACGGGGGAGGGCGCAGCGATGCCACGTCCGCCTTACCCAGTTTTTAAGCCTTTTTGGCCTCCAGGCCAATGGATACCAGCGGTATATGCTATGAAAAATGAAGCAAATCTAGCTCCCGAAGGGGGCCGGCCATGATCCGCAGCCAATTCGATTGGAAACCGCTGGCCCTGGTGCCGGCGCTGGCGCTGCTGGTGCTGCCCCTGGTGGGTTCGCCCAGCACCTGGCTGACGTTGACGGTGGCGGGGCTGGCGATGGGGATGATCATCTTCATCATCGCCTCGGGCCTGACCCTGGTGTTCGGCCTGATGGACGTGCTGAACTTTGGCCACGGTCTGTTCATCGCGCTGGGCGCTTTCGTTGCGACCACGGTGCTGGGCAGCATGGGCGACTGGACGCAAAGCACCGAACTCTGGCGCAACCTGGTCGCGGTGCTGCCGGCGATGCTGGTGGCCATGGCGGTGGCAGCCGCTCTGGGCCTGGCGTTTGAGCGCTTCATCGTGCGCCCGGTCTATGGCCAGCACTTGAAGCAGATCCTGATCACCATGGGCGGGATGATCATCGGCGAGGAGCTGATCAAGGTGCTCTGGGGCCCGCAGCAGATCCCGCTGCCCCTGCCCGAAGGCATGCGCGGCGCGCTGATCCTGGGCGATGCCGCCATCGAGAAATACCGGCTGATCGCCGTGGTAGTGGGCCTGGCGGTGTTCGCTGCGCAGGCCTGGACGCTGTCGCGCACCAAGGTGGGCCTCTTGATCCGTGCCGGTGTGCAGGACCGTGAGATGGTCGAGGCCCTGGGCTACCGCATCCGCCGTCTGTTTGTGGGCGTGTTTGTGGCCGGTTCGGCCCTGGCCGGCCTGGGCGGCGTGATGTGGGGGCTGTACCAGCAGAGCGTGGTGCCGCAGATGGGCGCGCAGGTGAATGTGCTGATCTTCATCGTGATCATCATCGGCGGCCTGGGCAGCACCGGCGGGGCGTTGATTGGCGCGCTGCTGGTGGGGCTGATGGCCAACTACACCGGCTTTTTGGTGCCCAAGCTGGCGCTGTTTTCCAACATCGCGTTGATGGTGGCCGTGCTCTTGTGGCGCCCCCAGGGCGTCTATCCGGTGGCGAACCGTTGAGGAGACTTGCATGCTGAACCGACTCCTTTCCGGCGACTACCCCCGCAGCAAGCCGCTGGCCCTGGTGCTGGCGCTGGTCCTGCTGGGCCTGGCCCTGGTGCCGTTCTTGTTCCCGGGCGTCAAGCCCCTGTCCGTGGCGGCCAAGGTGCTGGTGTTCGTGGTGCTGGTCGCCAGTTTCGACCTGCTGCTGGGCTACACCGGCATCGTGAGCTTTGCGCACACCATGTTCTTTGGCATTGGCGCTTACGGCATCGCGATTGCCACCACGCAGATGGGCCCCACCTGGGGTGCGCTGGCCGTGGGCGTGGGCGGAGCCTTAGGCTTGTCGCTGCTGCTGTCGCTGGCGGTGGGCCTGTTCTCGCTGCGGGTGCGGGCGATCTTCTTCGCGATGATCACTTTGGCCGTGGCCGCCGCCTTCCAGACCTTGGCCTCGCAGCTGTCCGACTTCACTGGCGGCGAGGACGGTCTGACCTTCAAGCTGCCTGAGCTGCTGTCGCCCAGCTTCGAGCCCTTTGAAGACGAAGTGCTGGGGGTGCTCATCGACGGCCGGCTCATCACCTATTACCTGCTGTTCGTCACTGCGGTGGCGCTGGTGCTGGCGCTGCTGCGCATCGTCAATTCACCCTTTGGCCGGGTGCTGCAGGCCATTCGCGAGAACGAGTTCCGCGCCGAGGCCATCGGCTACCGGGTGGTGGTCTATCGCACCCTGTCCAGCGTGCTGTCCGCGCTGTTTGCCACGCTCGCCGGCTGCATGCTGGCGCTGTGGCTGCGCTACAACGGGCCGGACACCTCGCTGAGCTTCGAAATCATGATGGACTGCCTCTTGATCGTGGTGATCGGCGGCATGGGTACGGTGTATGGCGCGGTGATCGGATCGGTGCTGTTCCTGATCGCCCAAAGCTACCTGCAGGACCTGCTGCGCCTGGGCCACGAGGCCACCACCAGCCTGCCGCTGTTATCCGCCTTGCTCTCGCCCGACCGCTGGCTGCTGTGGCTGGGCGTGTTGTTCGTGCTCTCGGTCTATTACTTCCCGACCGGCGTCGTGGGCCGCCTGCGTGCCCGGGCGCTGGGCTCCAAGCGCTGAGCCAGTCCGCCCGAAAAATTTCATAACAAAGTTCCATCACCCCAGGAGACAAGCCATGCCCCTTTCACGCCGTTCTTCGCGCCTTCCCTTTGTGCCCGCCGTACTGGCGCTGGCTGCCTTGAGCGCCTGCGGCAGCGATGGCCCTGAGGCCAACACCAAGCCCAGCTACCTGGGCACCGTGCAGCAAACCCGCTACGACGGTGTGCAGGACGACCTGCTCACCGCTGGCTTGGGCAAGACGGGACTGGGCAGCGCGGTACCGCCCACCGTGGCCAATCCCCTGCAGCCCACGGCAGCCGAGTTGCGCCGCCTGGCCATCTACAGCCGCTACCGTGGCCTGGTGGACATGACCGCCGCTGGTGGTTACGGCCGCCTGTACGGCCCGAACGTGGACGCCCAAGGCAAGGTCACTGACAGCGAAGGCAAGATCGCCGGCACCGAGTACCTGGCCTACGCCGACGATGGCACCGCCCGCCAGAACGTCACGCTAATGGTGCAGGTGCCCGCCAGTTTTGACCCGGCCCAGCCCTGCATCGTGACCGCCACCTCCTCGGGGTCGCTGGGGGTGTATGGCGGCATCGCAACGGGTGAATGGGGCCTCAAAAAAGGCTGCGCCGTGGCCTATACCGACAAGGGCACCGGCGGCGCCGCTCACGACCTGATGGCTGATACCGTGCCCTTGATCGACGGTACCCGCGCCCCGGCTGCCATGGCGGGCAAGGCCGCGGCCTTCAACGCCGGCCTGTCCGCTGCCGAACTGGCTGCCTTTAACCAGGCCACCCCCAACCGCTTTGCCTTCAAGCACGCCCATTCGGGCCAGAACCCCGAAAAGGACTGGGGCACGCACACCCTGCGGGCCGTGGAATTCGCGTTTTATGCACTGAACGAGCAGTTCGGCAGCCAGACAGCCACCGGACAACGCCTGCGCACCATCACGCCCGACAACACGCTGGTGATTGCGTCCAGCCTGTCCAACGGCGGTGGCGCAGCCCTTGCAGCGGCCGAGCTGGACCGCAGCGGCCTGATCGACGGTGTGGCTGTGTCCGAACCCGCTCTGCAGATGCCCGCCAGCCCGGTGGTCAGCGTGCGCCGGGGGGGCACGGTGCTGCCCGTGGTGGGCAAGACCCTCATCGACTACACCACCCACGCCAACCTGTACCAGGCCTGCGCGGCGCTGGCGCCCTCGGTGGCGGGCAGCCCGTTTGCGGCGGCCTTTGCGGCGGGCTTTGCCAATCCGGCCCTGCCGATTGCGCCCAACCGCTGTGCCTCGCTCAAAGCCCAGGGCCTGCTGACAGCCGACACCACCGCCGCCCAGGCCGAGGAAGCCCTGCAGGCCCTGCGCCGCTACGGCTGGGAGCCCGAGACCGATGCGCTGCATGCCTCACTGGCCGCCTTTGAGGTCGCACCCGCCGTGGCCGTCACCTTTGCGAACGCGCTGTCGCGCGCCCGCGTCAGCGATAACCTGTGCGGCTTCAGCTATGCGGCCATCAATCCGAACGGCAGCGTGGGCGTGCTGCCCCCCGCAGTGCTGGCGACCATGTTCTCAACCGGCAACGGCGTGCCGCCGTCCAGCAGCGTGCAGCTGATCAACAACCGGGGCAAGGCCGGCCCGGCACGGGATTTCCTGTCGGTCTCCGACGCGGGCGTGCTGGACTGGAACCTGGCCGGCGCGCTGTGCCTGCGCAACCTGGTCACCGGCAACGACGCCGCTGCCAAGGCCCTGCAGGCCGGGGTCGATGAAACCCGCCGCAACGGCAACCTGCGCGGCAAGCCGGCCATCATCGTCCACGGCCGTACCGATGCGCTGATCCCGGTCAACCACACCTCGCGCCCCTACACCGCGCTGAACAAGGCGGTGGAGGGCGACGCCAGCAAGCTGCGCTACATCGAGGTGACCAACGCCCAGCATTTCGACGGCTTCATTGGCCTGCCGACGGTGCTGCCCGGCTACGACACCCGCTATGTGCCGCTGAACATGTACCTGAACCGTGCGCTGGACGCGATGTACGAGCACCTGCGCCGTGGCACCGCGCTGCCGCCCAGCCAGGTGGTTCGCACCGTGCCGCGCGCCGGCACGCCCGGCCAGGCCGAGGCGCTCACGGTCGCCAACGTACCCGCCTGGTCGGCTGCGCCCGCCATGGGCGACACCATCGTGGTCACGCCGGGCGCCATCGCCATTCCGGACTGAGCCTCTTTCCACCACTGCCCATCTCCGTTGCCAAAGAAGCCCGCCATGTCCGAAGCCCAAGGCCCCGTTTCGCGTTACGTCCGCTGCGCCGGTTATGAAATCCATGTCACCGAATGGGGCGATGCCGGCGCCCCTGCCGTGATCGCCTGGCATGGCCTGGCGCGCACCGGGCGGGACATGGACGACCTGGCCCAGCACCTGGCGGGGCAGGGCTGGCGGGTGCTGTGCCCCGACACCCTGGGCCGGGGCCTGAGCGAATGGAGCCGCGCGCCGCTGGAGGAATACTGCCTGCGGTTTTACGCCCGGCTGGCGGCGGACCTGTTCGAGCAGTTCGGGCTGGCGCAGGCGCATTGGGTGGGCACCTCGATGGGCGGGGCGATTGGCCTGGTCTCGGCTGCTGGCCTGCTGGAGCCGCGTCTGAAGGGGCGGGTGCGCAGCCTGCTGCTCAACGACATGGCGCCCCAGCTGGCCCAGCCCGCCATCGACCGCATCAAGGCCTACGCCGGTCAGCCGCCGGCTTTTGGCACGGTGACGGAGCTGGAGGCCTTCTTCCGGCAGGCTTACCAGCCCTTTGGCTGGCTGAGCGATGCCCAGTGGCGCCGCCTGACCGAGACCTCCACCCGCCGCCTGCCCGACGGTCGGGTCACGCCGCACTACGACCCGGCCATCGTCCAGCAATTTTTCCACCACCCCGGGGACTACGATCTTTGGCGCCATTACGAGGCGCTGGAGATGCCCGTGCTGTTGCTGCGCGGCGCGGACTCCGACCTGATCGAGCGCGAAGTGATTGAGGTCATGCGCCAGCGTGGTCCCGGCGCGCGCGGCCAGCTGCAGACGGTCGAAATCCCCGGCTGCGGCCACGCCCCGGCGCTGAACGTGCCAGCGCAGTGGGACCTGGTGACGGAGTTATTGCGGCGCAGCGAGGCGCGGGGCTGAGGCGGCTGAGGCGGCTGAGTTGCCGCGCTGGGTCGCCGCGCTTACCGCAGCGCCGGCCCGCCGTAGGCCAAGCCCGACGCCACGCCACCAAACAAATCGCCCTCTACCAGCGGCACGCCCGCAAAGCCCTGGGCCAGCGCTGCGCGGAAGGGGCGCAGCGCGGACGAGCCGCCCGTCAGGTAGATGCCGCCCAGCGCGCCCGGTGCCAGCTGGGCCAGGTGCAGGCATTCCTGGGCGCAGATCACCACCTTGTCCAGCAGCGCGGCCAGGTCTTCGGCCAGGTGGGCGGGGCTGAGTTCCGTAGCCAGTCCGGCCTCGATGGCGTCCAGAGTCAGGATTTGCGGCGCTTCGGTGCTGGAGGCGGCAATCTTGGCCTGCTCCACCGCCTGCGCCAAGCCGTGGCCCAGGCGCTCGCGCAGCACGGCCATCAGGCGCTGGTGCAGGCGCGGGTCGCGGTAGTCGCCGCGCAGGGCTTCGGCCTCGCGGATCGCCTTGCCGCTGGACTGCCAGTGAATCAAATGCCAGGTCGCCAGGTCAAAAAACACGCGGCTGGGCACCTCGCGCCCGTGCGGGCCGGTGTGGCGCAGGCCCAGGAGCGGCATGACCCGCGCCAGGTTGAGTTGTCGGTCGTAGTCCGTGCCGCCAATGTGCACGCCCGCCGTGGCCAGGATGTCGCTGCTGCGGTCCGCCTGGGCGATGCGCGCCGGCCCCAGGCGCACCACGGTGAAGTCCGAGGTGCCGCCGCCAATGTCTACCACCAGCACGGTCTGCTCGCGGTCCAGCCGGCGCTCGTAGTCCAGCGCGGCAGCAATCGGTTCGAGCTGAAAGCCAATCTCGGCAAAGCCACAGGCGCTGGCGGCGGCGCGCAGTGCCTCCTGGGCCTGGGCATCGCGGGCGGGGTCTTCATCGACAAAATGCACCGGCCGCCCAAGCACCAGCCGCTGGGGCAGGCCGCCCAACTGGGCCTCGGCCCGGCGCACCAGCTCCTGCAGGAAGCCGGAGACGATGTCCTGGTAGCTCTGGGGCTTGCCGTGCACCAGCGTCTGCTCGCGCAGCAGCGCACTGCCCAGCAGGCTCTTGAGCGAGCGCATCAGCCGCCCCTCGTGGTGCGCCAGGTAGCGCGCCATGGCCGCGCGGCCAAAGTGGGTGCTGTGGTCCTCGTCGTCGAAGAACACCGCCGTGGGCAGGGTGGTGGCCTCGCCCTCCAGCGCGATCAGGCGGGCGGTCTGCCCCGGCCCCGCCCAGGAGACCGCCGAATTGGAGGTGCCGAAATCGATGCCCAGCGTCCCGGGAAGAATGCCTGCCGTGCGTGCCATGTGTCGTCTGCGTCCGCGAAAAAAAGGGGCGGATTCTGGCACAGGGTGGGGGCAAGGGGTGAAAGTCGGCCAAGTGGCGGGTGTTTGCTATGAGATGAATAGCTATTACCGATGGATTTGATTGGCTTGGGCGCTGTTTTGATGCGGATTTTGTCCAGGAAGCCATCCGAGGCGTCGATCCGCAAGGGCGGACCTTGCAGGCCGCTGGGGCTTGGCGCGGCATTCGGCTCGCTCAAGGCGCCACAGGCGTCTCCAAGCGTGACCTGGCTTGGCGCTGCGTCTCAAACGCCTGCTCGACAAACGCCACGAAGGCCCGCACCCGGGTGGCGGCTTGGTGGCGCTGGGGGTAGACGGCGTAGATGTCCGCATCGGGCGTGCAGTGGCCCGGCAGCACATGCACCAGGCGGCCGCTCTCCAGGTGCTGGGCGATGTCCCATTCGGCCCGCATCAGGATGCCGTGCCCGTCCAGGGCCCAGCGCACGGCGATTTCCCCGTCGTTGGTGCTCAGCGTGCCCCGGGTCTTGATCGCCTCGGTGTGGGCGTGGCGCCCGCGCTCGTCGCTCAGGCGCCACAGGCCGTAGGCTTCCTCGCCCTGGCGGATGCCGATGCACTGGTGGTGCGCCAGGTCGTGGGGCACCTTCGGGGTACCGAATTTCGCCAGGTAGCTCGGCGCGGCGCACAGCAGGCGGCGGTTGGGGGCGATGTACTTGGCGATCACCCGTGCGTCCGGGGGCGCGCCGAAGCGGATGCACACGTCGAAGGCGTCGTCGGTCAGGGGCGGCGGGTTCACCGACAGCTGCAGTTGCACTTCCACCTGGGGATGGGCATGGGCGAAGCGCGAAATGATGGGTGCCACATGGCTGCGCCCAAACCCCAGCGTGGCATTGACGCGCAGCAGTCCCCGGGGGAGGGATTGGGACACGCCCAGCAGGTTTTCCAGGTCCTGAATGTCGCCCAGGATGCGCCGTGCGTGCGCCAGGTAGATCTCGCCCTCCGGGGTCAGGCCCATGCGGCGGGTGGTGCGGTTGACCAGCGGCACGCCCAGCCGGGCTTCCATCTGGGCCAGGTGCTTGCTGACCGCCGAGGTCGTCAGGCCCAGTTCGCGCGCGGCCGCGCTCAGGCTGCTCGCGCTGGCCAGCATGGAGAAAAAACGGAGGTCCGCAGGGTGGATGGCTTCGCCCATGGTCGGTTTATGGAAGGGGAGGGTGTTTGATTATTAACTTTGATTCAAATATGGTTTGAAATTTGGCGTATTTGTGCGTCCTGTTCCGGTTCTACAGTCACCCCCAGTGGCCACGCACCCTTTCAGGAGACAGCATGAAAACCCCTTCCTTCCATCCCCCACGGCGACGCGCTGTGACGCAACTGGCGGTTCTGGCCTTGTCCACGTTGGCAGGCCTGGCCCATGCCCAAGCCTGGCCCAGCAAGCCCATCAGCCTGGTCGTGCCCTTTCCTTCGGGCGGCACCACCGATGTGTTGGCGCGCAGCCTGGCCGAGCGCCTGACCCAGGCCCTGGGGCAGCCGGTCATCGTCGAGAACAAACCGGGTGCCGGCGCGACCATCGGGGCCGACCAGGTCGCCAAATCCCGGCCGGACGGCCACACCCTGCTGATGGGGGCCGTGCACCACACCATTGCCACCAGCGTCTACAAGAAGCTGAACTACGACTTCCAGAAACACTTTGCCCCCATCACCACGGTCGCCCTGGTGCCCAACGTATTGGTGGTCAATGCCAGCACGCCTGCCAAGAATGTGGGTGAATTCCTGGCCTTGCTGAAGGCCAAGCCCGAGCTGGGCGTTTACGGCTCCAACGGCAATGGCACGGCGCAGCACCTGATTGGTACCCAGTTCCAGGCCACCACGGGGGTGGCGCTGACCCATGTGCCTTACCGCGGCAGCGGCCCCTTGGTCACCGACTTGCTGGGCGGGCAGATTGCCCTGTCCTTCGACACGCTCACCCCCGTGCTGCCCCACCTCAAATCCGGCAAATTGCGCCCCTTGGCCGTGACCACCGCCACCCGTTCCCCGGCCTTGCCCGAGGTGCCCACGCTGCAAGAGGCGGGGCTCAAGGACTTCAACATCGGTACCTGGTTCGGTGTCCTGGCGCCGGCCGGCACGCCCAAGGAGGTGGTGGCGCGACTGAACGCCGAGATGGTCAAGGTCATCCGTTCGCCCGAATTCGGCAAGCGCATGCAGGACATCGGCGCCCAGCCGATCGGCAATTCCAGCGAAGACATGGCCAGACAGATCCGCGAGGAGACGGAGAAATTCGCTGCCCTCGTGAAGACCCATCCCATCACCGTCGAATGATCCCCGGGCATCCAAGGAGTCCCCTATGCAAAAAGAAGAAGCCGTTGCCGACCTGACCACGCTCATGTCGAAATTCACCGCGTACATCGGCAAGCGCCTGCCCGTCGATGTCACCGAAAAACTCGGCGAGTTGCGCACCCAGGAGGGCAACTTCCTGGCCAAGGAGGTATATGAATCCATGCGCGCCAACCAGGAAGCGGCCGATACCCTCGACCGCCCCAGCTGCCAGGACACCGGCGTGATCCAGTACTTCCTGACGGCCGGCGCCCGCTTTCCCCTGCTGGGCGAGCTGGAGGGCATCTTGCGCAACGCCACGCTGGGCGCCACCCAGGAGGGGCCGCTGCGCCATAACGCGGTCGAGACCTTTGTCGAGAAAAACACCGGCACCAACACCGGCAGCAAGATTCCCTGGCTGGACTGGGACATCGTGCCCGACGACGACAGCGTCACCATCGACGTCTACATGGCCGGCGGCGGCTGCACCCTGCCGGGCAAAGCCACCGTGCTGATGCCGGGCCAGGGCTACGAAGGCGTGGCCGACTTCGTCTTCGACGTGGTCACCTCGCGTGGCGTGAACGCCTGCCCGCCGCTGCTGGTGGGGGTGGGCGTGTCCACCTCGGCCGAGACGGCGGCGCGCCTGTCCAAGAAAGCCATCCTGCGCCCCGTGAATTCGCGCCACCCCAACGACAACGCAGCGCTCATGGAAGAGCTGCTGACCGAGGGGCTCAACGAACTCGGCCTGGGCCCGCAGGGCCTGACGGGCAACAACAGCGTCATGGGGGTGAACATCGAATCGTCGGCCCGCCACCCCTCGACCATCGGCGTGGCCGTGTCCACCGGCTGCTGGGCGCACCGGCGCGGCCGCATCAAGATCAACGCCGACCTCACCTGGGAAGTCATCTCGCACGAAGGATTCACGCTGTGAAAAAAATTCTCTCCACCCCCATCAAGGACGAAGACCTGGAAGCCCTGCAGGTCGGCGACGTGGTCTACCTGAGCGGCACCCTGGTCACCTGCCGCGACGTGGCGCACCGCCGCCTGATCGAGCAGGGCCGCGAACTGCCGGTGGACCTGCGCGGCGGCGCCATCTTCCACGCCGGCCCCATCGTGCGCCAGAAGGACAACGGCGAATACGAAATGGTCTCGATCGGCCCCACCACCAGCATGCGCATGGAGAAGTTCGAGAAGGAATTCATCCGCCAGACCGGCGTCAAGCTGATCGTGGGCAAGGGCGGCATGGGCCCCGAGACCCAGGCCGGCTGCGTCGAGAACAAGGCCGTACACGCCATCTTCCCGGGCGGCTGCGCGGTGCTCGCCGCCACGAAGGTGGAGAAGATTGAAGCCGCGCACTGGCAGGACCTGGGCATGCCCGAGACCCTGTGGGTCAACCGCGTGCAGGAGTTCGGCCCGCTCATCATCTCGATCGACACCCAGGGCCGCAACCTGATCGAGGAGAACAAGGCCGTCTTCAACGAGAAGAAAGGGCCGATCCTGGAACGCATCCACCAGAAGGTGCGGTTCATCCAATAAAGCGCGGGCGCAGCGGTCGAAGGCGTGTTTTGCGGAAACAATCGACGTCTTCCTGGCCTTGGTGCACTTGCCCTGCACTTTTTTCCATGCCCCCGCTGCTGCCCAAAGACCTCCTGCGTGCGATGTTCGATGCCGCCATCGCCGCAGCCCAGCCCGCTCTTTGCGTACCACCGTTCCTGCCCGATCCACCCAAAGGCCGCCTGGTGGTGATTGGCGCCGGCAAGGCCTCGGCAGCGATGGTGCGGGCGGTGGAGGCGCACTGGCCCGGCCCCTTGTCCGGCTTGGTGGTCACGCGCCATGGGCACGCGGTGCCTTGCGAGCGCATCGAGGTGCTGGAAGCCGCGCACCCCGTGCCCGATGCGGCGGGTGAGGTGGCCGCGCGGCGCATCCTGGCGCGGGTGCAGGGGCTCACGGCGGATGATTTGGTGCTGTGCCTGGTCTCGGGTGGTGGCTCTGCCCTGCTGCCCCTGGCCTTGCCGGGTCTGACGCTGGCCGACAAACAGCAGCTCAGCCGCGCGCTGCTGGCCAGCGGGGCCAGCATTGGCGAAATCAACACCGTGCGCCGGCACCTGTCGGCCCTCAAGGGCGGGCGGCTGGCAGCGGCCTGCGCCCCGGCCCGGGTGGTGAACCTGCTGCTGTCCGACGTGCCGGGCGATGGCCCCATCGACATCGCCTCCGGCCCCACGGTGCCGGACCCGACGACCTGCGCCGACGCGCTCGCCATCCTGCGCCGCTACGGCATCGCCATTCCGCCCGCCGCGCTGCGGCTGCTGGACAGCGGCGAAGGCGAGTCGTTCAAGCCGGGCGACCCGCGCCTGCCACCGATCACCACCCACTTGGTGGCCACGCCGCAAATCGCGCTGGAAGCGGCAGCCCGCGTGGCGCGGGAGGCGGGCTACGCGGTCCATCTCCTGGGCGATGCCATTGAAGGCGAGGCCCGCGACGTGGGCAAGGTGCTGGGTGGCATGGCGCTGCAGGTCGCCCGGCGCCAGCAGCCCTTCACGCCCCCCCTGCGTGCTGTTGTCCGGCGGCGAGACCACCGTGACCGTGCGCGGCGCGGGCCGGGGTGGGCGCAATGTGGAGTTTTTGCTGTCGCTCGGCCTGACGCTGAAGGGCACGCCCGGCATCCATGCGCTGGCGGGTGACACCGATGGCGTTGATGGTCAAGAGGAGATTGCCGGTGCCTACCTCAGCCCCGACACCCTGCAGCGCGCCCAAGCCCTGGGCTTGCGCCCGCGCGAGCACCTGGATGCCAATGACGGCCACGGCTTTTTCACCGCGTTGGGCGATGCGATCATCACAGGCCCGACACTGACCAACGTCAACGATTTCCGCGCCATCCTGATCGAGGCGGGCGCCCCATCCCCTTGAACTTTCCTTGTCCTGAAAGAGTGTGTCCATGCAACGCCAATGTAACGCCAAGATCGTCGCCACCCTGGGCCCCGCCAGTTCCGACCGCGCCACCATCGAGGCCCTGGTGCGCGCCGGAGCCGATGTGTTCCGCCTGAACTTCAGCCACGGCAGCCATGCCGACCACCAGGCGCGCATGGACCAGATCCGCGCCATCGAAGCCGACCTGGGCCGACCGCTGGGTGTGCTGCTGGACCTGCAGGGCCCCAAGCTGCGAGTGGGCACCTTCGCGCACGGGCCGGTTCACCTGGACGAGGGGGCGCGGTTTCGCCTGGACCTGGACCGTGCCCGACCCGGGGACGCGACCCGGGTGGCGTTACCGCACCCTGAAATCTTTGCTGCCATCGGCCCCGGCGCCGAGCTGCTGCTGGACGACGGTCGCCTGCGCCTGCAGGTGGAAGCCTCGGGCGCGGACTGGGCGGACACCCGGGTGCTCAACGGCGGCAAGCTGTCCGACCGCAAGGGCGTGAACGTGCCCGGCGTGGTGTTGCCGCTGTCGGCGCTCACGCCCAAGGACCGCGCCGATCTGGACTTCGGCTTGGGCCTGGGCGTGGACTGGGTGGCGCTGTCGTTCGTTCAGCGCCCTGAGGACATTGCCGAGATCAAGGCCATCGTCCAGGGCCGGGCCGGCATCGTGGCCAAGCTGGAAAAACCCGCCGCCATCGACTGCCTGGAGGCCATCGTCGATGCGACCGATGCCGTCATGGTGGCGCGCGGCGATCTGGGGGTGGAAATGCCGGCTGAGCAGGTCCCCGCCATCCAGAAGCGCATCGTGCGCGCCTGCCGCCAGCGGGGCAAGCCGGTGATCGTCGCCACGCAGATGCTGGAATCGATGGTCAGCGCCCCCGTGCCCACCCGGGCCGAAGCCTCCGACGTGGCCACCGCCATTTACGACGGTGCCGACGCGGTCATGCTTTCGGCCGAGTCGGCCTCGGGCCAGTACCCCGTGGCCTCGGTGGGCATCATGGACCGCATCATTGCCCAGACCGAGGCCGATCCCTACTACCGCGCCATGCTCGATGCCTCGCACACCCCGCCGGCGGCGCAGATTCCGGACGCGATCGGCTGGGCGGCCCATTCCATCGCGGGCCTGCTGGACGTGGCCGCGATGGTGGCCTACACCACCTCCGGCTCCTCGGCGCTGCGTATGGCGCGCGAGCGGTCCCGCGCGCCCATCATCGGCATCACGCCCGAGTTGTCGATTGCCCGCCGGCTGGCGCTGGTCTGGGGCGTCACCCCCGTCTGCAGCCCGGGCGTGTTCAACGACGCCGAACTGACCGAACTGGCCGTCGAAACCGCCGTCCGCCTGCACAGCGCTGAACCCGGTGACACCATCGTCATCGCCGCCGGCATGCCCTTTGGCACCCCCGGATCGACCAACATGCTGCGGATTGCCCAGGTGCCGGACGGCCTGCCCTCGCCCGGGGATGAGATTTGCTCCTAAAATAAGAGCTATTACTGCTGGTATTTATTGGGTTAGAGGCTTTTTCGGCATGGATTCTTATCAGCGATTCTCTGGCCTTTTTGAACCCACCAAAGGAGCCTTGACCATGAGCGCACTCAGCATTCGCCTGCCGGAGTCCTTGCACCGCAACGCCAAGGTGTACGCCGCCCAGGAGGGGATTTCAGTCAACCAACTGATCAGCACCGCGCTGGCAGAAAAGCTGTCGGCCCTGGCCACCCAGGACTACCTGGAGCAGCGCGCCGCCCGGGGCAGCCGCGCCCAATTCGAGGCCGCGCTGGCCTTGGTGCCGGACGTGGAGCCCGAGGCCCATGACCGTAAGTAAGACCGGTTTCAAGGCGCTCCGTCGCCGTGTCCTGGCGCAGTGGCCCGTTTTCTTCTCTTTTCCTGTTCCCGATTCCCGTTCATGACCACCGCCCATGCGGCGCTGATGCAGCAAGGGCAGGGCGACGAAAATCAACACTTACAAAAAAACATGAATGGAACCAGCTGTATGACCCATACCGCCCTGCCTTCCTGGATTGAGGCCGAACTGCAGCGGGTGCCTGAGGCAGCCGCGCGTGGCGTGGTCGAGGGCACGCCCCACCTGCAAGCAACGGCGGCCCGCTACGACGCCCGCCACAAGCGCATCGTGGTGGAGTTGGCCAACGGCACTTCGTTTGCCTTCCCACCCAGCCTGGCGCAGGGCTTGGCGGACGCCCGTGCGGCCGATCTGGCCGAAATTGAAATCACCCCCATTGGCAAGGGCTTGCACTGGCCTCGGCTGGATGCCGATCTGACGGTAGAAGGGCTGCTGACCGGTCTGTTTGGCAGCCGCGCCTGGATGCGCCAGCACGCGGCCAGGGCTGGGCGCGCCACATCGGCGGCTAAGGCCGAAGCGGCCCGGGCCAATGGCGCCAAGGGCGGCCGTCCGCGCAAGGCGGTGGCCTGAGCTGCACGCTCTTACCAGTCGTGGGCCTTCCTTTCCGCCGCACAGCAGGGCCAGGGAGACTTTTTGCTCCTAAAATAAGAGCTTCTACCGCTGGTATTCATTGGTCTGGACGGCAATTTGACTGTTTTTTTGATTCTTCGTGCGCGATGATGGTGTCCACGCATTCGATGGCGGGTTTCCTGGCGGGGGCTGGGGCGGTCCAGTGGTTGCAGGTGGATGCGCTGGGCGCGGCCGTGGTCTTGGGGGGCGCGCTCGTCGGGGCCTTGTTGCCGGACATCGACCATCCCAAGAGCTGGCTGGGGCGGCGCATCCCGTTTCTTTCGTTGCCGATTGCCGCCGTGTTCGGGCACCGCGGGATCACCCACAGCCTGTTGGCCTTGCTGGGCGTGGCCTGGGCTTTGCACTATGCGCTCGCCCAATGGAACTTGGGTGCCGGTTGGGGGCTGGCGGCCGTGGGCGTGGGGGTTGGCTACCTGAGCCACCTGCTGGGGGACTTTGCCACCCATGGCGGCGTGCCTTGGCTGTGGCCGCTCAAGCGGCGGTTTTCATTGCCGCTGACGTTTCAGACCGGCGGTGTGTTTGAGCGCCTGCTCTTTATCGCCCTGGGGCTGGGCGCCGTCTATTTGTTGGTGCGCCATTTCGCACCCTGGGTGCTGGACGATGCCCTGGTGCTGTGGCGCCAGCTGGTTCACCATCTGGCTGCCGCCGTGCGTGCCCTTACAGCCGCTTGACCAGCACTTGGCTGCGACGGTCCCAGTTGTACTTTTGCTTGCGCGCTTCGGGCAGCCAGTCGGGGTTGACCTGCACAAAGCCGCGTTTCAAGAACCAGTGCATGGTGCGGGTGGTGAGCACGAAGATGCTTTCCAGCCCCAGCAGACGGGCGCGCTGCTCGATGCGCTTGAGGAGCTTTTCGCCATCGCCCGTGCCCTGGCTTTGGGGTGAGACAGTGACGGCGGCCATTTCGCCGGTGAGCGCCTCGGGGTAGGGGTAGAGCGCTGCGCAACCGAAGATCACGCCGTCGTGTTCGATGATGGTGTAGTTGGCGACGTCGCGCTCGATCTCGGTGCGGTCGCGCTTGACCAGGGTGCCGTCGCGCTCGAAGGGCTCGATCAGCTGCAGGATGCCGCCCACGTCGTCGGCCGTAGCCTCGCGCAGCTCTTCGAGCTTTTCATCGACGACCATAGTGCCGATGCCGTCGTGCACATAAATTTCTAGCAGCAAGGCGCCGTCCACCGCAAACGGGATGATGTGGCTGCGCTCCACCCCGCCTTCACAGGCTTTGACGCAGTGCTGCAGATAAAAGCCCACGTCGGTGGGCTTCTGGCTGGGGGGCATGCGCTGTAGCAGTTGCCGCGCCTGGGCCAGCGGCAGTTCGGTGTCGATGGGGTTGTCCTCGTCCTCGGGTTCTTCGGGGCGGATGCGGATGCCGGGCACCTCGGTGACGAAGACCAGCTTGTCCGCTTTGAGCGCCATGGCCACCGAGGTGGCGACCTCTTCCATGCTCAGGTTGAAGGCCTCGCCGGTGGGCGAGAAGCCAAAGGGCGACAGCAGCACCAGCGCGTCCATGTCCAGTGCGCGCTCAATCCCGGCCACGTCCACCTTGCGCACCAGGCCCGAGTGCTGGAAGTCCACGCCATCGACGATGCCCACCGGCCGGGCGGTGACGAAGTTGCCCGAAATTACCCGCACGGTGGAGCCCGCCATCGGCGTGTTGGGCAGGCCCTGGCTGAAGGCGGCCTCGATCTCGTAGCGCAGCTGGCCGGCGGCTTCCTGGGCGCAGTCCAGCGCCACCGGGTCGGTGATGCGGATGCCTTGGGCGTACTTGGGCGTGTGGCCCTTGGCGTGCAGCTGCTCGTTCACCTGCGGGCGAAAACCATGCACCAGCACGATCCTCACGCCCATGGCCTGGATCATCGCCAGGTCCTGGGCGATGCTGGTGAGCTTGCCCGCCGCAATCGCCTCGCCCGTGAGACCGACCACGAAGGTCTGGTGCCGGAATTTGTGGATGTACGGCGCCACCGAACGGAACCAGGGCACGAAGGTGAAATTGAAGACAGCGGACATGCGGGCAGGGAAGGGCGGTGGGCGGACAAATCAGGGAAAACCAGCAGGCGCTGGGATAATCCGCGATTCTCTACGAATTGCCCGGTGAAGCCCGCTTTGAACGCTCCCAGCCCCCGTCCCACGTCCCGCCCAGCGCCACCGCCTGCCCGCCCCTCTGCCCTGGCGGCGCCCCTGAAGATCACCTTCCCGGAGTCGCTGCCGGTGTCGGGCAAGCGCGAGGAGATCATGGCCGCGCTGCAAAAGCACCAGGTCATCATCGTCTGCGGCGAGACCGGCTCGGGCAAGACCACGCAGCTCCCCAAGATCGCGCTGGCCCTGGGCCGGGGCAAGTGCAACGCCAAGCCCGGCCCGGATGGCAAGGTGCGCGGTCAGTTGATCGGCCACACCCAGCCGCGCCGGATTGCTGCCAGCAGCGTGGCCAAGCGCATCGCCGAGGAGCTGAACACCCCCCTGGGCGAGGTGGTGGGCTACCGGGTGCGCTTTCAGGACCGCTTGAGTCGCGACGCTTCGGTCAAGCTGATGACCGACGGCATCTTGCTGGCCGAGACCCAGTCCGACCCGCTGCTCAAGGCCTACGACACCCTCATCATCGACGAGGCCCACGAGCGCAGCCTGAACATCGACTTTTTGCTGGGCTACCTGCGCCAGATCCTGCCGCGCCGGCCGGACCTGAAGGTCATCGTCACTTCGGCCACCATCGACGCGGACCGCTTTGCCAAACATTTCGCATCGGCCAAGGGGCCCGCGCCGGTCATCCTGGTCTCGGGCCGCACCTTTCCGGTGGAGCAGCGCTGGCGTCCGTTTGAAGAAAGCAAGGATTACGACCTGAACGCGGCGATTGCCGACGGGGTCGATGAGCTGTGGCAGGGCAACGCCAGTGGCGACATCCTGGTGTTTTTGCCCGGCGAGCGCGAAATCCGCGAGGCCGCTGACCACCTGCGCAAGCACCTGTCGCACGACCCCGTGCGCCGCAGCGCCGAGGTGCTGCCGCTGTTCGCCCGCCTGTCGCAGGCCGAGCAGGACCGGATTTTTGACGGCCACACCGGCCGGCGTATCGTGCTGGCCACCAACGTGGCCGAGACTTCGCTGACGGTGCCCGGCATCCGCTA
>CAZQXQ010000040.1:0-19248 GCA_964597235.1 uncultured Burkholderiaceae bacterium | reverse complement strand
GTACTGCATGCGCTGGTAGTCGTAGTCCACCTGCTTGAGCACGGTGTGGATCTCCAGGCGCAGGGCGCGGGCCTCCTTGCCGAATTCCACGTCTTTCAGGCTCGTAGCGCCCGCCACGCTTGCCAGGGCAGCTTCTTTATCGATAGCAGACAGCTTGACGCCGAAGTTCCACACGCGGCGCAGGAAGCGGTAGCTGCCCTCCACGGCGGCATCGTTCCACTCCAGCGTGGCCTCGGGCGGTGCGGTGAACATGGTGTAGAGGCGCGCGGTGTCGGCGCCGTATTTCTCGATCAGGTCCTGTGGGTCCACGCCGTTGTTCTTGGACTTGGACATGGTGCCCACGCCCTCGTAGTCAATCGGCGTGCCCACGGGCAGCGTCACACCACCACTTTCCACAGCGTTCTTCAGCTTGGCGCCCACCACCTTGCCGGTCTCGTCCAGCACATGCTCGACGTCGTGGGGCCAGAAGTATTCCTTGGCGCCCTTGTCGGTGCGGCGGCTGTAGATGTGGTTGAGCACCATGCCCTGGGTCAGCAGCTTGGTGAAGGGCTCATCCACCTGGACCAGGCCCAGGTCGCGCATGACCTTGGTCCAGAAACGGGCGTACAAGAGGTGCAGGATGGCGTGCTCGATGCCGCCGATGTACTGGTCCATGGGCATCCAGTACTTGGCGCCCTCGGCGACCATGGCGTCGGGGTTCTTCGGGTCGCAATAGCGCATGAAGTACCAGGACGAATCGATGAAGGTGTCCATCGTGTCCGTCTCGCGGCGCGCGGGCTTGCCGCAGACCGGGCAGGTCACGCCGGCATGGAAGCCCTCGTGCTTGTGCAGCGGGTTGCCCGAGCCGTCGGGGATGCAGTCCTGCGGCAGCACCACGGGCAGGTCCTTCTCAGGCACAGGCACGGCGCCGTGCTCGTCGCAATGGATGATCGGGATGGGGGTGCCCCAGTAGCGCTGGCGGCTGATGCCCCAGTCGCGCAGGCGCCAGGTGGTCTTTTTCTCGCCCAGGCCTTTTTGTGCCAGGGTGTGGGCGACGACGTCCACTGCCTCTTTGTAGGACAGGCCGCTGAAGCTGTCGGAGTTGATGGTGACGCAGCGCTGCTTGTCGGCGTACCAGTCTTTCCAGTGGTGAAAGTCGAAGGTCTCACCATCGACCTGCACGACCTGGTGGATCGGCAGGCCGTACTTGAGGGCAAAGGCAAAGTCGCGCTCGTCGTGCGCGGGCACGCCCATCACGGCGCCGTCGCCATAGGACATCAGCACGTAGTTGCCGACCCAGACCGGAATCTGCTCTTGGGTCAGCGGGTGGGTGACGAACAGGCCCGTGGGCATGCCTTTCTTTTCCTGGGTGGCCAGCTCGGCTTCAGTGGTGCCGCCGGTCTTGCATTCCTCGATAAAAGCCTGCAGCGGCGCGTTGCCTTTGGCGGCGTGCAGCGCCAGCGGGTGCTCGGGCGCCACGGCGCAGAAGGTCACGCCCATGATGGTGTCGGCACGGGTAGTGAACACGTACATCTTGCCGTCGCCAATCAGCGCGCCGTCGTCGCCAGCGATCTGGTGCGGGAAGGCAAAGCGCACGCCTTCGCTCTTGCCGATCCAGTTTTCCTGCATCAACTTGACGCGCTCGGGCCAGCCGGGCATCTTGTCGCCAGTCACGAACTCCAGCAGTTCCTCAGCGTAGTCGGTGATCTTGAGGTAATAGCCAGGGATTTCGCGCTTTTCGACCAGCGCGCCGGTGCGCCAGCCACGGCCGTCAATCACCTGCTCGTTCGCCAGCACTGTCTGGTCCACCGGGTCCCAGTTCACGACCTGGGTCTTGCGGTAGGCCACGCCCTTTTCCAGCATCTTGAGGAACAGCCACTGGTTCCAGTGGTAGTAGTCGGGATCGCAGGTGGCGATCTCGCGGCTCCAGTCGATCGCCAGGCCCATCGCTTTCATCTGCTTCTTCATGTAGGCGATGTTGTCGTAGGTCCACTGCGCGGGCGGCACGCCATTCTTCAGCGCGGCGTTTTCGGCCGGCAGACCGAAGGCGTCCCAGCCCATGGGCATCAGCACGTTGTAGCCGTTCATGCGCAGGTAGCGCGTGAGCATGTCGTTGATCGTGTAGTTGCGCACATGGCCCATGTGCAGCTTGCCGCTGGGATAGGGCAGCATCGAGCAGGCGTAGAACTTCTTCTTGTTCGCGTCCTCGGTCACGCGGTAGGCGTCGCGGGCGGTCCAATGGTCGTGCGCGGCGCGCTCGACCTCTTGCGGGGTGTATTTGTCTTGCATAAGGAAAAAACTACCGTGGAGCCCGCAGGGGCGCGGACAAAAGCGCAGATTTTAGGCGGCGCGGCCTTCCCACCCGGGCAGGTTCAGGGACGGGAAGAGGCGTCGGCAGGACGTTCGGCCACAAAGCCGATGCGGTGCAGCCCGGCCTGGTGGGCGGCGCCCATCACCTCGACCACCTTGCCATAGGGCACCTGGGCATCGGCGCGCAGCTGGACTTCAGTCTCAGGCGCCTCCTGGCCGACGTCCTGCAGGCGCGCCTCCAGGGCCAAGAGGGACAGGGGCTGGTCGTCCCAGAACACCTGCCCCGCAGGATCGATCACCAAGGTGATCGCCGGGCTGGGCGTGAGGGGCGCGGCGCCCTCGGTGCGGGGCAAATCGAGCCGGATCGCGGTGGCGAGCAAGGGTGCTGCCAGGATGAAGATGACCACCAGCACCAGCATCACGTCCACCAGCGGGGTGATGTTGATCTCGGCCATCGGCGCCGGATCGGGCCGGCGTGCCATGCGGCCAAAGGCCATCAGGCGGCCTCCGCCGGGGCCAGGAGTTCGTGCAGATCGTGCGCCAGGCCTTCGAGCTCGGCCTCGGTGCGGGCAATAAAGCGGCCAAACAGGTTGTAGGCCAGCACGGCGGGAATGGCCACGGCCAGGCCGGCGGCGGTCATTACCAAGGCCTCGCCCACCGGGCCGGACAGGCGGTCGATGGTGACCGCCCCGCCACCCGTGAGCGCCGTCAGCGCATGGTGGATGCCCCAGACCGTGCCCAGCAAACCAACAAAAGGCGCGGTGGAGCCCACGGTAGCCAACAAAATCTGACCTGCCTGCAGGCGATCCACGGCCGACTGCAGGGCCGCACGCAGGCTGCGGGTCAGCTGGGCGCTGCGGTGGGCCTGGGCAGCCAGGGCGGTTTCGGAAGAAGCGGCTGAGGCGGTCTGGGCGGCCAGCACCAGCGGCTGCAGCAGCCCTTCCCGGTCAAACGCCGGCAGGCGTTGAACGGCCAGTTCCAGGCTGGGTGCCTGCCACAGCGCCGCCAGGGCACGGGGCAGGTCGGCGCGCACGCGCCACCACAAGCGCAGCTTCCACAGCACGGCCATCCAGCTGGCAACCGACATGGCCAGCAGCAGCAAGGCCGTGCCCTGCGTGACCGTATCGCCCTGGTGCCACCACTGGAAGTTGTTCATGGAGAGACGAGATCAGCCGTTCAGTCCGAGCACGTCGAACATGTCGAACAGGCCCGTGCGCTGACCCGCCAGGAAGCGCACGGCGCGCAGGCTGCCCTGGGCGTAGGTGGCGCGGCTGGACGATTTGTGAGTGATCTCGATGCGCTCGCCAATGCCCGCAAACAAGACAGTGTGGTCGCCGACGATGTCGCCGCCACGGATGGTCGAGAAGCCAATGGTCGAAGGATCGCGCTCGCCGGTGTGGCCGTAGCGCTCATAGACCGCGCAGTCCTTTAGGTCGCGGCCAATCGCCTGGGCGATCACTTCGCCCATCTTCAGCGCGGTGCCGGAGGGCGCATCCACCTTGTGGCGGTGGTGGGCCTCGATGACCTCGATGTCGTAGCCGGTGGCCAGGGCCTTGGCCGCCATTTCCAGCAGCTTGAGGGTCACGTTCACGCCCACGCTCATATTGGGAGCGAAGACCACGCCGGTGCGCTGGGCAAAGGCGGCGATTTCGGCCTTTTGCGCATCGCTGAAACCGGTGGTGCCGATCACGGCCTTCACGCCGAGTTCGGCGCACACAGCCAGATGGGCCAGCGTGCCTTCAGGACGGGTGAAGTCGATGAGCACATCGGCGTTCTTCAGGCCTTCCTTCAAGTCGGCGGTGATGGTCACACCACTGGCATGACCCAGGTACGCGGTCGCATCGAGCCCAAGTGCAGCGCTGCCTTCCATGTCCAGGGCCCCGGCCAGCACGCAATCGTCGCTGGCACGGATGGCCTCGATCAGCATGCGGCCCATGCGACCGGAGGCACCGGCCACGGCAACGCGATGGGGACGGACGGCGGACGAAGAATTCCCTGTCATGTGGTTCCTGTGGATGAAATCGAAAAAGCAACAAAGTGGGCACTGCGGTCACGCAGGGCCAGGCATTCAGCGGCCTGCGGGTTCGAGCGGCGGATAGCGCTTGGCCGGATCGGCGGCGGGTGGTGGGGCGACGGGCGCGGGCTTGGATGTCGTCACGGGATGGCGGGCCAGTTGGGCCTCGGTGGCTTCCAGCACGGGGACCGCTGCACCCGCCTTGCGCTTGCCGCCCAGCGAAGATACAAACTCGGCCTCGGAGGGCATGGGATCGCCTTCAAAACGGGACAGCAGGTCGCGCTCGAAATAGACGGTGAGCTTGCGGGTCTGCAGGGGCTCGCTGCGGCGCTGCACGGTGAACACATATTCCCAGCGGTCCGCATGGAAGAGACTGGTCACCAGCGGGGTTCCCAAGATGTCACGCACCTGCTGACGGCTCATGCCGACCTGCAGGGCCTCGACCTGTTCACGCGATACAAAGTTGCCCTGCACCACGTCCGCCCGGTAAGGCGTGATGGTGCTGGCCAATTCACGGCCAGCGTTGTTCAGACTGCTGCAACCACCCAGGGCCCACAGCACAACACCGGCCCCTAAAACCAGGCCCGCACGGGGGCTGCGACAGACTTGAATGGGCATGGAAAACAGGGCGTGGATATGATCGAGCCATTGTAGCGGCAGGCTTTCTGTGGCCTGACCAAGCTCCCCGGGCACCCTTGCATGGCCATGAACAACATCGACGAACTCAAAAGCACGGGCCTCAAGGCCACGCTCCCTCGGCTCAAAATCCTGGAAATTTTCCAAAAAGGCGCCCAGCGCCACATGACGGCCGAAGACGTGTACCGAGCCTTGCTGGAAGAGCGTACCGACATCGGTCTGGCCACCGTGTACCGCGTACTGACGCAGTTTGAACAAGCCAGCATCCTAAGCCGCAGCAACTTTGAAAGCGGTAAGGCAATCTATGAACTGAACGAGGGCCAACACCACGACCACTTTGTCTGCACCCGCTGCGGCAAGGTCGAGGAGTTCTATGACCCCGAGATCGAAAAGCGCCAGCAACTGATCGCACAAAGCAAGGGCTGGGTGGTGGAAGACCACGCGATGGCCCTGTATGGCCGGTGCGCCAACTGCGCCGAGAAAGCAGACCTGCGCAAGGGCTGACAGACCCCCTGAAGCACGTCAGCAACAGGGCCTTAAAAACCCGAATCGCGCTCCATGGCCCGACGGTGGCGCTCGACGAACTCCTGATAGGTATCGATGCCGCGCAGTTGCAGGATGGTGTTGCGCACCGCCGCCTCCACCAACACGGCAATGTTGCGCCCAGCAACCACCTGGATGATCACCTTCCGAATGGGTACACCGAGTACGTCTTGGGTCAGCGGTTCGCTGGGCATGCGCTCGTAATCGCGCTCCAGGGTTTCCTTGCGCACCAAATGCACGATCAGACGCAGGCGCATCTTGCGGCGCACCGCCGTTTCACCAAAGATGGCACGGATGTCCAACAGGCCAATGCCGCGCACCTCCAGCAGGTTCTGCAGCAACTCGGGGCATTTGCCTTCAATGGTGTTTTGGTTGATGCGAAACAGGTCCACCGCATCGTCGGCCACCAGACCGTTACCGCGCGAGATCAGCTCCAGACCCAGCTCGCTTTTGCCCAGGCCGGACTCGCCCGTGATCATCACGCCCAAGCCCAGGATGTCCATGAACACGCCGTGCATGGTGGTGCGGTCGGCAAAGTGCTTGGACAGGTAGGCTCGCAGCACATCGATCACCGAGGCGGACGATTCCTGCGTCACGAACAGCGGAATCTGCGCGTCCTCGCACATGGACAGCAGGGCATCTGGAGCAGCTTGATCATCGGCCAACACCAGCACGGGGGGCTTCAGGGTGACGATCCGGGCCACCCGGCGCTTGGAATCCAGGGCGGACGCATTGCTGATGTAGCTGACCTCGCGCTCGCCCAGGATCTGAATCCGATAAGGGTGGATGTAGTTCAAATGCCCCACGAGGTCTGCACCAGAGCGGGCTGCGCGCACCGCCACTTCGTCAAAGCGGCGCTCGGAAGCCCCCAGGCCGGCCAGCCATTCCCACCGCAGGCGGCTGCGCAAAGCGTCGAACAGGGCATCCGCGCTGATGACATTGGGTTTCATGGATGGCCTGTCGAGAAATGGAGAAGTTCAGGCGGGCTGACTGGACTGCCAGCGGGCGATCATGCCGTGTAGAGCCAGCGCATCGGTCGAGGCCTTGAGCTGTTCACGCAGGGAGGCGTCGCTGAGCAGCTCGGCGATCTCGGAGAGGATTTCCAGGTGCTTCTGGGTGGCGGCTTCGGGCACCAGCAGAAAGATCAGCAGGCCCACCGGCTGCTCATCGGGGGCGTCAAAGCCAATCGGGTGCTCCAGCTGAAACACCGCGGCCATGGGCGCCTTGAGGCCCTTGATACGGCCGTGGGGAATGGCCACACCGTGACCCAAGCCGGTGGAGCCCAGGCGCTCGCGAGCAAACAGGCTGTCGGTGATCAGGGCGCGGGAGAGGCCGTGCAGGCTTTCAAACAGCAAGCCCGCTTCTTCGAAAGCACGCTTCTTGCTGGTGGCGTCAACGCTGACAAGCACTTGGGCGGCGGGCAGGATGGAGGCGAGGCGGTTCATAGGCAATGCGTAGCGGGTAATTATGCATTTATCGATTCAGGCACCGGAGGTGCCCCGCAAATGCAAAGCCGCCCCAAGGGGCGGCAACTCGGTTGATCCAACTTGCGTCAAGCCTGGATTTCCCGCTTGATCGCATCATGGTGGTGGTTTTGCAGACGATCCTTGTGGCGCACCACCTGGCGGTCCAGCTTGTCCATCAGCTCATCGATGGCGGCGTACATGTCGGCATGGGCGCTCTCGGCGAAGAGGTCGCTGCCCTTGACGTGGATATTGCATTCCGCGTGCTGGCGCTTGTCCTTCTCCTTTTGGTTGTCCACCGTCAAAAGAACTTTGACATCCACCACCTGGTCGAAGTGGCGCAGGATGCGCTCCAGCTTGGTGGTGACGTAGCCATGCAGTGCAGGGGTGACTTCAAGATGGTGGCCGCTGATTGTCAAGTTCATGAATAAATCTCCTTCAAGGGACCGCGATGGCGGGGTGCAGACACGCAAATGTCGGCTGCGGGGTCACAGGTTCTGGGCAATCCTCGCCTTCGAGCGGCCCGGACTGCCCATCCGCCATGATTGCAATCCTATACCTTGACGGCGGTCCGTTGAGCAAGTTGGAGCGGTCTTTGGGGAGATTTACGGGTTGCCCCGGGGGCCGTGGCGCATCGGTTCTTGGCGCGAGGGGCCGGGATAAAATCCGCGCCCTTGATCGGCTTGCGGCCCACGCCTGTGCGGGCCCCAAGCCACCCGCTTTGCCGATTGGAACCCCATGACCCAGACCGCTGCCTCCGCCCTGCACACCTCGGCCCTGCACTCCCTGCCCTTACTGGCACGCGGCAAGGTGCGCGACAACTACGCCGTCGGTGATGACCGCATCCTGATGGTCGCCAGCGACCGCATCAGCGCCTTTGACGTGATCATGGGCGAACCCATTCCCGGCAAGGGCGCGCTGCTCACGCAAATGGCGCTGTTCTGGTTCGACAAGCTGGGCCACATTTGCCCCAACCACCTGACTGGCGAGGCGCCCGAGAGCGTGGTTGCGCCCGATGAAGTAGCTCAGGTGCAGGGCCGCGCGATGCTGGTCAAGCGCCTCAAGCCCATCCCCGTGGAGGCCGTGGTGCGCGGCTACCTGGCCGGCAGCGGCTGGAAGGAATACCAAGAAAGCCGCAGCGTCTGCGGCGTGCCGCTGCCCGAGGGCCTGAAAAACGCCAGCAAGCTGCCAGCTCCCATCTACACCCCCGCCGCCAAGGCCGAGGTGGGCGAGCACGACGAGAACATCACTTTTGAAAAGACCGTGGAGATAATCGGCCTGGACTTGGCCAGCCGCATCCGCGACATCAGCATCGCGCTGTACGAGGCCGCCAGCGCGATTGCGGCGACCAAGGGCATCATCATCGCGGACACGAAATTCGAGTTCGGCCTGGACAAGGACGGCACCTTGGTGCTGATGGACGAGGTGCTGACGCCCGACTCGTCCCGCTACTGGCCTGCCGACAGCTACGCCGAAGGTAGCAACCCGCCCAGCTACGACAAGCAGTTCCTGCGCGACTGGCTGGAAACCGCGCAGGTCAATGGCCAACCCTGGGGCAAGACCCCGCCCGCTCCCACCCTGCCTCAAGAGGTCATCGAAAAAACGGCCGCCAAATACCGTGAAGCGCTGGAGCGCCTGACCGCATAAGCACGCAAACGATCCAATTCAGCAAAAAGGCCGTGTCATGGACACGGCCTTTTTCGTTACAAACCACAGCGGGGGATCAGTTCAGGGCCATGCTGAGCTTGCGTCGGTAGGCGGAGACCAGTGCCGCCTGCGGGTCTTCCTGCGGCGTGGCCTTGCCCGCAAGCTCAATACCGCCCGCCTTGCCGCCTTGGTCGGCGCCCGCCTTGGGACGGGGTGGGGTCAGCAGCTCCAGCAAGGCCACGTAGGTCTTGCGCGGGGCCTCTTCGTTCCACTGCTTGTCGCGCAGGATGATTTCGAGCAGCTCCTCCATCGCAGCGGTCCAGTCGCCCTGGGCGATGAGCAGGCGGCTCTTGGCAAAACGGGTTTCAAAGTCGCGCTTGTTCTCGGCCAGCTTGTCGTCGAACTGCGCCAGCGCCCATTGGCCGCGTGGGTCGTTGGCAACAAACTCCAGCGCATTGAGCCACTGGGTCAGCGCCTCGAAGCGCAGCTCGACCGGGATTTGCGCCATGGCCGGGGCCAGCACGCCCGCAGCTTCGTCAAGGTGGCCCTCGGCGATCAGGAGCTTGGCGTAGTCAAAGCGGACATCGTTGTTCGCCGGGTCGGCGGCCAGCGCCTCGGCCAGGCGGGCGCGGGCGCCCTGCACATCGCCTGCGGCCAGCTGGGCCTGGGCCTCCTGGGCGTCGGCCTCGGCATGCAGGGCGTCCTCGCTGGGGAGGTGCTTGTCGAGGAACTCGCGCAGCTTGCCCTCGGGCAGGGCGCCGGCAAAGCCATCGACTGGCTGCCCGCCGATCATCAGGATGCAGGTGGGGATGCTGCGGATGCCGAACATGCCCGCCAGCTGCTGCTCGTCGTCGGAGTTGATCTTGGCCAGTTTGAAGCGGCCGCCATAGGCCACCTCCAGCTTTTCCAGCACCGGGCCCAGCGCCTTGCAGGGGCCGCACCAGGGGGCCCAAAAGTCCACCAGCACGGGGACTTCCATGGAAGCGGCGATGACCTCGGTTTCAAAGTTCTGTACGGTGATGTCCATCATGGGGATGATCCTGGGGGAAGGGGCGGCGGCAAACGTAAAATCGCGGGCTTCACTTCAGCGGGGGCGGGCCAGAGACGCCGCGCCCACAGACCATGAAACCCATCCAGATCGGTGTGGTCATGGGCTCCAGCAGCGACTGGGACACCATGCAGCACGCAGTGCAGATTCTCCAGCAATTTGACGTGGCCTACGAGGCGCGCGTGGTCTCGGCGCACCGCATGCCCGACGACATGTTCGCCTATGCCGAAGCCGCCGCCGACCGGGGCCTCAAAGCCATCATCGCTGGCGCGGGCGGCGCTGCCCACCTGCCCGGCATGCTGGCCGCGAAGACCCCCGTGCCCGTGCTGGGCGTGCCCGTGGCCAGCAAGCACCTGCAGGGCGTGGACTCGCTGCACAGCATCGTGCAGATGCCCAAGGGCATTCCGGTGGCCACTTTCGCCATTGGCCAGGCCGGTGCCGCCAACGCCGCGCTGTTCGCCGTGGCCCTGCTGGCCAACGAGGACCCCGCCCTGCGCCAGCGCCTGGAAGCCTTCCGCGCCGCGCAGACCGAAGTGGCGCGCAACATGGCCCTGCCGCTCACCGCATGACCGCTCCCCTCCAACCTCTTCTGCCCGGCGCCACGCTGGGTGTGCTGGGCGGCGGCCAGCTGGGCCGCATGTTCGTCCACGCCGCGCAGGCCATGGGCTACTTCACCGCCGTGCTGGACGCCGACCCGAACAGCCCCGCCGGGCGCATCAGCCACCACCATGTGCAGACCGGCTACGAGGACCCCGCCGGCCTGGCCGAACTGGCCCGCCTGGCCGATGCGGTGACCACCGAGTTCGAGAACGTGCCCGCCGCGTCGCTCGCCGCGCTGGCCGCCCACGGCCCGGTGGCGCCCGCCGCCAACGCGGTGGCCGTGGCGCAAGACCGCGCCCAGGAAAAAGCCCACTTCGTGCGCTGCGGCGTGCCCTGCGCGCCCTATGCGGTCATCGAGACGGCGGAGCAACTGGCGGCCGTATCGCATACCCTGCTCCCCGGCATCCTTAAAACCGCCCGCCTGGGCTACGACGGCAAGGGCCAGGCGCGCGTGAAGACCGCCGCCGAGCTGGCAGCAGCTTGGGACGCCATGGGCCGCGTCCCCTGTGTGCTGGAACAGATGTTGCCGCTGGCGCTCGAATGCTCGGTGATCGTGGCGCGTGGGCGCGACGGCACCATGGTGCACCTGCCGGTGCAGCGCAACCTGCACCGGGACGGCATTCTGGCCGTGACCGAGGTTTATGAAGGAAATCTGCCTCCATCCCTTTGCCATCAAGCGGTACTAGCTGCGAAATCTGTAGCAGAAGGTCTGCAGTATGTGGGCGTGCTGTGCGTGGAATTCTTCGTGCTGCAGGACGGCAGCCTGGTCGTGAACGAAATCGCGCCCCGGCCGCACAACAGCGGCCACTACAGCCAGAACGCCTGCGATGTCTCGCAGTTCGAGCTGCAGGTGCGCACCTTGGCTGGCCTGCCGCTGACCCAGCCGCGCCAGCACAGCCCCGCCGTGATGCTCAACCTGCTGGGCGATCTGTGGTTCCAGGGTGGCGACACCGCCCAAACCCCGCCCTGGGCGGCCGTGCTGGCCCTGCCCGGCACCCACCTGCACCTGTACGGCAAGCTGGACGCCAAGCGCGGCCGCAAGATGGGCCACCTGAACATCACCGCCGTGACAGCCGAGGCTGCCCGGGCCACCGCCCTGCAGGCGGCTGCTCTCCTGGGCATCGACCCGTTCTGAAGGCGACTCGATGATCCTTGACGGCACCCAGCCCGAGGCCGTGGCCGCCGCCGCCCGGGCCTTGCGCGCCGGCCAGCTGCTGGGCCTGCCCACCGAAACCGTCTATGGCCTGGCAGCCGATGCCAGCAGCGACGCGGCCGTGGCGCAGATCTTCACGGCCAAGGGCCGCCCCAGCGACCACCCCCTGATCGTCCATGTGGCCGACGCCTCGGCGGTGGATCACTTTGCGCGCGAGGTCCCGGCCTTTGCCCAGGCCCTGCTGGACGCCTTCTGGCCCGGTCCGCTGACGGTGATCCTTCCGCGCCAGCCAGGTGTGGCCGGCGCCGCCACCGGCGGCCAGGACAGCGTGGGCCTGCGCTGCCCCAGCCACCCGGTCGCGCTGGCCGTGCTGCGCGCCTGCGCCGACCCCGCCCTGGAGGGTGCCGGTGTCCTGCCGCCCGTCTGGGGCCTGGCCGCGCCCAGCGCCAACCGCTTTGGCCGAGTCAGCCCCACCACCGCCGCGCATGTCCAGGGCGAGTTTGGTGACGGACTGCTCATCCTCGACGGCGGGCCCTGCGCCGTCGGCATCGAATCGACCATCGTGGACTGCACCCGCGGCGTGCCGGTGCTGCTGCGCCCCGGCGCCATCACCCGGGCGCAAATAGCGGCAGCCTGCGGCATCGCTCCGCTCTCAAAAGAAGCGCTAGAAGGGCAGACGCCACGGGCATCAGGCACCTTAGAGGCCCATTACGCACCCAACGCGGCCGTCCGCCTGATGGAAGCCGCGCCGCTGCAAGCCGCGCTGGACCAATTAGCACCGGACAGCCCGAGGCTGGCGGTTTATGCCCGCACCCCGCTGCGCCTACCGCAGGGGATCGCCGTCCACCAGCGCCCCATGCCGCCCACCGCCGAGGCCACTGCCCAGGAGCTGTTCGCTGCCCTGCGCGGCTTTGACGATGTGGGCGCGCAGCGCATCTGGATAGAAACCCCGCCCGCCACCCCCGACTGGGAAGGCGTGCGCGACCGGTTACAGCGGGCCGCTGCCGCAGGCTGAGCCCCCACCGGACCGCTGCGCGATAGGCCTCACTACACTCAAACCCCTTATCAGGAGAGACTTCATGGCAGCATCTTGGAAGCGCCGCACCGCCCTGGCCCTGGCCACGGCATCCCTTGCCCTGCTGACCGCCTGCGGCTCCAGCACCACCGAATCGGCCCTGCGCCCCGAGCGCTTTGTCGCCTTTGGCGATGGCATGGCGGACGTAGGCCAAAACGGCGTGCGCTACACCGTCAACGATGGCTCGGTGAACAACTGGACGCTGCAACTGGCCTCGCGCTACGGCCAGACCCTCACCCCCGCCTCGGTGGGCGGCACCAGCTACGCGGTGGGCAATGCCCGCGTGGTGGCCACACCGGACGCGGCAGGCAATGCCAGCACCCCTACCGTGCAGGCGCAGATCGACCGCTTCTTGGCCCAGGGCGGCAAATTTGGCCCCAACGACGTGGTGATGGTGAACGCCGGCGTCAGCGATGTGATCGCCGAAATGGCCGCCGTGACGGCCCAGCAAAAGACCGCCGCGCAAATGGTCACGTCCAGCCGCCAGGCAGGGGAAGCCCTGGCAGGGCAGGTCCGTCGTTTGATAGATGCCGGAGCCAAATACGTGATCGTCAGCGACATCTACAACCTGGGCCGCTCGCCCTGGGCCAAGGCGATTGGCCAGACCGCGTTGCTGGGCGATGCCAGCACCGCCTTCAACGAAGGCCTGAAGGTGAGCTTGGTGGACCAAGGCGGCAACGTGCTGTATGTGGATCAGGCGTTTTATGTGAACATTTACGTGGACACACCGGCCAACCTGGGCTTCTCGAACGGCACCACGCCGATCTGCACCTCGGTGGATGCGAACAACAGCCTCGGGATTGGCAGCAACCAGGTCAGCTCAACGCTGTGCACCCCCCAGACCCTGCTGCCCAATGCCAAGCTGGACAGCTACGTCTTTGCCGACAGCGTCTATCTGACCCCCAACGCCCACCGGGTGTTTGGCAACTACGCCTACGACCGCCTGCGCCTGCGCTGGTAACCCGCACTGCCGCCCCCAGGCTTACTTGACGAGGTCAAACATCGCCCGCGCCTGCGCGTGGCAGAACGGGGGCTCGTAGCGACCGTGGTAGTTGCCATAGTAGGTGGCAAAGGCGGGGGATGTGGGATCGGTCGGCGCCTTGCCCTCCGGACCAAAGGCCGCCTGAATGAAGGCATCGACATCCACCGAGCTCACGTTGGTCACGCCACGGCGGTCAAAGTCAGCCTTCATCGGCACCTGGTGCACAGCCGGCGGGATCGTGGGATCGCCCGCGCCCCCGCACAGCAGCACGCGGGCCTTGGGAGTCCAGCCGAACAGGTCATTCTTCTGGGCCGCGATGGCCAGGGGATGGGTGGGGTTGGTCTGTGCGGCCTGCAGGTACGCGGGCTGAAAGAGGGCATCACGGACCTGGTTGGGCGTCATGCCGGGCCCACCGGGCAAAGCGCCGGAAGTGACCAGGGTCGTGAAATTGAGCGTGGGGCTGGGTAGCAGGTTTTCGATGGTGCTGGCATAGGGCGGCTTGAAGGCCTGGTTGACATCGGTGTACAGATCGCCATAGACCTTCTGCCAGGCAGTGACCAGGTAGGGCACAAAGAACTGGTAACCGGCAATCGCCTCGGTCATGCGCAGCGCGCCGGACAGGTTGTAGGGCCCGGCCAAATGGGCGCCAGCCACCACGTTGAACTCGCTGGCGTGGTCACGCTCGGCGGCGCGCTGGGCGGCCATCGAGGCGTGCCCCCCTTGCGAATAGCCGGTGAACATCACCTTGCCGGACAGATTGGCACCCACCGTGGGCGCTGCCTTGCGTGCCGCACGCACGGCATCGATCATGGTCGTGGCCTCGGAATCGGCGTGCAGGTAGGGGTAGAAGCGGTAGTTCGACTTGGCAAAGCCCAGGTAGTCGCTGGCCACCACGGCATAGCCCTGGGTGGCGTACATCGCGGCCAGCAGGAAGGTTTCGCTGTCCTGTGGATTGGCGAGGGTGCGGGGTTTTTCCACATCAGACGCCTTGGCGTAGGCCACCAGCGGAGCGGAGGTGTTGCAGGCCGCCTCGCTGCCGCCCGGCACCAGCATCACGCCCGAGGCGTTGCTGAACTCGCCGGCCTGGACACCGGGCGTGGTGTAGTTGAGCGCCACCACCTTGACATCGCAACGGGCAGGGCCCGTGATCGCCTGCAGGCCGTTGGCGGCAGCCGCCGCGTTGATCTGGGCCGCCGTCAGGGTGGTGACGGTGGTCGGCTGCTCCACCAGGGCGCCGCGTTCAGGGTCGTCCGAGCCGCCGCCGCAAGCGGCCAACAAGGCAGCGGCGGCAGCCACCGCCGTCCAACGAAAACAGGTCATGGGCTTCATGGGTTCTTTCTGACAAAAAGAAAAAAAGGAAAAGGAAAATGATCGTGCGCCAGAGAGATGACACCGGCCATTGGGGCAACTACCACCCGTCAGGGCTCGCGCGCGGCCCAGTCCACCAGGGCGTCCAGCGCTGGGCGCGCGGCCAGCGCATTCGGGTGGTTCACGATGGCCACCAGCACCTTGCGCCGGCCATGGGCCGCGTGGACATAGCCGGCCAGCGCCGCCACATCGCGCAGGCTGCCAGTCTTGAGGTGGGCGCTGCCCGGGCGCAAGGCACTGCGGCGCAGGGTGCCATCCACCCCCGCCACGGGCAGCGAGGCCAGCAGCTCGGGCATGACCGGGGAGCGCCAGGCGGCCTGCAGCATCCGGCCCAGCGCCTGGGCGGAGATGCGGGCATCCCTGCTCAGGCCGGAGCCGTTGTCCACCACGGGTGGTTCGGCATCGGGCAGGCGCGCACGCCACCAGCGCAGCAGCGCCTCGCGGGCGGCCTCGGGCGTGGCGGGGGCCTGGGGCGACAGCGCCAGGCTCAACAACAGCTGCTGCGCCATGACGTTGTTGCTGAACTTGTTGACATCGCGCACCACCTCGGCCAGCGGCGGCGAGGCGAAATGGAAGGTCGGCGGGCGCTCTGGCGGCACCCGGCCATCGCGCACCACCCCGCTCAAGCGCCCCCCCATCTGGCGCCACAGGCCTTCGACGGCACGCGCCGCAAAGCCTTGCGGGTCGGGCGGGGCGAGGGTCCAGGTTTTTTCGCCACAACTGGCGGGATAGACGCCCTGAAAGACCAGGCGCTGGGGATGGGTGAAATCGAGTTCCAGCCCCGTCCGCCAGTCGCCGCAAGGCGCACCGGGCGCCGCCAACGCAACCGTGGCCGGCAGCTGCAGTCCAGCCAGCGGGGGCTCGTACTGCACGTGCGCCAGTCCCGCCTCAGGATCAGGCACCAAGCGCAGCACCAGGGTCTTGTAGTTCAGCAGCAGCGCATCGGGCGCGGCGTTGTAGGGGCGCAGGGGCTCGCCATCGAAGCGGGCCGGGTCGTCGGGGGGCAGCGCAAAAGCAGTGCGGTCCAAGACGATGTCCCCGTCGATCTGCCGCACGCCCTGCGCCTGCAAGCGGGACAGCAGCAGCCACAGCCGCTCGACCACCAGCTTGGGGTCGCCCTGCCCTTGCAGATAGACATGGCCCCGCAGACGCCCGCCCTGCTGCAGGGGACCCTCGACAAACACCGGCGTCTGCCAGGTGTGGGCCGGGCCCAGCAGCTCCAGCGCGGCATAGGTGGTGACCAGTTTCATGACCGAGGCCGGGTTGACCGGCTCCTGCGCCCGGTAGGCCAGGCGCGGGGGGGCATCGCCCTGGGCAGTGCTCTCGGCATTAGCCACCCAGACCGCCAGAGCCTCGCGAGGCACCTTGGCGCGGGCGAGGGCTGCCTCCACCGCCACGGGCAGGGCGCCAGGCGCAGGAGCGGTCGGGGCCTGGGCCTGGGCCTGGGCCTGGACATTCCCGGCCAGCGCGCCCACGCTGGCCATTCCCAGCGCCCATCGGCGGGGCTGGACGGCAAACCATCGACAGAACATGTGCATACCGGCAGTCTAGGGGCTGGCAGCGACCGATAATCGGGCCCTCCACGCGCTTGCCCATGAACCTCCTCGCCTTCGACACCAGCACCGACCGCCTTTTTCTCGCCCTGCAGCGGGACGACTCCGTCTGGGAGTGGGAAGGCGCCGGGGGCGCGCAATCGTCGGCCACGCTGATCCCGGCGATCCGGCAGCTGCTGGCCCAGGGAGGTCTGACGCTGGGTGACCTGGAGGCCCTCGTGTTTGGCCGGGGCCCGGGGTCCTTCACCGGGCTGCGCACCGCCTGCGCCGTGGCGCAGGGCCTGGCCTTTGGTACGCCGGGCGCGCGGCAGGGCCAAGGGCTGCCGGTCTTGCCGGTGGACACCCTGCTGGCGGTGGCGGAAGACGCCCGCGCCCGGCACGGCGTCACCCAGGTGGTGGCGGTACTGGACGCACGGATGAACGAGGTCTATACCGCCGCCTTCGCCTGGCAGACCACGCCCGAGCACCCACAAGGCCATTGGCAGGCCCAGGCTGATTGGCAAGTCATGCCGCCCGAAGCGCTGGTAGTCCCCCCCGGCTGGACCGTTGCCGGCAACGCCCAAGCCGTCTATGGCGAGCGCCTGGCGCCCCAGGCGGCGCATGTGCATGCCTTGCCTACCGCCCGCGCCCTGCTGCGCCTGGCCCCAACCCTGATCGCCGCTGGCGAAGCGGTGGCCGCCCGCGACGCCCTGCCCCGCTATGTGCGCGACAAGGTCGCCCAGACCACGGCCGAGCGCGCCGCCCTGGCCAAGGCTGCAGGCACCCCAACGGCATGAGCGCCCTGCCCGTCTCCACGAGCGCCCCCCCGCGCTGGGAGGCCCTGACCCCTGACACCCTGGATCGGCTGATGCAGGTTGAGCAGCAGGCCTACTCCCACCCCTGGACGCGGGGCAACTTTCTGGATGCGCTGGCCTCGGGCTACGAAACCCGCCTGCTGTGGCAAGGCGATGAGCTGCTGGGCTACTTTGTCGCCATGCCGGGGGTGGAAGAAACCCATTTGCTGAACATCACCGTGGCCCCATCGCACCAGCGGCAGGGCTGGGCCAAGCGGCTGCTGGACGCGCTGGTGGACTGGTCACGCGGGCAACAGGCCCAATGGCTGTGGCTGGAGGTGCGCGTGAGCAACCACCGCGCCATCGCGGTCTATGAGGCCTACGGCTTTCGCCGCGTGGGTGAGCGCAAGCGCTACTACCCCGCCGCCCACGGGGAGCGCGAAGACGCCCTCGTGATGAGCCTGCGCCTGTGAGCGCACCCCCTTTGCTTCGGAGCGCTGCCATGTCCCTGTCCCTGGATGCCCGCCAACGCGCCATGCTGCGTGAGATGGGTATCACCGTCTGGTCGCCCATGCCTGCACCCGAGCCAGTCCAGCCTCCCGCGTCCGCCACGACCGAGGCCCCGGCCACCGTGACCGCGCCGCCGACCGTGCAACGCCCGCTGGCCACACCTCCAAAGGTCATGCCACCGCCGATGGTGGCGCCCACGCCAGAGCCGCCCCATCCACGCTCGGCACCCGCCCCGTCCGCGGTACCCAGGCTGCGCCCGGAGGCGGGCATGGGAACTGGCATGGGCCCGGCCATGGCCCTGACGGTACATGCCCCTCAGCGGCTCTACCCCGAGGCAGCCCCCTCCAAGACGCCCCCTGGCCTGGGCCAGGGCTGGCTGATCGTGACCGACAGCGTGCCCGCCCAGGACCCGCTGGCCAGCGATGCCGGACGGCTGCTGGACAACCTGCTGCGCGCGATGCAGCTGCACAAACACCCCCAGGTCCATCTGGTGGTGCTGGAGCGGGACCCAGCGTCCGATCACCCCAGCGAACCTGGGGCCGTCGCCAGCGAGCTCGACCGGCTGGCCCGCGAACTGCGCCCATCCATGGTGCTGCTGCTGGGCCATGTGGCCGCCCGTGCGGCACTGGGAGGCAACGAACCCCTGGGCCGGCTGCGCGCCGTGCCGCACCGCCTGGGCGACTGCCCGGCCAGGGTCAGTTACGACCCGGCGTTTTTGCTGCGCTCGCCGGCCCGCAAAGCCGACGCCTGGGCCGATTGCTGCCAGGCCCTGGCGCTGGTCCGACAGGCCTCCAGCGCCTGACATAATCCGCCGCCTGCATCAACGGAGACAAATCCTTGGAAACCTACCCCAGTTGGTAGCTTTCAGCTCCCGGACCTGAGCGCCATGCCTGTTCAGAGGGGGTTGAAAGCTGCACCGAAGCCCCCTTTGCCGACCTCTGAATCCCCGGGAGTGAGCCCATGCTCAACATCTTTACGCTCGCCAATGGGCGGCTGTTCCAGGAAGAAATCGAGTCCCTGGAAGAGCTGCGCAAGTTCCAGCCCATCTGGGTGGACCTGGAATCGCCCACGCTGGAAGAAAAACGCTGGATCACCCAGCACTATGGTCTGTCCATTCCCGAAGACGCGATGGACGAGGACATCGAGGAATCGGCCCGCTTCTACGAGGAAGACAACGGCGAGCTGCACATCCGCAGCGACTTCCTGATCGACGACCACGAGCAGCCCCGCTCGGTGCGCGTGGCCTTCATCCTCAACCTCAGCAACCCGGAACTGAAAAGCAAGGGCGTGCTGTTCTCCATCCACGATGAGGACGTGCCCGTCTTCCGGCTGCTGCGCATGCGCGCGCGCCGCGCGCCAGGCCTGATCGAGGACGCCAAGGAGGTGCTGCTCAAGCTCTTCGATGCCGACGCGGAATACTCGGCCGACACGCTGGAGAACATCTACGACGAGCTGGAGCAGGTCAGCAAGCAGGTGCTCGCTGGGGACGTGACTGACAGCCGCGCCGGCGAGGTGCTGGCCGCCATCGCCCGCCAGGAGGACTTGAACGGCCGCATCCGCCGCAACGTGATGGACACGCGCCGCGCCGTCAGCT
>CAZQXQ010000039.1:17956-19311 GCA_964597235.1 uncultured Burkholderiaceae bacterium | reverse complement strand
GCAAGCTGGGCCAGCATGTGGGCCTGAGCTTCTACACCCTGGGCCAGCGCCAGGGCCTGGGGATTGGCGGCGTCAAGGAAAAAGGCGCCCAGCGTGGCGGTGGCGAGCACCAGCCCTGGTTCGTCGCCCGCAAGGACCTGGAGAAAAACGCGCTGTATGTGGTGCAGGGCCATGACCACCCCTGGCTGCAATCGCACCGACTGGACGCCCAGGACGCCAGCTGGGTGGCCGGTAGCCCCCCGCTGGCCGGCGCCTACGCCGCCAAGACCCGCTACCGCCAGCAGGACGCCGCCTGCACCTTGAGCCACCTGGATGCGGCGCATTTCCGCCTGGACTTCCCCGAGGCGCAGTGGGCCGTTACCCCCGGCCAGAGCGCGGTGCTTTACGACGGCGATGTCTGCCTGGGCGGCGGGGTGATCATGGCGTTCGATTGATCTCCGTTAACACAATTTACAATTTCAAAAAGCATAGCGATTCGAAGTGAGAGAGAATGCTCTGCTCATTTAGTGCAAGGGTTTTGCAATTGTTGCAAAAGCAGTTATGACCATTCCACTCACTACGCCTGCGGCCCCGGCCAGCGTCATAGACCCTGCCTATCTTCAACACCTGCAATGCTCACGCCAATGGCGTGGGTTCCTGGCCGCCTTGGGCGCAGAGTTCGTCTCCGCTCTGCCACAGCAAGATCTGTTCATGCTCATGGCCCGCGTCGGCATGCGTTTTGCATCGGGGAACCCACTGGCTCCGAGCCAGACGGTAGAGGGGCTGCAAGCTTCCATGAACCAGATTTGGGCGGCGTTTGATTGGGGTGTGGTCGAGTTACGGCAGACCAGTGCTGGAATGGAAATCTGGCATCGCTTTTCACCCCTGACAGCCGCTTTTGGGGAAGAACGTGGGCCTTGGGTGACAGGTTTCCTGCAAGGGGCGTACCAACAGTGGCTTGAGGCTGCAGGTGGTGCCGGGTTGCGGGTGGATGTGATGGCTGTTGCGGATCTGCTGGGTTCTGTGCATTTGCGTTTGGTTGTCGCCTGAATCTGCGTGTCGCATCGTTAAAGAAGGTTTTCCATGCAGCGCTCTCAAGACATTGCGCATCTGTACCAGGGGTTTGGTGGTCAGCCTGAGGAATACCGCGAATTGACGCGAGTGCGAGAGGCCGAGCAAGCGGGCGCGCGCTGGCCCTTGATTTCTGCCGTGGGTGCCTTGTCGGTGGCCGATCAGATTCCTCCGGTTCATGCTGGCGAGGCGGCCGAACAATCACAGCATGCGTGGCATGTCATGCGGCCACCCGTTCAAACTGCCGTACCTGCCGTACCTGCCGTACCTGCCGTACCTGCCGTACCTGCCGTACCTGCCGTACC
>CAZQXQ010000039.1:0-17856 GCA_964597235.1 uncultured Burkholderiaceae bacterium | reverse complement strand
TGCCGCCCCAGTTGTCCAAGCACGCACCGAGTCTTGGATGGATGCCCGGCTCTCCCCTCAAGCGCTGGCACCCCAGATGCCTGCTGCGTCTTTGCCTCAGCCCTCGCCTCAGCCGTCTTGGGCGGAGCCTGCGGCGGTTGCGCCAGCCTGGTCAAGTCCAGCACCTGTGGGAGGTGCGATGCCGGCGCCACCTCCGTTGATGGCTGCTGCGGTGCCTCCCGCGCCTGCAGCGTTTTGGGGGGCGGCGCCTCCAGTGCAGCCGCCACCGATTGCCCCCACGCCGCCTGCCGCGCCTGTGCCGCCCGTCAACATGGTGCAGGGGGTGAACGCAGGCGGCGTCTTTGATCGTCCGTCTCCCTTGACACGACTGGCTCAGCCCACAGCGAAGCCCGCGCCTTCATCTGCCGGACTGCAGCAGGTCTTTGCCCGACTGCTGGGCGCAAGAGGCCGTTCATGAGGTTGTTGACGGTTGCATCGGCCAAGGGAGGTGTTGGTAAAACCACGATCACGGAAAACTTGGCGGTTGCTTTGTCTCGCCAGACCGGACGGACGGTGCTTGCGGTGGACCTGGATCCGCAAAATGCCTTGGGCTTGCACCTTGGCCTGAGCCCGCAGGAATTGCGTGGCTTGTCGCGTGCCAGTCTTGCACAGCAGAGTTGGCAAGAAGTCTGTTTTGAGTCTCAGCCAGGCTTGTATGTCTTGCCATTTGGTGTCGTCACCGAAGAAGACCGCACAAAGTTGGAAGCACAGATCGCTGCCAATCCTCGCTGGTTGATTGATCATCTCCAGGCGCTGCAATTACCCAGCAATGCGTTGGTGGTGCTGGATACCCCTCCTGGCCCTTCGGTGTATGGCCGTCAGGCGCTGACGGCCGCGCATTGGGTTGTGATCGTGATGTTGGCAGATGCTGCGTCCTACGCCACCTTGCCGATGATGCAGCGGTTGGTGCAGACGTATTGCACACCACGGGTCGATTTTGTGGACACGCTCTATCTTTTGAACCAGGTGGACTCCAGGCGCCAACTCTCGCAAGATATCTTGCGTGTACTGCGCGAATCGGTGGGCTCCCATTTTGTGGGTGCGGTCCATACCGATGAAGCCGTGCCAGAAGCCTTGGCGTTGAGTACGAGTGTGCTGGATTACGGTCCGCACAGTCAGGCACGTCATGACATCTTGACCTGTGCGGCCCTGGTCGCTGCGCGAATACAAGCCGTATCCACGGTCCCAAGACAAGCATAGCCATGGCCATGGATCGCAATATGGACACCTTCGACAAGGCCGCTGCAGGTACCCCGCAAAGCCTTGAAGTCCGTTGGGGCCTGGACGCCCTTGCAGAGCACCCACTGTGGCAACAGCCTTGGGTCCGTTGGGTCCTGGTCATCGTGGCGGCGGGCATGTTTGCCGTGATGGTCAGCGTGCCTTTGGATATCACTGGACAAATCATTTTTTCGATGGGCACCTTTCTGGTGGCCTTGCTTGCTAACCGCTTGGCAGGGCGTTTTCCCACGTTGGTGATGTTGACGTTCTCGGTCACGGTGTCTTGTCGCTATATGTATTGGCGAGTGACCGATACGCTGGGCTTCGAAAATTGGGTGGATGGATTTTTTGGTTTTGGTCTGTTGTTGGCAGAGCTTTATGCTTTGTTGGTGCTGTTGGTTGGTTATTTTCAAACGGCATGGCCTTTGCGCAGAAAACCAGTGCCCATGCCTGCCGACCTAGCGACTTGGCCCAGTGTGGACGTATTTATTCCAACCTACAACGAACCCTTGGAAGTGGTTCGTCAGACGGTGTTTTCCGCTATGCGGATGGATTGGCCCGAAGATCGATTGCATGTTTTTGTGCTCGATGATGGGCGCCGGGAAGAATTTCGTTTGTTTTGTGCTGAATTGGGGGTCGGTTATCTGACGCGTGATAACAATCGGCACGCCAAGGCGGGAAACATCAATGCGGCGCTTGCTGTCACCAGTTCAGAGTATGTCGCTATTTTCGATTGTGATCATATTCCGACGCGCTCTTTCTTGCAGGTGTGTATGGGGTGGTTTGCCCGCGATCCAAAACTGGCCATGCTGCAAACCCCCCATACTTTCTTTTCGCCCGATCCTTTTGAGAAGAATTTGGAGACTTTTCAGGTCATGCCGAATGAGGGCGAGCTTTTCTACGGCATTGTGCAAGATGGCAATGACTTGTGGAATGCATCGTTTTTTTGCGGATCTTGTGCGGTCATCAAGCGTGAGCCGCTCATGGAAATTGGTGGTATTGCAGTCGAGACGGTGACCGAGGATGCGCATACTGCGCTGAAATTGAATCGTAGGGGCTATAACACCGCCTACCTTGAGTTGCCTCAAGCAGCTGGCTTGGCGACGGAGAGTTTGTCTGCACATGTCGGGCAACGCATTCGTTGGGCACGCGGCATGGCACAGATTTTTCGCGTTGATAACCCTTTGTTGGGTCCTGGGTTGAAGCTTGGGCAGCGCTTGTGCTATATGAATGCCATGGCGCACTTTTTTTATGGCCTGCCGCGATTGGTGTTTCTGACGGCTCCCTTGGCTTATCTGTTTTTCGGAGCGCAGGTATTTCAGGCAACCGCGCTTTTGATTTCGGCCTATGCTTTGCCGCACATTGCGCATTCGAGCATTACCAACTCCAGGATTCAGGGGCGGTTTCGTTACTCTTTTTGGAATGAGGTGTACGAGTCGGTCTTGGCTTGGTACATCATGCGGCCAGTTTTGCTGGCGGTTATCAATCCAAAGTTGGGCAAATTTAATGTCACCTCCAAGGGTGGAGTTAATCAGCAGGCTTACTTTGATTGGGCGATTGCTCGGCCCTATTTGATTTTGCTGATAGTGAATTTTGCCGGTTTGCTGGTTGGTGTTGTAAAGTTAATACTTGCATCCGATACCGAGACGGTTGAGACGCTGATCATTAATATGATTTGGACGATTTACAACGTCGTGATTTCAAGTGCCAGCCTTGCCGTTGCCAGTGAAACCCGGCAAGTACGGAGTGCACCGCGCGTGACAGCTGCAATTCCCGCGGCATTGCGTATGTCCGATGGGAAAACGCTCATGTGCCAGACGGATGATTTCTCCCAAAATGGCTTGGGTTTGCGTGTACCACAGGAGTTGAAATTGCCCACGGGAAGTGAAGTGCATGTGACCCTGTTCCGTTCCAATGAAGAGGGTACCTTCCCGGCGCAGGTAATGTTCAGTGGCAAAGGCCGTTTGGGCTTGAGCTTCACAAGCCTGAGTTTGCAGCAGCAGGTTGACCTCACCAACCTGACGTTTGCCAGGGCCGATGCCTGGATGGAGTCATGGGGCAAGCGTGAGGCAGACAAGCCTTTGACCTCACTGAAGGGGGTTTTCGTGATCGGCATACGAGGATTAAGACAAGTCGCCTCCAACACCATGAAGATTTTGCGTGGTCGTCGCGAAGCGATGGGCACTAAATCAAGTGCGTCGTGATGTTGGGCAGCATCGAAAAGATCATCAAAAACACATGACCACAATCAATCGTTCAAAGAAAAAGTCGGTGGTTCGACAAAAAATTGCGTCTCCTGTACGTTGGTTATCTTTGTGTGGACTGCTTGCCGTAGTACCCGTATTTTCAGGGCCTGATGTGGTTTTGGCGGCGCCCCAGCGGGAAAAACCTTCTGTCGGTACGGCCAGTTTTCTCGCTGATCCCCCTGCGCCCACTGGCAGCGTCGTTCCAGTACGCAGTCACAAATTCACATTTCGTCAGCTGGGTGCCACATTCCCATTGCAGTTACAAGGAATTCAAGGTCTCGGTGGTGTGAATTTCAGTGTGCGTAGGGACGAGGTGGTCACTGGTGCTCGCCTTCATTTGAATTATTCATATTCTCCTGCGCTGCTGCCTGCGATATCGCATTTACGCGTTTTGGTCAATGAACAAGTGGTTGCCACCATCCCCGTTCCCAATGAGCAAGGGGGTAAGCCTTTGCAGCGGGTCGTTGATATTCCATCGCGTTTGATTGGAGAATTTAACCGTTTGAACATTCAGCTGATTGGTCACTACACCATGGAATGTGAGGATCCCGCGCATTCCAGTTTGTGGGCCAATGTTGGTAACGACAGTATGCTGGAGTTGTCAGTAAGCCCATTGAGCATGGTGAATGATTTGGCTTTCCTTCCGGAGCCATTTTTTGATCGGCGTGATCCAAACTTACTCACTTTGCCGATCGTCTTTGCTCGAACACCTGATGCGGCGCAACTGGAGGCAGCAGGCACTGTCACCTCCTGGTTTGGTTCCTTGGCTGGTTTCCGGGGAGCTTCCTTCCCTGTGTCCGTGGGTCAAATTCCACCCAAAGGGCATGCAGTGGTTTTGATGTTGGGGGGCAATGAGGGAGCGCTGGGTTTAGGTCAACCTGTTCCCAGTGGACCCACGGTCACTGTCACTTCACATCCCAGTGATCCCACCGCCAAGCTGCTTTTGATCAGTGGCCGGGATGCCAAAGAACTGAAACGCGTTGCGCTTGCCTTGGCTGTGGGAAATCCTGCGCTCACGGGGCCATCGGCAACCATTACGGAGTTTAAGCCCACCGAAGCACGCAAGCCCTACGATGCCCCCCGCTGGCTGGCCAGTGATCGTCCCGTCAAAGTAGGGGATTTGGTGCAAAATGAAATGCTGAGTGTGTCTGGTTATTCGCCAGACCTCATTCGCGTTAATTTTCAGGTCCCTCCAGACCTGTTTACATGGCGCGAAGGGGGTATTCCAGTCAACCTCAAATACCGTTATACGTCGCGTCCGACGACGGACAAATCTACGCTCAATATCAATGTGAATGGGCAGTTTCTGCGTGCTTTGCCTTTGCGGACAGCCGATTACAACGCGATAGGGCCAGTGGAGAGTTGGTTCAAGAAGGCCATTCCTGTCGAGGATTTATTGCCTGCAGAAGATTTTTTCCGAATTCCTTTTTTTAAACTTCCTGCACGCAGTCAATTGCAGTTCCACTACTATCACGATATGCCAAAGCAAGGGGCTTGCAAGGATGTGGTGCTAGACAATATGCGTGGCACTGTGGAGCCAGATTCCACTATCGATATTTCTGGTTTTTCCCATTTCTTGGCAATGCCGGACCTGGCGGCTTTTGGTAATAGTGGATTTCCATTCACCCGTTTGGCTGATTTGTCGGAGTCTGCAGTAGTTTTGCCTGCCAGTCCTGAATTGGATGATTACAGTGCTTACCTCACTTTGATGGGGTTGATGGGCAATGTCACGGGATATCCAGCCCACGCGGTGACGGTGCTCATGGGTAGCGCGGGAATTAAAGCCGTGACGGACAAGGATTTGTTGGTCCTTGCCAGTGGTGCTAATTCGCCCTTGCTGACGCAGTGGGCGGAATATTTGCCTTTCAGCTTAAAACCAGATGCCAAGCGTTTTCGTCTATCGGAATATGCATTCGGTCTAATGCAATGGTGGAATAGGCGTCCAGACCGCGCCTCGCCAAAGCGTAGCGAAGTGGTGTTTAGCAGTGCCAGCACGGAAGCCGTGATCGCCGGTCTTGAGTCACCATTGAAGAGCGGGCGTAGTGTTGTTTTGCTGGCCAGTCATCAGGCTGCCGGCTTGCAACAAGCGGTTTCAGCCTTGATTAATCCAGACCTCCTCAAAAATATCCAAGGCAGTGTGGTTTTGGTACGCGGCGAGGAAGTGGACAGCTTAACGGCCGAGCAAACCTACTACATCAGTGATTTGGGTTTTATCAATCACATTCAATGGTGGCTGTCTAAGCATCCGCTCATGCTGCTGCTATTGGGTGTGGCGGCTGCGTCCATGATTGGTGCGCTGCTCTACATTTCTTTGCGGAATTTGGCCAAAGTCCGTCTTAAGCAGCAAACCAATTGAAGTCATTGAAATTTCAGACATGGCTGGTGCACTTGGAAAAACGAGTTGAAGCGCCAGTACTGTCTGTAGGGGATCTGCGTACATATGCGGCGATTTTGTCGAGCTTCGGGCAATCCATGCCCTTCCCCACTTTGGCGTGTGTGGCAGACCCTGGGCCTTTGGTGCGTGCTGGTTTCAACGGGGATGGCCGCGGATATTTGCAAGCATGCCGAGTGGCCTCAGTGGGAGCAATTCGCCCAGCGCCATATGCAGCCTGATGGCAGGGTGGTTGACTACAGTGTGCCGCAGCAACAGTCCACGTCCGAGGGGCAGTCATATGCCATGTTTTTTGCCTTGGTGGCGCGTGACCGGGAACGTTTTGACAGGCTCTGGACCTGGAGCGTGATGAATCTCACCGGAGGCGACATTGGCGCGCGTTTGCCGGCGTGGCAGTGGGGGCGGCACAACGATGGTCGTTGGGGGGTGCTGGATTCGAACTCCGCATCGGATGCAGATCTTTGGTTCGCCTATGCCTTGTTCGAGGCGGGCCGTGTGTGGCGAGAGCCCGGCTACACCACCCAGGCAAAGTCCTTGTTGGCGCAAGTCGCCGCTCAGGAGGTCGCACCACTGCCAGGCTTGGGGCCCATGCTCTTGCCAGCCCCCAAAGGTTTCGTATTCAAAGAGCGCATCTGGCGGCTCAACCCGAGCTATTTGCCGCTGCCGCTGCTGCGTGCGTTCGAGCGCCTCAATGCGGACGGTCCCTGGAAAGCGATGGCGCTCAGTTACGAGCGCATGCTGGCGGAGACGACGCCCCACGGGTTCGCACCGGATTGGGTGGCCTACGAGGTTCCCGAAGGTGCGATGCGTGGTGCCTTTGTGCGCGATCCTGAAAAAGGTGACCTTGGCAGTTATGACGCTATCCGCACCTACCTGTGGGCCGGCATGACACCTGTCTCAGATAAACTGGCGCCGCTGCTGCGCAAGCGGCTGGATGGGATGGCCCGTATGTTGCACACCAGCGCGGTGCCCCCTGAGAAAGTCAGCACTTCGACCGGTCAGGCGAACGGTCCAGGACCTGTGGGGTTTTCTGCCGCCCTCCTGCCTTACTTGCAGACGATGGGGGCCAAGTCCGTGCTGAAGGGCCAGCAAGACCGCGTGCAGGCGCAACTGTTGCAAGCCCCATCGGGGGCGATGCCTCCTTACTATGACCAAGTGCTCGGTCTGTTCGCCATGGGCTGGATGGAGCAACGCTATCGATTCCTGCCGGGTGGCAGGTTGCAATTACGCTGGGAAAAAGCATGTCCACCAAAAAGCGCCACCACCAAACCTTGATTCTGGGGCTGATCGCTTCGCTGGCGGTCCCCGTGGCGCAAGCGCAAGACGGGTTGACCAAAACGCTGATCGAGCAAGGCCAGTACTGGCAGTCCCGCGGCGACGCCCAGCGGGCCGCGGAAACCTGGGAAAAGTTGCTGCGGGTGGACCCCAAACAACCGGAAGCACTGTATGGCATGGCCCGTGCCCGCTTACAAGAGCAGCAATTGGACGAAGCCCAGCGCTATCTGGAGCAGCTGCGTCGCGCCCATCCTAACCACCGGCTGGTGGCACGGTTACAGCAAGAAATTACCGTTCAGAACAACAGCGCCCAGCTCCAGCAGGCCCGGAACCTGGCGCGTTCCGGCCAGTCCGATCAGGCGGTCAGCAACTACCAGTCGGTCCTGGGCGACAAGGCGCCCACCGGGCCTCTGGCACTGGAGTACTACCAGACCTTGGGTGGCACCTCCGGTGGCTGGGACCAGGCACGGCGCGGGCTGGAGCGTCTGGCGCGCGAGTCGCCCGATGATCCGCAGATTTCCCTGGCCCTGGCGCAACACCTGACCTACCGGGAGGCCACCCGGCGCGAGGGGATTTCCCAGCTGGCGCGCCTGTCCAACCATCCCGACGTGGGCAAGGCCGCGACCGAAAGCTGGCGCAAGGCCTTGGCCTGGACCGGCAGTCGCACCGCAGACATTCCCCTTTACGAAGCCTACCTGCGTGTCTATCCCAAGGATGAGGCCGTGCAAGCCCGTTTGCGGGAGGTCCAGGCGGGACAGCGTGCCGCACGTGCCGAAGCGGCGGCGGCACGTGACCCGCTGCGCCTGCGTACCACCGAAGGCTTCAAAGCGCTGGAGGATGGTGACCTGGAGGCTGCCGAGGCAGACTTTCAGAGCGTGTTGAAAGACCGCCCCAATGATGCCGATGCCTTGGGTGGGATGGGGGTGTTGCGCCTGCGGCAGGAAGAATTTGCCCAAGCCCGCAATTACCTGGAGCGGGCCATGCGCCAAGGTTCGCCCGCGCGCTGGAAGCAGTCGTTTGACAGCGCCACCTATTGGACCCTGGTGGAGCAGGCCCAGACGGCGCGCGATGCGGGAGACACCGAAACCGCCCGGCAATTCCTGGAGCAGGCGGTGCGCATCGATCCTCGGGAGATCACGGCCGAAAACAACCTGGCCGATGTCCTGGCCGAATCGGGCAAGCTGGAGGCGGCCGAGGCCGCTTACCGCCGAGTCCTGTCGCGCCAGGTGGACAACCCCGATGCCATGCGGGGCCTGGTGGGAGTGCTTTCGCAAACTGGCAAGGCGGCCGAAGCCTTGCAGCTGGTGGAGCGCTTGACCCCCAGCCAGCAAGAGAAGGTGGGGGCCTTGGGCCGCCTGAGGGCCGCCCAGGCCATGGGCCAGGCCCGTGCGGCGGCAGACCGTGGGGACGACAACGCAGCCCGGGTCGCGCTGGAAGATGCTTTGCTCAACGACCCTGGCAACCCCTGGGTCCGCCTGGATCTGGCGCGGCTCTATCTCAAGATGGGGGCGAAAAACGAGGCCCGTGGTGTCATGGACGGCCTCCTGGTGTCCAACCCCAACATGCCCGAAGCCCTGTACGCCAGCGCCTTGCTGGCCTCCGAGGCCCGCGACTGGACGGGTGCCTTGACCACCCTGGAGCGCATTCCTGAAAAAAACCGCACCCGCGACATTGCTGCGCTGCAGCGGCGCGTCTGGGTGCAAGTGCAAGCGGATGCCGCCGCGCTCCTGGGGCGCCAGGGCCAGGTGCAGCAAGCGCAGGCCTTGCTGGCGCAAGTCGAGCCCTTTGTCGGCAAGGAAGCCGACCTGCTCGGCACCCTGGCCCTGGCCTACGCCGATGCTGGGGATCCGAACCGGGCGCTGGCCATGGTGCGCGAGATGCTGGCGCGCACCCCACGCCCCGATACCGGCCTGCGGCTGCAATACGCAGCCACGTTACTCAAGACTCAGCAAGACGTGGAACTGGCAGGCATTCTTCGCCAACTGCAAGAGACACCGATGTCGGCCCAAGACCGGCGCAGCTACGAAGACATCCGTGTCGGCTACATCCTGCGCCAGGCAGATACCGCCCGCACGGCGGGTGATCTGGCCGCTGCCTATGACCGACTGGCGCCCCTGCTGTCCGAACGGCCTAACGACCCCGAGGTGGTGAACGCCTTGGCCCGCATGTACACCGACCACGGGGATCATGCCCAGGCCATGGCGCTGTACAACCGCCTGCTGGAAAAAGAACCCCGCAATCTGAAGCTGTTGTTATCCGCGGCCAATGCCGCTGTCTCCACCAAGGACTTTGCATACGCCGAGTCGGCGCTCTTGGTCATGCAGCAGCTGGCGCCTAATGATCCCGAGGTGCTGACCACCGCCGGGCGTATCTACCGCGCCAAAGGCCAGCTCAGCAAGGCGGGCCAATACTTTGCGGCGGCCATTGAGTCCGAGAACCGGGCGCGAACCGCCCTGTTGGCGGCCACTGGCCAGCCGGGTACCCCGCTGCTGGGGGCCTTGCCGGGCAGCAACCCGTTTCGCACCGCCGTGCCTTCCAGTTGGGCAGGGGGGCGCACCCCCTTCCCCGCGGCGGCTTCGACCGCCGTGGGGGCCATGCTGGTTCCTGGTTACACAGCCGGCCAGCCCTTGTCGGCGGCGTCCGCATCGCCAGCGTACATCCCTCCCCCGGCAGGCGTGGCGCGCTTTCCGGTGCCGGCCACACCGGTCTCCTCCGTCACCACCCCGGCCAATTACTTCAGCGGGGCTGCGGGGCCCGCCCCCACTGCGGTCCTTGCGGCCCCTCCTGCCGCCCCTGCCGCCCCTGCCGCCCCTGCCGCGATCCTGCCCAGGCAAGCCCTCTTTGCGCAAGCGGATGTCACTGCGTCGCGTGCGGCCTTGCCACGTGCCACCACCCCGCCACCCGCTGTGGCCATGAGTCGGCAGGTGGTCTCCTCCGTTCCTGTGGCACCCCCTGCTGCACCGATGCCGTCCAGCGCTTCTTCGCCAGTGACGGGTTACATGACGCCGCAAGCGGCCAGCTATGTCACCGCACAGGCCACACCGGCCACCCCTTCCTTGTGGGGGATGACGCCGTCCGCCTCCCCACCAGCGGCGCCTGCGCCGTCCACCGCACGTCCTCGCTCGGCGGTGGACGATTTGACGGAGTTGAACGAGAGCCGTACCCCCATGCTGTCCGTGGGTGTGCAGGCCCGCTCTCGCCAGGGCGAGGCAGGCTTGGGACAGATGACGGACTTGGCTGCACCCGTCGAGCTCAAGATCAACGCTGGGGACGGCATGATGTCTTTCCGTATCACGCCCGTCGGTGTGGGTGCCGGCACGCCTGAGACTTCCTATGGTGCGTTGAGCCGCTTTGGCGGTGGACCGGTCACGGCCTTGGACATGCCCACCCGCTCGCCAGGCTCCCAAAGCGCCAGCGGTGTGGGGATTGGGGCGGCTTATGAAACGGTCAATTTGAAACTCGATCTGGGGACGCTGCCACTCGGGTTTGGACGCACCGACATCATGGGCGGTGTCCGCTATCGCGTGGATTTCAGTGACCAGGTTTCCATGACGGGCGAGCTGTCACGCCGACCCGTGACGGACAGCGTCTTGTCTTTTGCCGGTGCCCGCGATGCGCGCACGGGTGAACGCTGGGGGGCAGTCTCTGCCAATGGCGCGCGTCTGGATCTGACCTGGGACGATGGCGCGTTTGGCACCTACGTGAACGGCGGCTTGCACTCCTTGGTCGGACAGAATGTCCAATCCAACTCCCGTGCGGAACTGTCGGGCGGGATGTACTGGCACATCCACCGCGAAACGGATTCCCGCTTTACAGCAGGCCTGAACTTCACCGGGCTGACCTATGACAAGAACCTGCGCTATTACACCTATGGGCAAGGCGGCTATTTCAGCCCGCAGCAGTTCCTGGCGATGAGCGTGCCCTTTGATTGGGCCCAGCGCAGCGGGCGCCTGACCTATGAGATCAAGGGCGCATTGGGGGTGCAGTACTTCAAGGAAGATCCGTCGCCCTACTTCCCGGGGAATCGGACGCGCCAAACTGCTGCAGCGCAGGCCGCGCTGGATGCCGCGGCATTTGGTGAAGCGGGCGCCACCAACCTGACCGCGACCTACCCTGGCCAGAGCAAAACGGGCTTGGGCTACAACCTGGGCATGGCGATGGAGTACCAGATGCATCCCCAGTTGTTCATTGGCGGCTCGCTGGCCATGGACAACGCCCGGGACTATCGACAGTTCTCGGGCGGGCTGTATGTGCGCTACGCCTTGCAGCCGTACCTGGGCCGCCCGAGCCTGCCCGTGAAAACGCTCAAATCGCCGTACGCGTTCTGAGCCTTTTGATGAACGGTGGCAGACAGCCAATCTTGCATATTTGCTATATAAAATATAGCACGCACCGCCCGATTCTAGGGCGCTACGTGCCATTTTGATAGGCAATATCGTCAGCGTCGGCTGCCCACGAATACCGTGTGGGCGCGCTGGCCTGAGCTCTGCAAGCCCGCTGCCAGGATGCGCAGGCCGTTCACGTTGCCATCGCTGTCAAACGTCGCAGACGCAGCCCCGGATTGGGAGGGGCCCGTGGAGAGTTCGCAGCCAATGGTGTTGGCGGGCTTGGTCGGACTCTCCAGGTAGCCAAACGCTTCCACCCGGTACAGATTGACGGTGTTGCCGGCGCTGGGAAGTAGCTTGCCCACGATCACGCAGCCGTTGCTGGTCTCCCCGGTGATGGCGCCATCCACCGCGACCTGGATATCCACGGTGTGCCCGCCGAAGCCGGCGCCCGGCATGCGGTAGTTGCCCACGATCAGGTTGATGTTGGCCTCCTTGCCGGCGGGCAGGGTGTAGAGGCTGTCGGGCTGCATCGTGAAGCCCGTAGGGAAACCGTTGGGTTGATCGGGATAGCTGTACGTGCCGGTGAGCCGATTGGCGAAGCCCGTGCCACCCATGCTTTCCAGGGTCAGGTCAATCAGCACGCCGTTGGCGTAGCCCCCCAGGGTGCCTGTCGTACCGGTGAGCAGTCGATCAAAGAAGACCCCATCGTTTGCGGTCACGAAGCGGTTGGTGGTGAGGTTGTTCTCGTAGCGGACCAGGCGTCCGTACAGCGCGTTGTGGTTGAAGCTGCTGTTGGTATAGAAGAACAGCCCTCCATCGGGCAGGATGGATCCCCAGATGGCTGGATCGCCGGTGGCGCCGGCGGGCAGGACCAGCGTGCCTTGCCAGTTGCCAGCGGCCGACAACGGTGTGGGGGACGGAGTCGTGGTTTGGCGAGCATCGGCCAGGCCGTTCAGCACCAAGGGCGCGTTTTCCGGGTTGGAGTTGCGCGCAAACACCCAGATGCCGTTGGGCACGTTGTTGGCATCAAAGCGCAACACGGCCACGCCGGCCTGCTGCGTTCCGGCCAGGGTGCCGCAGGTCGCGGCATCGCCCGTCATGTTCATGGTGATGGAATACATCGCCGAATCGGGCGCGCGTGCCCCGGCCCGGCCCTGCACATTGCAGCCCCCCACACGCCCCGACAGCACCCCCGTGGGCGACACGGTGAAGACCCATTGCCCACCAAACAGTCCCGAGCCCCGGTAGGTGCCGGCAATCAGGCTGGCGCTGCCCGGGAAATTGTTCAGCGGGCTGTAGGTGAGTTTGAAGGCGTTGGGCGTTCCGGTGGCCGCTGCGGTACCGGTGGCGCTGGTGTAGCTGCCGCTGATCGTCGTTGTCTGACCCGTCAAAGGATTCGCGCTGGCTGTGCCGCGCAAGGTCAGACCGTTGGCAAATTTGCCGTCCTGCACCGAGTAATACGTCACGCTGGTTGCCTGGACGCTGGAGATGTTGGTCCGCAGCACCCCATACATGACGTCATAGCCCCCCGCCCCCGTGGCGCCGCGCGCCAGATAAAACTCGCCGCCCTTGCCATCGACCCCGTTGTCGATGAACCCGATCGCCTGGCGCTGGCTGGCTCCCGTGCCCACGGTGCCTTCCCAAAAGCCACCTGGGTATTGCTGGGTGCCTGGCGTGGGGCCGACATCGGCACTGTCTTCTCCGGTGCCGCCACAGCCCACCAGGGCAGCAGCCAGACACAAGGAAGACCAGCGCAGGGCGCGAAGAACAGTGCGGGAGAACATGGTGGCGAGCAGGTGAGGCTGAAACAAAAGAAGCGGTGGACTAAAGGCGCGCCCTGGTCAGAACGGGATGTCGTCGTCCATGTCGTCAAAGCCCGACGACGCGGCGCGTGGTGCGGGCGTGGCCATCGGGGCTGGGGCGGGCATGGGCGCGGGGCGCGGTGCCATCGGTGCGCGCGGGGCCATGGCCGGGGCGGGTGCCCGGCGGGGAGCGGGCTGGTCGTAGCCGCCGCCGGCATCGCCGAAGTAGCCGTCGTCACCGCCTGGCATGCCGCCGCCCTGGCCACCCCCCATCCCGGGGCCGCCCATGCCCTGGCGGCTGCCCAGCATTTGCATGGAGTCGGCGCGGATTTCGGTGCTGTATTTCTCCACACCGCTCTGGTCCGTCCATTTGCGGGTGCGCAGGCTGCCTTCCACATAGACCTGTGAGCCCTTGCGCAGGTACTGGCCGACGATCTCGGCCAAGCGGCCGTTGAAGACCACGCGGTGCCATTCGGTGGATTCCTTGTTCTCGCCGGTCTGCTTGTCGCGCCAGCGGTCGGTGGTGGCGATGGTGACGTTGGCCACCTGGTCCCCGCTGGGGAAGGTGCGCATTTCAGGGTCGCGGCCCAGGTTGCCGACGAGGATGACTTTGTTGACGGATGCCATGCGTTCTGCCTTGAAAAACTGCGCGGATGGCCCGCGCAAACGCTGCATTGTGCCGCATGGCCGGGTGGGTTGGGCACCTCCAAACGGTGGCCGTTTGCCGCGCCGGCCGCCTCGCCCGCGGCGGGTTTTTCAGTGCCCGCCGCCGGCTTGCCGTCCCACCGGGCGCAGCGGCCAGCTCAGGACCAGCCACAGCGCGGTCAGGGCGGCGGTGGTGGCAAACAGGCCTGGCATGCCCCCCCATTTCAGCAAGACCCCGCCCAGCGCGCCGCCCGTGAACAGGCCGATCGACTGCAGGGTGTTGTAGGTGCCCAAGGCCGCGCCGCGTAGCGCCGGCGGCGCCATACGGGAGACCAGGCTGGGTTGGGTGGCTTCCAGCGCATTGAAGCCGCAGAAAAACAGGAACAGCAGCAGGCCCAGGCCCCAGATGGCCGGGCTGTCGGTCTGGCTGGACAGCACCGCCAGCGTGAGCTGCACCAGCAGCACCAGCCCGATGGCCACGCGCAGCGCCGTGCGCAGGTGGCCCCGCCGCTCCAGCGCGAATAGGCCGCCCATCAGCAAAAATGACAGCACCACCGCCGGCAGGTAAGCCTGCCAGTGGTGGTCCTTGGGCAGGCCAGCTTGCACCAGCAGCGCTGGCACGGCCACCCACATGGCCAGTTGTACGGTGTGCAGCACGAACACGCCCAGGTTCAGCCGCAGCAGGTCGGCGTGGCGCCAGACCTGGGACAGCCCACCGCGCGCGACCGTGGCGGGTTGTGCAGGCTCGGGCGGCACCATCCACAGCACGATGGCCACGCCCGCCAGCGCTAACACCCCTGTCAGCCCAAACAGCCCGCCCAGCCCCATCAGGCCGTTGAGCCAGGGCGAGGCCACCAGGGCCAGCGCAAACATCAGGCCAATGCTGGCGCCCACCAGGGCCATGGCCTTGGTGCGGACCTCGTCGCGGGTCTGGTCGGCCAGCAGCGCGGTCACGGCCGCAGAGACCGCGCCCGAGCCCTGCAGCGCCCGGCCCACGAGCAGCCCGGTCACCGACTCGGCCACCGCCGCCAGAAAACTGCCTGCGGCAAAGGTCAGCAGGCCCAGCACAATCACCCGCTTGCGTCCGAAGCGGTCCGAGGCCATGCCCAGCGGCAGTTGCAGCACCGCCTGCGTCAGCCCGTACACCCCCAGCGCCAGGCCCACCCAGACAGGGTCGTCGCCCCCTGGATATTTCTTGGCTTCCAGCGCGAACACAGGCAGGACGAGGAACAGCCCCAGCATGCGCAGGGCAAAGATCAGCGCCAGCGACACACTGGAGCGGCGTTCCAGCGGTGTCATGACATGGGCGGGGCGTTCGGCTGCGGGGGCGGCGGTGGAGGGCACGGTCAGAAGCGTCGGGAGTCGAAAGGGGAGCGCCTGCACAGGCGGTCAAAAGGGGGTGATTGTCCGCGATCCCGCATCGGCCCTGGGATGGGCCTGTGCCCTTGGAGGGCAAGCTCGCCGGAGTGGGGCGGCGGCGGGGCTGGCTTGTCTATGATGGCCGGTTTCGCCTTTGCCCCCGCCTGTCCTTGCCATGCCGATTGCCCCCGTTCAGCCCCATGCCGTGACCGACCCCGCGCCCGAGGCGGGCCGCTACCTGGGCGCCGCGCTGGCGCAGGGCGGCGTCATCCGCATCCGCGGGGCGCGCACCCACAACCTGAAGAACATCGATCTGGACATCCCCCGCAACCAGCTGGTGGTGGTCACCGGGCTGTCGGGCTCGGGCAAGTCCAGCCTGGCATTTGACACGCTGTACGCCGAAGGCCAGCGCCGCTACGTGGAAAGCCTCTCGGCCTATGCCCGGCAATTTCTGGGCCGGCTGGACAAGCCCGACGTGGACTGGATCGAGGGCCTGTCGCCCGCGATCAGCATCGAGCAGAAGGCCACCAGCCACAACCCGCGCTCCACCGTGGGCACGGTGACCGAGATCCACGACTACCTGCGCCTTCTGTACGCCCGCGCCGGCACCCCGCATTGCCCGGACCATGGCCTGCCGCTGGCCGCGCAGACCATCAGCCAGATGGTCGATGCCATCCTGGCCCTGCCGGCCGACACCCGGCTGATGGTGCTGGCCCCGGTCGCGCGGGGCAAGAAGGGCGAATTCACCGAGTTGTTCGCGCAGATGCGTGCCCAGGGCTATGTGCGCTTTCGGGTCAACGGCCAGATCCACGAGGCCGAATCGCTGCCCGCGCTGAAAAAAACCGAGAAGCACGACATTGACGTGGTGATTGACCGCCTGAAGGTGCGCCCCGAGGTGCAACAGCGCCTGGCCGAAAGCCTGGAGGCGGCTCTGCGTATCGGGGCTGGCGTGGGCGGGGCCGAAGGCAACGGCCGGGTGCTGGCGCTGGAGATGGACAGCGGCGCCGAGCACCTGTTCAGCAGCAAGTTCGCCTGCCCGGTGTGCAGCTACGCGCTGGGCGAGCTGGAGCCGCGCCTGTTCTCGTTCAATTCGCCGATTGGCGCCTGCCCCAGCTGCGACGGCCTGGGCCAGCGCGAGGTGTTTGACCCGGCGCGGGTGGTGGCCTTCCCGTCGCTGAGCCTGGCCAGCGGCGCCATCAAGGGCTGGGACCGGCGCAATGCCTTCTATTTTTCGATGCTGGAAAGCCTGGCCGCGCACTACGGTTTTGACATCGAGCAGCCTTTCGAGGACCTGCCCGAAGCCGTGCGTCAGGTGGTGCTGCACGGCTCGGGGACCGAGGAAATCGCCTTCCGCTACACCCTGGACAGCGGCCCGCGCAAGGGCGAGCCCGTCGTCAAGCACCACGCCTTCGAGGGCATCCTGCCCAACATGGCTCGCCGCTGGCGCGACACCGACTCGACTGTGGTCCGCGAGGAGCTGGGCCGCCTGCGCAGCACCCATCCCTGCCCGGACTGCCAGGGCACCCGCCTGCGCCGCGAGGCCCGCCATGTGCTGGTGGGCGATGGCGAGCAGGCCCGCGCCATTTACGCCATCAGCCGCGCCACGCTGGCCGACGCCCAGGCCTGGTTCGACCACCTGCGCCTGTCCGGTGCCAAGGGCGAGATCGCCGACCGCGTGGTGCGCGAAATCGCCACCCGCCTGCGCTTTTTGAACGACGTGGGCCTGAACTACCTGAGCCTGGACCGCAGCGCCGAAACGCTGTCCGGCGGCGAGGCCCAGCGCATTCGCCTGGCCAGCCAGATCGGCTCGGGCCTGACGGGCGTGATGTACGTGCTGGACGAGCCCAGCATCGGCCTGCACCAGCGCGACAACGACCGCCTGATTGGCACCCTGCAGCACCTGCGCGACATCGGCAACAGCGTCATCGTGGTCGAGCACGACGAGGACATGATGCGCGCCGCCGACCACATCATCGACCTGGGCCCCGGCGCCGGCGTCCACGGCGGGCGCATCATGGCCCAGGGCAGCTACGACGAAGTGCGGGCCCACCCCGACTCGCCCACCGGCCGCTACCTGGCGGGCACCCTGCAAATCCCCGTGCCCGCGCGGCGCACGCCCTGGCTGCCCGTGGTGGCCAGCGCCGCACCAGCGCCTGCCACGGCCTCCCGCTTTCCGCAGACCGAGGCCTCCCGCCGCAAGGCCGAGCGCCTGGCCGCCCACCAGGCCACCCAGGGCGCGCTGCAGGCCCTGCGCGTGGTGGGCGCCAGCGGCCATAACCTGAAACAGGTGACGGTGGAATTCCCCGTGGGCCTGCTCACCTGCGTGACCGGCGTATCGGGTTCGGGCAAGAGCACCCTGGTCAACGACACCCTGTACGCTGCCGTGGCCCGCCAGCTCTACCGCGCGCACGACGAGCCCGCGCCGCACGAAGCCATCGAGGGCATCGAGTACTTCGACAAGGTCATCAATGTGGATCAGTCGCCCATCGGCCGCACGCCGCGCAGCAACCCCGCCACCTACACCGGCCTGTTCACCCCCATCCGCGAGCTGA
>CAZQXQ010000038.1:0-19358 GCA_964597235.1 uncultured Burkholderiaceae bacterium | reverse complement strand
CGGTGGTGGTGAACTACGACCTGCCGCGCTCGGCGGTGGACTATGTGCACCGCATCGGCCGCACCGGTCGCGCCGGCGCCAGCGGCCTGGCGGTGAGTTTTGTGACGGCCGATGCCGAAGCCCATTTCCGCCTGATTGAAAAACGCCAGCACCTGAGCCTGCCGCGCGAACAGGTGCCGGGGTTTGAGCCCACCGAAGTGGCCACGGCCATCGCCAAGCCGGTGGCCGGCAACGGGGGCATCAAAGGCAAGCGCCCCAGCAAGAAAGACAAACTGCGCGCGGCTGCGCAGGCAGGCAGCCACTGACCCCCCCGTCCCACGATGAAAACCACCCACCGCCCTCTTTGGCAATGGTTCTGGGAGATTGCCAGCCCCTATTGGAAGCAGGAAGAAAAATGGAAGGCCTGGGGCCTGCTGGTGCTGGTGGTCGTGCTGCTGCTGGGGCAAACCGGGTTTGCCGTGCTGTTCAACGAGCAGACCGGGGAATTCACCTCTGCCCTGGCCGCGCGCGATGCCGACCGCTTCTGGCAGGCCATCCGCTTCAGCCTGGGCCTGCTGGTGGCGGCGGTGCCGATTTATGCGCTGCACTACTGGGTGCGCGACACCCTGGGCAACCACTGGCGGCGCTGGCTGACCTTGCGGTTTTTGGGACGGTATTTCAGCGAACGGCATTTTTACGAACTCAACGCCAACGCCGCGCTGGACAACCCCGACCAGCGCATGACCGAGGACATCAGCAACTTCACCCAGCGCTCGCTGTTCTTTCTGGTGGTGATGATCGGCGCCCTGCTGCAGCTGACGGCCTTCAGCCAGGTGCTGTGGTCCATCTCCAAGGCGCTGGTCTATTTTCTGGTGGTGTATGCGCTGGCGGGCACCTGGATCACGGTCGCCATTTATGGCCGCCCGCTGATGGGCCTGAACTTTCGCCAGCTGCGCCGCGAGGCGGACTTGCGCTTTAGCCTGGTGCGGGTGCGCGAACATGCCGAGTCGATTGCCTTCTACCACGGCGAGCCCCGCGAAATGCAGCAGGTGCAGCAGCGCTTTCACGCGGTGTTCGACAACTACCAGCAGTTGATCCGCCGCCAGTTCCTGCTCAACCTGTTCCAGTACGGCTACAGCATGCTGACGCTGGTGCTGCCCAGCGCCATCCTGGCGGACCAGGTGCTCTCGGGCGATCTGGAGGTGGGCCGCGCCGTGCAGGCAGCTGGGGCTTTTGCGGCCGTACTGGGAGCCATCTCCATCATCGTGGACAACTTTGAAAGCCTGAGCCGCTTTGCCGCCGGCATCGAGCGCCTGCACGACTTTGCACAGCTGCTGGAGCAGCCCCCGGTGCGCCGGCAGGAGAGCCACCAGGGCCTGATCGAGTCCGTGCCCGACACCCGGCTGGCGCTGCGCAACGTGACCGTGATGACCCCCCTGCGTGAGCGGGTACTGGTGCGCCACCTGAGCGTGGACATCGCCGACGGCGAAAGCCTGCTGATCGTGGGCGCCAGCGGCAGCGGCAAAAGCTCGGTGCTGCGGGCGGTGGCCGGGCTCTGGTATGCCGGCCAGGGCCAGGTCCTGCGGCCGCCGCCGGCGGACATCCTGTTCTTGCCGCAGCAGCCCTACATGGTGCTGGGCAGCCTGCGCAGCCAGATCCTCTACCCCCAGTCCGAACGCTCGGTGCAGGACGACCGCCTGCTGGAACTGCTGGAGCGGGTCCACCTGCCTGACCTGGCCGAGCGCGTGGGCGGACTGGACGCCGAACACGACTGGCACAAGCTGCTCTCGGTGGGCGAACAGCAGCGCCTGGCCTTTGCCCGGGTGCTGCTGGCGCGGCCGCGCTACGCCATCCTGGACGAAGCCAGCAGCGCGCTGGACATTGCCAACGAAGAAAGCCTGTACCGCCAACTGCTGGCCAACGGCACCACCCTGGTCAGCGTGGGGCACCGGCCCTCGCTGCTGAAATTCCACCGCCATGTGCTGGAGCTGACCGGCGACGGCCAGTGGCGCTGCCAGCCAGCGGCGGGCTTTCGCTTTGACGACAGCGCCTGATCCGCGTTGGACCTGCGCTGAATCGGCGCCGGATTACAGGGCCTTGGCCAGGCGGGCGATGCCTTCCTCGATCTTGGCCACATCGGCCGTGGCAAACGACAAGCGCAGCGTGGCGGGATCAGGATTGGCGCAGAAGAACGGAGCGCCCGGCACAAAAGCCACGCCCTGCTCGATGGCGCGCTTGGCAAACACATTGCCATCTTGCACCTTGCCACCGACGCCCGTCAGGCGCGCCCAGATGAACAGGCCGCCCTGGGGCTGCACGAAGGACAGCGCCTCGCCCAGCTCGCGGCGCAGCGCGTCGCCCATGGCCTGGGCCCGCTCGGCATAGACCTGGCGCACCCGGGCCAGCGTGGCGGGCATGCGGCCAGCCGCCAGGTAGCGCGCGGCGGTGGCCTGGGCGAAGGTGCTGGTGTGCGCATCGCTGAACTGCTTGCACATCGTGGCCTTGGCCAGCAACTCGGCTGGCGCCACCATCCAGCCCACGCGCAGGCCAGGAGACAGCACCTTGCTCAGACTGCCGCAATGCACCAGGCGCTCGCGGCTGCCGGGTATCTCGCTGGACAGCGCCAGCAGGCTGAGCGGCGGCGGGGTCGCACCAAAGTACAGGTCGCCATAGGGGTCGTCCTCCACCACCACGGTGTCGTATTTGACGGCCAGCTCCAGCACCTTCTTGCGGCGCTCCAGGCTCAACAATTCGCCGCTGGGGTTGCCGAAGGTGGGAATCAGGTACATGAACTTGGGCCGGTGCGCCGCCAGCAGCGCTTCGAGCGCCTCGGTGTTCACGCCCTGGCCGTCGATGGGGGCACTGACCAGATCGGCACCGTACAAGCGAAAGCACTGGATCGTGGCCAAAAAGGTCGGGCCTTCGACGATCACCTTGTCGCCGGGGTTGATCAGGGTCTTGCCCACCAGGTCCAGCGCCTGCTGGCTGCCGGTGGTGACGATCAGGTTCTCGGCCCCCACACCCTGCACGCCCTTGGCGGCCATGAAAGCGGCCAGCTGCTCGCGCAGGGGGTTGTGGCCCTCGGTGGCACCGTATTGCAGTGCGGCACCAGGTTCCTCGGCCAGGGTCTGGTCCACCGCCTGGCGGATGCCGTCCACATCGAACATCGCGCTGTCCGGAAAGCCCCCGGCAAAGCTGATGATGCCGGGCTTGCCCAGCAGTTTGAAAAGCTCACGGATCGCGGAGGTTTCCACGTTGTTCAGACGGTCGGCGAATTGCATGTCGAAAATCCAGGGCAAAAATCAAAGAGCGTGATTGTCGCCAATCCCCCTGCCCTGACGGCAGCCGCCACCGCCCGCCCCTACACTGCCCGCATGAAAGTTGCCCTGATCGAACCGTTTTTCGCCACCCTGAAGGCTGCCAACCCGCAGCCACAGACCGAGCTGGAATACACCAGCGTGTTTGAGCTGCTGACGGCCGTGCTGCTGTCTGCCCAAGCCACCGATGTGGGCGTGAACAAGGCCACGCGCCGGCTGTTTCCGGTGGCCAACACCCCCCAGGCCATCCTGAACCTGGGGCTCGAAGGGCTGGAGAGCTATATCAAGACCATCGGCCTGTACCGCAGCAAGGCCCGCCACCTGATGGAAACCTGCCGCATCCTGGTGGAGGAACATGGTGGCCAGGTCCCAAACACCCGCGAAGCCCTGGAAGCCCTGCCCGGCGTCGGCCGCAAGACGGCGAATGTGGTGCTGAACGTGGCCTTCGGCCAGCCCACCATGGCGGTGGACACGCACATCTTCCGCGTCGGTAACCGCACCGGCCTGGCGCCGGGCAAAAACCCGCTGGAGGTCGAACACAAGCTGATGAAGCGTGTGCCCAAGGCCTATGCCGTGGACTCCCATCACTGGCTGATCCTGCTGGGCCGCTACGTCTGCCAGGCGCGCAAGCCCCGCTGCTGGGAATGCACGGTGGCGGCGTATTGCGATCACAAGCCGAAGACGGCGGGGCCCGCTTGAATATGCCCACCAAGTCGCTTTCCACCCCAACACTCCCCATGCGTAAACACACTCCTAACCGCCTGCAAATGCAGCAGGTCGGCCCCATCCAGTCCGCCGATGTGCGCTTTGGTGACCTGACGGTGATCGTCGGGCCACAAGCCACCGGCAAGAGCATTTTTTTGCAAACCCTCAAGCTGGTGCTGGACCGCGACCACATCCATGACACCTTCAAGCACCACAGCCTGGTGTTCAACGGCGAAGAAGGGGCCTTCCTGGGCGGCTATTACGGCAAGGGCATGGCCGCAGCCTGGCACCCGGAAGTTTCGCACCTGAGCTGGAACGGCAAAGCAACCACCCTGCCCGATTTGAGCAAACCGACCAAAGCCAAACAGCGGGGGGAAAGGCTGTTTTTCATCCCGGCACAGCGGGTGATGAGCCTGGTGAGTGGCGTCACGCAAAACTTTGGCCAGTTCCACTACGGCGACCCCTACACGCTGCGCTATTTCAGCGATGCGGTGCATGACCTGCTGCAAAACGAGCTGAGCGCTGCCAAGGGTGCATTGTTCCCGCAACCGAACCGACTAAACGAAACCCTGCGCAAGCCCATCACGGAACACCTGTTTGGTGGCAGCAAGCTGGCGGTGGATGCCAACGATTTCACAAAGCGCCTGGTGCTGAATGTGCCCGGGCACCGCGAGGGCCTGCCCTACACCGCCTGGTCGGCCGGGCAGCGCGAGTTCACCCCGCTGCTACTGGGCCTGTACTGGCTGTGCCCGGCAGGCGGCGTGCAGCGGCGCGACGGCATCGAGTGGGTGGTGCTGGAAGAACCCGAAATGGGCCTGCACCCCCAGGGCATCGAAGCCGTGCTGTTGCTGGTGCTGGAGCTGCTGAAGCGGGGCTACAAGGTGGTGCTGTCCACCCATTCGCCGGTGGTGCTGGACCTGGTGTGGGCGCTGCAGGAATTCAAGCAATTGGGCGGCACCGAGGCCGATGTGCGCAAGCTGCTGAACCTGGGGGCGAGCGCCTACGCCAAGGAACTGGGCAAGACGGTGCTGGAGAAGGACTACCGCGTGTATTTCTTCAGCCGCGACAGCGAGGTCAAGGACATTTCGCACCTCAGCCCCCTGGCCGAGGAAACCGCCGAGGCCGAATGGGGCGGGCTGGTGGGCTTTGCAAGCCGCACCGGCCAGGTGATTGCCGACGTGGTGAACCGGGCGGAAATGACGAACCAACGCCCCACACGCGCCAAACCCAGTAAGACAGAGGCCCCCACCGTATGAGCCGCACCAAAAAAGAAGCTCCACCCAAGGACGAGACTGCCCCGATGTTCGCGGTCTTCGAGCAAGCGGCAGGGGCTGCGGGTCTGACATGCGAACCGGGCAAAAGCGCTGTGGACAAACGCTATCGCCCCCTGGTTGACGCCAAGCAGGCCAAGACGCGTTTCACGGGCAGCGTCGATCTGGATGCTGCCTTCAGTGTGAACCAAGGCCTCGCGCCCTACCACTGGCTGGCCACCGCCCATGTGGCCATGCGAGCCGGCAGCCGCGAGGCACACCTGCTGGCCAAGCACGGCCTGCGCCTGCCCAGCAGCAAGGTGGTGATTGGATGAATGCGCCCAAAGCCCACTTCATCGCATCGTTCCACTACAAGCCGAAGACGGCGGGGCCCGCTTAACCCAGTTCAATATCCCCACCAAGGCGTGGCAGACCGGCCGGCCGACATACACTCGCGCGCGCGAAACACCGCGAAACACTGCGAACCGTCGCGAGATCCTCACCACCTGTCCGAGCCATGCAAGCCCACCTCGACCTGCTGCTGCGCCTTTTGCCCAGCGACTCCACCACCGTCGGCAACCAAAGCCTGTTGCAGCAGTTCCTGCAAGCCTGCCAAGCCGCAGGCCTGCCCGCGAGTGAAGACGCCTTCCACGCCGCGCGGGACGGTCTGGTGGCTGCGGGCCTGGCGGTCAAGGGCAAGGGGCGCGGCGGCTCCACCGCCCGGGCCACCGGCAACGCCCGGCCCGACTTTGACCTGGCCGCGCCCGCCCCCACCGCCGAGCCCACGGCGCTGACCGATGCACCCGCCAAGGCGCCCAAGGCCGCCAAAGCCAGCGCCCCCAAAGCCAGCACGCCCGACAGCGGCGAGCCCCAGGTGCTGAGCTACCGCCACCCGGACCGGCGCGTGAACAACCCCGAGGTCGGCCTGGTCAACGCCGACAGCGACCCCGAACAGCCCAAGACCCGCTGGGCCTACGACCCCCACCTGGACCCGGCCCTGCAATTCGACAGCGCCCGCGCCCAGGCCGAGGCCCTGATCGACGACGCCCTGGCCGGCGACGACCCCGCCGCCATGCGCCGCGCGCTGGAAACCCTGCGCCGCATGAGCGCCCCCTACCTGCAATGGACCGGCAAGGCCGAGCGCACCCAGTTCGAGGTGGACACGGTGAGCCTGCATGTGTACGAGCGCATCGATGCGATGAGCATCCTGTCCGCCGTCAGCCAGCGGCAAAACGCTACGAAAAAAGGAGCTATTACCGCTGGTATTTCGGGGGCTGGAGGCCAAAAACAGCCTTATTTTCAGCCCGGCCTGTTCGAGGCCCCGTTCGAGAGCGTGCCGCTGCGCACCGCGCTGGACTTCTACAAGCACGACCGCGGCTGGGCCAATCGCCTGGTGGCTGGCGACAGTTTGCTGGTGATGAACAGCCTGCTGCAAAAGGAAGGCATGGCCGGCCGGGTGCAGATGATCTACATCGACCCACCTTACGGGATCAAGTACGGCAGCAATTTCCAGCCCTTTGTGGGCAAGCGTGACGTCAAGGACCGATCAGATGCGGATTTGACGCAAGAGCCCGAAATGATCAAGGCGTTTCGGGACACCTGGGAATTGGGGATTCACTCCTACCTGACCTATTTGCGCGACCGCTTGTTATTGGCGCGGGAATTGCTGACGGATTCAGGCAGTGTGTTTGTGCAGATTTCGGATGAGAACTTGCACCATGTGCGGGAGTTAATGGATGAAGTTTTTGGAACCAAAAATTTTGTGGCGCAAATAACTTTTCAAAAAACAACGAGTGCTACTGTTAATTTCCTTTCAGGGGCAGCCGATTACGTTGTTTGGTTTGCAAAAGATGCATCGCAAGCGAAGTATCGACCAATCTATTTAACAAAAATGGCGGGTGGAGATGGCGCTTCCAACTACAACCGTGTGCAAACCCCATCAGGACAGAGGCGAAGCCTGACGGCAAAAGAAAAGGCTACTCCTGAGATTTTGGGACCGGACTACTCAATTTACAGCCTTGATAACTTGGCAAGTCAAAGCGTTGGTCGTGATAAAGGCGAAGGGGCTGCGTGTTGGTTCCCTGTTGGCGTGCAGGGACAAGACTATTTGCCTAGTGCAAATACCAGGTGGAAAACAAATGAAGACGGAATGCGCCGCCTAGCCCTAGCAAATCGTCTTGAAGGCACGGGTGCGCGAGTTGGCTACGTTCGAAGGCTTGATGACTTCCCTGCCTATGCGATTAACAACGTTTGGGCTGATGTAGGCGCCAGTTTTATGAACGACAAGATTTATGTCGTACAAACAGGGCAAAAAGTTATCGAACGCTGCATGCTAATGACCACCGACCCCGGAGATCTGGTTTTGGATCCCACCTGCGGATCGGGAACCACGGCTTATGTCGCCGAGAAATGGGGCCGCCGCTGGATGACCTGCGACACCTCGCGCGTGGCCATTACCCTGGCCAAGCAGCGCTTGATGACCGCGTCGTTTGACTATTACCAGCTGCGTTATCCGCACGAGGGGCTCAAGGGCGGCTTCATTTACAAGACCGTGCCCCATGTCACGCTCAAAAGCATTGCCAACAACGCCGAGATAGACGCCATTTACGAGCGCCTGCACCCCGGCATCGCCACCGCGCTGGCGGCGCTGAACGCAGCGCTCAAAACCCATGCCCCCGCCGCGCCCTACCCCGTGACCGAGGGCGGGCGCAAGGGCCAGAAGCTGGTGCTGGGCCTGCCCGGCCAGGACCTGCAGGAATGGGAAGTGCCGTTTGAGCTGCCCGCCGACTGGAACGCCGCGCTGCAGGCGCCGCTGGCCGACTTCCACGCCGCCCGGCAAAAGATGCAGGCCGAGATGGACCGCAGCATCGCCGCCAACGCCGATAGCGAAACGCTTTACGACCGCCCCGAACTGGCCAAGGACAAGCTGCGCGTGACCGGACCGTTCACCGTGGAGGCGGTGCCCTTCCCCACCGTGCTATCACTTGAGGAGCATGTACCGCGCACAGAACAAGGGCTGGAGGCCGATTTGAGCATTGCCCGTAGCGGCAACACCCAGCGCCAGCACGCCTGGCGCGACGAGCTGCTGAAAACCGGCATTCGCGGCAAAGGCGGGCAGATGCTGAAATTTGCCGAGCTGGAAGTGCTGCCCGGCGCGGCCTGCCTGCACGCCAGCGGCCACCTGGTGGAGTCCGACGAGGCCGGCGGCCTGGGCGGCGCCCGCGTGGTGGTCAGCTTTGGCCCCGAGCACGGCGCGCTGGAGCAGCGCCAGGTGGAGCAGGCGCTGAACGAGGCCGGCGAGCTGTTCCCCCGGCCCAAGATGATCGTGTTCTGCGCCTTCGCCTTCGACCCCGAGGCGGCCAAAGACATCGACGCGCTCAAGGGCATCACGGCGCTCAAGGCGCAAATGAACACCGACCTGCTGACCGACGACCTGAAAAAAGCCCGCTCCAGCAACCAGAGCTTCTGGCTGATGGGCCAGCCCGACGTGGACCTGCGCCAAACGGCAGACGGGCTGTGGGTGGTCGAGGTCAATGGCTTTGACTACTTCGACACCGCCAAGGGCGAGCTGGTCTCGGGCGGCAAGGGCAAGATCGCCGCCTGGTCGCTGGACACCGACTACGACGGCCGCAGCCTGTTCCCGCACCAGTTCTTCTTCCCGATGGCGGGCAAGGACGAGGGCTGGATGAAGCTCAAGAAGAACATCCGCGCCGAGCTGGACGAGACCCTGCTGCAGCAGTTCACCGGCACGGTGTCGCTGCCGTTTGAGGCCGGCGAGAACCGCACCGTGGCCGTCAAGATCGTGGACGACCGCGGGATCGAGTCGCTCAAAATCATGCGCTTGGGGAATTGACCTATGACGAACGAAACGCCCTTGTCCTCGTCTTCATCCCGACTCGATTTGCCCAGCTGGCGCTTTGCGATTGAAAAACTGGGGGGGCTTAATGGCGCTCCAAGCCCGATTCGCTTCACGCCCCTGACGCTGGTGTGTGGCCCCAACAACACGGGCAAAACCTGGGTCCTGTATGCCTTGTATGGTTTTTTGACGGCGCCAGGCTTCCTGAAATTGCCGGACATTGACCAACTGACGCAGGATTTGCGACAAACCGGCCAAGCCAGCTGGAACCTTGAGGCCTGGTTGAAGAACCACGGCAAACGCATCCTGACATTGATCCACCAGGGGGCCAAACGCAGGCTGCCCCAGATTTTCAACAGCGACCCCGAACTGTTCAAAGAAAGCCGATTCGATTGGGAAGTGGATGTCGGGGCCCTGACGGCATCGGCACTGGCACGCGAGCTGGATTACCGCCTGGTGCTGGGACGCGACAGCAGCGATGCCCTGCGCCTGGTCAAGCCCGCGCACCATGGCGAGGTGCAAATGACCCTGATGGCGCCGCAGCTGCCCGACTTGAACTTGATCGTGACGGACGTCATCACCCGGCACTTGATCGGAATCCCGCAGCGGCACGCACAACGCTCGGGCGTGTTCTTGATGCCCGCGGAGCGCAATGGCCTGCACCTTTTCTACCGTGAGCTGGCCAATCGCCGGACCGCCCTACTGCACCACGCGGCCAAGAAAGAAAAAAGCATCGACATCGGCCAGTTGATTCTGGATGTGGTCAGCTCGAAGTACGCCGAACCGATTGCGCATTACATCGACTGGCTCAATGAACTGCCCGTGGCGCGCAAAAACAAGGGCGGCCCCTACCACGCCCTGGCGGAAGAGGTCAAAGGCATCGTCAATGGGCGTTACGAAGTGGATGCCGAAGGCGACATCAGCTTTACGCCCTACAAAACCAAACGCGGCAACGGTGAAACGCCGCCCAAGATGGACCTGCATTTGACGTCGTCCACCGTGAAAAGCCTGTTTGGCCTGTGGTTCTACCTCGAACATGAGGCCCATCCCGGGGATTTGCTCATGATTGACGAACCGGAGTTGAATCTGCATCCCGCCAACCAGCGACGGCTGGCGCGTTTGCTGGCCAGACTGGCCAACCAAGACCTGCGGGTGGTGGTGAGCACGCACAGCGACTATTTGGTGCGCGAGATGAACTCCTTGATCATGCTCTCCCGAGAAGCGCCTGTTCGCGACGCACTGCTCGCCCGGTTTGGCTATCACCCCACGGAGACCTTGAAACCTGAGCAGGTCTCCGCCTGGGTCTTCAAGGATCGCGCCATCGAGACCATGCCCATTTCGACCGAAGAAGGCATTGCGGCAGACACCTTCGATGAGGTCATTCACCAGCTGAACGACACCAGCGATGCCATTTACTTTGCCTATCAGGATGCCCTACCGACGGGAGAAGCGGACTGATGGACCTGGTGACCGCATTTCGCGAATTGATTCACGAGGACTATCGCCTCGCGCAGGCCTCGGGCAACTGGGTGGTTCTGGAGCCAGGTGCCCTGACGCAAAACCCCGAGGTCCGCATTGCCGCCGGACCGTCGCTGGGTTTCACCTTGGATCGCGCGGGCAAAAACCCCTTGGCCTTCATCAAGGAAAACACCTCGTTGACGGGGATGCGCAGTTTTTGCGATGCCGTCGTGGTCTGCAACACGGAATCCGAGCCCGTGGTGGTGTTGCTGGAAATGAAATCCAAAAACGACGGTAAGGCAGAGCAGCAAATCCTGCGCTCCAAAAAATTGGTGGAATGGGTCTTGGGCTTGCTGGCTTTGAATGGCCATTGCCGTGCTGCCCCTCGCTTCGTTGCGGTGATCAGCAAAGGCACCCGAACGCAGGAACGCAAAGGCACGTCCGTGCGCAGGGCGGAATTGCCCACACCCCGCAAGCTGGACGGTATGCCATGCTGGACGGTGATGAACCGGCGCGTCTTGCACGTTGCAGACTTTTTGAAGGCTTTTGCATGACCGCGCCCAATTCCCTCATCATCAATTCCCTCATCATCAATTCGCCCTTCGTGGAGCCCGCCCAGCATTGGGTGGAAAACCCCGACCGCACCCTGCGCGTGGAACCCAGGCGCCGGCCAGCGGGCTACGAAATCATCGACACCCGCGAAAACACGCGGCGGCAGGAGCCCATTCCGCTGGTGGACGACATCCGCCAGCGTGTCGCCCACTGGCGCAACGATGGCTGGCCCGGCGCCACGGCGGTGACGGTGGAACTGCTGAACCACTGGTGGGACCGGGACCGGGTCTCGGGCCGGCAATACCCGTTTTACTTTTGCCAACTGGAAGCCATCGAGACGCTGATCTGGCATGTGGAGGCCCAGCCGGAGTACCGCCAGGGGATTTATGTGCCGGGCGATGGTGGCCCCTTCGAGCGCCTGTGCAACAAGATGGCCACAGGCTCGGGCAAGACCACGGTGATGGCCATGCTCATCACCTGGCAGGTGCTGAACGCCCTGACCTACCCCAAATCGCCGCGCAAGTATTCGTCGGCGATTTTTCTGGTGGCGCCCGGGCTGACCGTCAAGGACCGCCTGCGCGTACTTCAACCGGGCGACCCGGCCAATTACTACGACAGCTTTGTGCTGTGCCCGTCGGAGTCGCTGCGGCAAAAGCTCAACCAGGCGACGGTCCTGATCGAGAACTGGCACCAGCTGATGCCACTCAAAGAGCAAGATCGCTCCGTGGTGAAAAAGGGCAAAGAAAGCGACGAGGCCTTTACCCGGCGGGTGCTTGGCAAGCTGGCCAGCTTCAAGGACATCGTCGTCATCAACGACGAGGCGCACCATGCCTACCGCAAACCGGCGGACGTGAAGATCAGCAAGGCCGAGGCGGACGCCCTGGGCCTGGACCTGGACGAGGCCACCCGCTGGGTGGAGGGGCTGGACCGCATCCACAAAACCCGGCGCATCAGCCGGTGTTTTGACCTGTCGGCCACGCCGTTCGCGCCCACAGGCCGCACCAACACCGAGGCGGGGCTGTTCAGCTGGGTGGTATCGGACTTTGGCCTGAACGATGCGATCGAGGCGGGTCTGGTCAAAACGCCCCGGGTAGTGGTGCGCGACGATGCGCTGCCCAACAGCCAGACCTTGCGCCCCAAGCTCTACCACCTGTACCGCGAGCCCGAAGTGGCCGAAGACCTGAACCGGCGCGGCGCCGAACCACACGAGCCCTTGCCGACGCTGGTGCAGCAGGCCTACACGCTGCTGGGCGCAGACTGGCGAGAAACGGCGCGGGAATGGCGGGAGGCGGGCCACACCTCGCCCCCGGTGCTGTTGACGGTGTGCAACCGCACCGAGACCGCCGCCCGGGTGGAGCATTTTTTCAACACCGGCAAGGCGCACTGGCCCGAGCTGCAAGCCCCCACGCGCACGCTGCGGGTGGACTCCAAGGTGCTGGAAAAAGCCGAGATCGGAGAGGCCGCATCGTCAGACAAGGCCTACGACCAGCGCTTACAGGACATCCTGGAGGCCGCCCGCATTCCCGAGGACCTGAAGGCCCGCCTGGCCGGCGAGAAAAAGGAAGTGCTGCTGCGCGCCCTGGTGGACACAGTGGGCAAACGCGACCAGGCGGGACAAGACCTGCAGAACGTCATTTCGGTGGCGATGCTGTCGGAAGGCTGGGACGCCAAGAATGTGACCCACATCATGGGCCTGCGCGCCTTCACCAGCCAGCTGCTGTGCGAGCAGGTGATTGGCCGGGGCCTGCGCCGGGTGTCGTACGACATGGATGCCAACGGCCTGTACCTGCCAGAGTTCGTCAACGTGTTCGGCGTGCCGCTGTCGATTGCGCTGCAGCCCGGCGAGGGTGGGGTCAGCCCACCGCCGCCCAAGCCCAGCACCCAGGTGGAATCCCTGTCGTCACGGAATATCTACGAAATCCGCTGGCCCAACATCCTGCGGGTGGACCAGGTGGTACGCCCGCAACTGGTGGTGGAGTGGAGCAAGGTGCCGCCCCTGACCATCGACCCGGCCACCATCGCGCTGCACGCCGACATTGCCCCGGCACTGGGCGGCGCAGCGGACTGGAGCCAGGTGGTCAGCATCGATCTGGAGAAGCTGCCCGAAGCCTTCCGCCTGCAGCACCTGGTGTTTAAGGCGGCGCAAAGGGCCTTCGAGCAACTGCAGGGGCAGTTCAAGGGCCAGCGGGAATACCTGCTGTTTCAGCTGGTCAAACTGGTGGAGACCTTCCTGGCCTCAGACAAGATCGTCATCCCATCGCTGTTCCACCAGGACCCGCCGCGCAAGCGGATTCTGTTCTCGCTGCACATTGATCAGATCACCCAGCATCTGATGCAATACGTGCTGGAGCAGAACACCCTGCGGCTGGAACCGGTGTTCGACAGCGAACGCCCTATCGGATCGACTCGGGACATGCGCACCTGGTACACCACCAAGGTGGCGGAGCCCACCCAACATTCGCAAATCAGCCATATCGTGGTGGACAGCGGCTGGGAGAAATACGCTGCCAACCTCTGCGAAAACCACCCGAAGGTGGCGGCCTGGGCCAAAAACGACCATCTGGGATTCCACATCCTCTATCTGTGGAACGGCTCAAAGCGCAAATACATCCCCGACTTTCTGGTGCGCTACGCCTCGGGCAAGACCCTGGTGCTCGAAGTGAAGGGCCAGGACTCGCCCCAAGACCAGGCCAAGCGCGCCGCGCTCCGGCAATGGGTGGAGGCCGTCAACGCCCAAGGTGGCTTTGGCACCTGGGCCTGGGATGTGGTGGTGGATTCCGCCGCCGGGATGCGAGACACCATCGACCGCCACAGCGAAAGTGCTGCGGCACGCTGAAAAGACGAACCCATGAATGCCAAATCACTCTCCCGCCACGCCCCCGTGCTGGCGCTGATCTTTCTCACCCTGACCTGGGGCTACAACTGGGTGCTGGTCAAGCAGGGGCTGGACTATGCCGGGCCGTTTGCGTTTTCGGCACAACGCAATGTGGGCGGGGCGCTGGCCCTGTTGCTAGCGCTGAAATGGCTCAAGCGCCCGCTGCGGCTGCCGGCGCCGGGCATGGTGCTGGCGATCGGGCTGGTACAGGGTGGCGGGTTCATGGTCTTGCAGACCTGGGCGCTGGTGGAAGGCGGGGCCGGCAAGACGGCGGTGCTGATCTTCACGATGCCGATCTGGACCCTGCTGATGGCCTGGCCGCTGCTGGGCGAGCGCATCCGGGGCCGGCAATGGGGCGTGGCGGCCACCGCTGCGGTCGGCTTGCTGCTGATCATTGCGCCGTGGAACCTGCACACCACCCTGTTCAGCAAGTTCCTGGGGGTGATGGCGGCGCTGTGCTGGGCGGGCGGCAACATCCTGATCAAGCGGCTGCGCTCGCGCCATCCGGTGGATTTGCTGGTGCTGACGACCTGGCAGCTGATCATCGGCGCGGTGCTGCTGGTGGGACTGGCGACTGTGGTGGCAGAGCCGCCGACAAAGTGGGGCGGGACCTTCATCGGCATCCTGGCCTACATGTCTGTGGTGAGCACAGGACTGTGCTGGTTCTTGTGGGTGTACATCCTGGACCGGCTGCCGGCCTGGGAGGCCAGCCTGTCGGTGCTGGGCATTCCGGTGGTGGCCATCGTCTCGTCGCGCCTGACCTTTGCCGAACCCTTTGCGGCTTCGGAGATCGGCGGCATCCTGCTGATCGGCACCAGCCTGGCGCTGCTGTCCCTGCTGGGCTGGCTACAAAGCCGCCGGGTGGCGGGCCAGGCCGCCTGAAGCGGAGGCTTACTTGTAGAAGACCTCGACCTTGCCCTTGAGCTGGATCAGCAAGGGATTGCCACGGCGGTCGCGGGTCTTGCCGGAGGGGACCTTGATCCAGCCTTCGCTGATGCAGTATTCCTCGACATCAAAGCGCTCCCGGTCGTTGAAGCGGATGCCGATGTCATAGGCGCCAAAGGCCTGGTCGTAGTGCGGGCTGCGTGGGTCCACCGAGAGGCGGTCGGGCAGCGCGGGGCGGTTGGCGGTATCGGGCGTGGGGGTGCTGGTCGTGTCGTTCATGGGATGGGCGCGGCAAAGCGCGCAGGTCAAAAGCGGCCGATTCTCGCGGATTTGGAAGCCGGTTTTGCCTTCTTAGCCGCGGGCAGTGGGGGACAGCATGAATGCGCTCACGGTGTCCAGCACCGGCCCCCAGGAGCGCAGCGGGCGGGCCATGGCGCCGATCAGGCTGGCGTGGTTCAGGCGGTCGAACAGGGCGACCTCTACCGCGGTGCCTTGCTGGCGCAGCGCCCGGGCGAGTTGCTGGGTGTTGCGCTCCGGCGAGACCAGGGTGTCGTCCTTGGCGGCCAGCAACAGCGCGCGGGACGATCCGCGGCGGCTGGCGTGAAACAGGGGTTGCGAATCTTCCGGGGTGTGCGGCCAGCCAAAAGCTTCCTGTACTTCGGGAATGCCGATCGGCAGAAAGTCGTAGGGCCCAGCCAGGCCGATCCAGCCGGCCAGGGCCTCGGGGCTGCGGCCCAGCGGCTGGAGCCAGCGCGGGTCCAGCGCCAGCATCGCAGCGTTGTAGGCACCAGCGCTGTGGCCCATCACATAGACGCTATGGACGCCTCGGGCGGGGGCCTGGTCCAGCGCCCAGTTCACCGCCAGGGCGCAATCCTCCAGGAAGGTGGGATAGCGCACCTCGGGGTTGAGTCGGTAATCGGCCACTGCGGTGATCACCCCGCGCGAAGCCAGCGCCTCGCCCACAAAACGGTAGTCGGCACGGGCACCGCTGTTCCAGCTACCGCCATAGAAAAACACTGCCATCGGTGCGCGGGGGGTGGGATTCACCGGCAGATACAGGTCCAGCTGCTGGCGAGATGCAGGGCCGTAGGCCAAGTCCTTTTCCACGCGGTGGGTGTGGCTGGGCGTGAGGGCGTTGATCAGCGTGAGCGGCGAGCAGGCCTGCAGAAGGGGCGCGCAGGCGGCGGCCAGCCAGGTGCGCAGCTGGCGGCGGCGGGCGGGCCTCTCAGCCATTCTTGTTGCGCATCCAGTCAGCCGTGTTCATGAAGCTCTGGCGTAGGCGATCGCGCAGGTCTTCGGGTACGCCGATCTCGCCCATGGCCTGGTCCATGCAGGCGACCCATTCGTCGCGCTCGCGGATGCCAATCTTGAAAGGCATGTGCCGCGCACGCAGGCGGGGGTGGCCAAAGCGCTCGACGAAGTAATCGGGCCCACCCAGCCAGCCGCACAGAAACCAGAACAGCTTTTGCCGCGCCTCGTCCAGCGAGCTGCCATGAGTGGCGCGCAGCGCGGCGTAGGCGGGCTCCAAGTCCATCAGGTCATAAAAACGGTCCACCAGCGCCTGGACGCGGGGCTCGCCCCCGATCCATTCAAACGGGGTGGCGGCGGGGGAAGGTTCAGAAATTTGCATCAAAACAGGCTCCAGACCAATGAAATCAAGCGGTAATAGCTATCAATAAAAGAGCGATCAGGCCGTGCCGATCGTGCCCAGGGCCAGCCGCAGCGCCATGCCCACAAAGACCAGGGCCGCGACCCGGTTCAGCCAAGTGCGGGCGCGCACCGAGCTTTGCAAGAACGCCCCCGCCGCCCCCGAAAAATACGCCATGCTGCCAAACACCAGCAGCGTGCAGGCCATGAACACCGCGCCCAGCAACAGGATCTGCCCGGCGACCGGACCGCGCGTGGCGTCGGCAAACTGGGGCAGAAAGGCCAGGAAGAACACCAGCACCTTGGGGTTGCTCAGGTTCATCGCCACGCCGCGCAGCACCATATGCAGCGGTACGGGCGACGCGACGGCCTGCCCAGCACCCGCAGCGGGAGCGCTCTGCCCCACCGGCTGCACGGGTGCTACCGGAGCGCGCCAAGCCTGCCACGCCATCCAGGCCAGGTAGGCCGCCCCGCCCCACTGCAACAAGGCCAGCGCCTGGGGCGAGGCCAGCAGCGCCGCTGCCAAGCCCAGCGCCACCGCCGTGGTGTGGCCCATCACCCCCACGCACAAGCCAACGACCACGCACAGCCCCGCGCGCCAGCCATGCTGGGCAGACTGCAGCACGACAAACAGGTTGTCAGGCCCGGGCATGGCGGCCAGCAGCAGGCATAGACCGGTGAAGGAAAGCAAGGTTTCAGGGGTGGGCATGGTGGTGGTCAATGCAGGCGGCAAACCAGGAGGGCGGGATGGTAAGGCCACCGTGGCGGTGGGCGGGACCGCTCACCGCACCGGAATAACCAGCACCTTGCGGCGGGGCTGGCAACCTAGCCCCTCAAACGGCGGCTCCTGACGTTCCCAACCAGGGCCAGGCGAAGTTTGCATGCACACCAGACGGCCGTCGATGCGGCTGCGCCAGTAATACCAGGGGGCGGGCGCGGCAAACGCACCGGGGATTTCTACGGCCAACAAGCACAGCCCCAAGCACCAGACCACGGGAGTGCGGAAGAAAAACGCGCCGTTCATGCCGTCACGATCCAGCCTTCCAGCGGGTCCAGGTCCGGCGGCAGGCCCCAGAGCGCATCGCCCTCGGCGTGGCGGGCGGCGGCCCAGGCAGCCTGGCACAGGCAGAGCACGGCATCGAGCGCATCGCCCTTGGCATCGTGCAGCAGGGCTTCGCGCTGGGCGTCGCGCAGCTGCAGGCGCAGGCCCAGGCGGGTCTGGCCGGTCTCCAGCGCGTGCAGCAGGTCCTTGCGGGCAATCAGGCGCTCGGGCGTCTGCTTGGCGGGGTCATCGCTTTTGTAGCTACGGCTGCCGATGCACTCGCGCGCGAGCAGTCCGGGATAGGCCTCCAGCGCGACGCGGTTGGGGTCACCCGCGTGCAGGCCGGGGAAATGCACGCCGGCATCGATCAAGCGCGGCACCCCGGCATGCAGCATGTAGGCGACGGGCGGGTTCACCCATTTCATCGAGGGGCTGGAGCCAGCGGGGCCGTCGGTCGCACGGTGGGCAAACTTCTGGCCAATCGGGCGGGCATCGCAAAAGGCCTTGAACTGCTCGCGGATGGCGGCGCGGTCCAGGCGGCGGTAATGCGCCATGCAAGCTGCCCAGTCCTGTGGCCAGCCCAGGGTTTGCACCAGTTCACGGGGCAAGCCAAAGGGCAAGTCAAAGCCGCCGACCCAGGACTGGGGCCGGGCCAGCCAGGCGGCAAAAGCATCCAGGCTGTCCAGGGTTTCGAGGCTTTCCAGCCGCAGCACGCCCGCCTGGCAGCGGCCCAGGGCCAGCACGATGGACTTGCGGCGGCTGGGGCTGCTGCTGAAATCGCAGCCCAGGAGCAGAGCACTCAAGGGGGTCAGAGAGGATCTGCGGGGGTCAGATCCGGCCGACGATGGACGCGGTGGCCATCAATTCTTCCAGCAGCGCCAGCGAGACCTTGCCCGAGACGGCATAGGGGTCCAGCTCGGGCTTTTCCAGGTACTTGAGCAAGGTCGCCTGGTTGACTTTTTCCAGGTTGACCTGGCCCATGGTCCAGCCGCCAAAGCGGCGCTCGGTGATTTCCTCGAAGTCGAGCAGCTCGACATCGCGATGGCGCGGGTCGCGCAGGATATGGCCATACAAGTCGCTGACCGCGCGGCGGCCGCCCTCGATGGCCTGCAGGAACATGCCGCCCCCGTGGCACAGGATGCCGGTGATGCCGCTGGAGGGGTTGTGCTGGCGCGACTGAGAAAGGATGGCTTCGATCGCGGCGGGGGAGTTGTCCACCACGCGGCTGGCGTAGAGCAGGCGTACCAACATGGTCAGTTCTTTCCGGGGATGAGGGAGAGGAATTCGCGGCGCAGGGCGGAGTCTTTCAGGAAGACGCCGCGCATCACGGAGTTGATCATCTTGCTGTCCATCTCGCGCACACCGCGCCAGGACATGCAGAAATGGCTGGCTTCCATCACGATGGCCAAGCCATCGGGCTGGGTTTTTTCCATGATCAGGTCGGCCAGCTGGATCACGGCCTCTTCCTGGATCTGGGGGCGGCCCATGATCCAGTCCACCAGGCGCGCGTACTTGGACAGGCCAATCACATTGGTGTGCTCGTTGGGCATGATGCCGATCCAGATCTTGCCGATCACCGGGCAGAAATGGTGGCTGCAAGCGCTGCGCACCGTCAGCGGGCCAACGATCATCAGTTCGTTCAGGCGCTCGGCATTGGGGAATTCGGTGATCGCGGGGGCCTGCACGTAGCGGCCCTTGAACACCTCGTTGAGGTACATCTTGGCGACGCGGCGGGCGGTGTCGCGGGTGTTGTGGTCGCGCTCGGTGTCGATGACCAGGCTGTCGAGCACGC
>CAZQXQ010000037.1:0-19459 GCA_964597235.1 uncultured Burkholderiaceae bacterium | reverse complement strand
CGGTGTAGGCGCCTTCGGTCAGGTCGACCACCTTGACCACCTCGATCAGGCGGTTCAGGTGTTTGGTGATCTGCTCGATCACGTCGTCCGAACCGTGGGTCTGGATGGTCATGCGCGAGAGCGAAGGGTCTTCGGTGGGCGCCACGGTCAAGGACTCGATGTTGTAGCCCCGGGCCGAGAACAGGCCGACCACGCGCGAGAGGGCTCCGGGCTCGTTTTCGAGCAGAACGGCAATGATGTGTTTCATGGGAACAAGACTCCTCTTCTTGCCGCCCTCCCCCCAGACCGGTAAGCCTGGGGCTTGGCGGGCAATAGATTCACTTACGAACTATAAATTTGATAGCTAGTACCGCTGGATTTCATTAGGTTTGAAGCCGATTTGGCTTACAAATCCTCGGAGCCCAGCAGCATTTCGGTGATGCCCTTGCCGGCCTGCACCATCGGGAACACGTTCTCGGTGGGGTCGGTGCGGAAGTCTAGGAACACCGAGCAGCCGCGTTCCTTGACGATGCGGCGGGCTTCCTGCAGCGCGGGCTCGACGTCTTCGGGCTTCTCGATCAGCATGCCAGCGTGGCCGTAAGCCTCGGCCAGCTTGACGAAGTCGGGCAGCGAGTCCATGTAGCTGTGGCTGTAGCGGCCGGAGTACTCGATCTCCTGCCACTGGCGCACCATGCCCAGGTAACGGTTGTTCAGCGCGACGATGATCACCGGGGTGTTGTACTGGCGGCAGGTGGCCAGTTCCTGGATGTTCATCTGGATCGAGCCTTCGCCGGTGATGCAGAACACCTCGGCATCGGGCTTGGCCAGCTTGATGCCCATGGCGTAGGGCAGGCCCACGCCCATGGTGCCCAGGCCGCCGGAGTTGATCCAGCGACGTGGCTCGTCGAACTTGTAGAACTGCGCGGCCCACATCTGGTGCTGGCCCACGTCGGAGGTGATGTAGGTCTCGGTGCCCTGGGTCATCTTCCAGAGGGTCTCGACCACCTTCTGCGGCTTGATCACGCTGGTGTTGTCGCGGTCGAACTGCAGGCAGTCGCGGCCACGCCAGGCTTCGATCTGGTCCCACCAGGCGGCGAGAGCGGCCGGCTCGGGGCGGGTGGGCGTCTCGCGGACCATGGCGATCAGCTCGGTCAGCACGTCCTTCACGTCGCCGACGATCGGGATATCCACCTTCACGCGCTTAGAAATGCTCGACGGGTCGATGTCGATGTGGATGATCTTGCGCTCGTTCTGCGCGAAATGCTTGGGATTGCCGATCACGCGGTCATCAAAGCGCGCGCCAATCGCCAGCAGCACGTCGCAGTTCTGCATGGCGTTGTTGGCCTCGATCGTGCCGTGCATGCCCAGCATGCCCAGGAACTTGCGGTCGGTGGCCGGATAGGCACCCAAGCCCATCAGGGTGTTGGTGACCGGGTAGCCCAGCATGTCCACCAGGGTGCGCAGCTCTTGCGTGGCCTCGCCCATCAGCACGCCACCGCCAGTGTAGATGTAGGGGCGCTTGGCGTTCAGCAGCAGCTGCAGGGCCTTGCGGATCTGGCCGCCATGGCCCTTGCGTACGGGGTTGTAGGAGCGCATTTCCACGCTCTCGGGATAGCCGTGGTAGGGCACTTTCTTGAAGGACACATCCTTCGGAATGTCCACCACCACGGGACCAGGACGGCCGGTGCGGGCGATGTGGAAGGCCTTCTTCATGGTCTCGGCCAGATCGCGGGCGTCCTTGACCAGGAAGTTGTGCTTGACGATGGGGCGGGTGATACCGACGGTGTCGCACTCTTGGAAGGCATCCAGGCCAATCGCCGCAGTGGGGACCTGACCGCTGATGATCACCATCGGAATGCTGTCCATGTAGGCGGTAGCGATGCCGGTCACGGCGTTCGTCAGGCCCGGGCCCGAGGTGACCAGGGCCACTCCCACTTCGCCCGTAGCGCGGGCATAGCCGTCGGCGGCGTGTACGGCGGCCTGCTCGTGACGCACCAGCACATGCTCGATGGTGTCTTGCTGGTAGAGGGCGTCGTAGATATAGAGCACCGCACCGCCGGGATAACCCCAGATGTACTGAACATTCTCGGCCTGTAAGGCTTTGACCAGAATTTCGGCGCCCATCAGTTCGGGAGCGGATGTCGTGGCTTGTGCGGTAGAAACGGCGGCAGCGCTGGCTGCATGTGCCTTGGAAAGTTCCATGATCAACCTTTGTGAATTTCTCTGACGAAAAACCTTGGGTGCCCCTTGCCAAATCCTCGTGAGACCGGCTCGGGACTTAGGACCAGGGACATGGGCGTGCGGATTGCAACGCCGGACCGAGGCCCGTTTGCCTTTGATTTGCGGGCATGATTATCGCACCGCCCAAAGCCTGGGCACAAAAAAGAACCAGCGATGCGATAATCGCCGGCTGTTTTGCGTCCTGGGTACCTCCCCCCACTTCAAGGCTGAGACCGCTTGGCAACCGAGCAAGAACTATCCGACTTCCTGAAAAGCGTGGAAAAACGTGCATTCAAGCGCACCTATTACCACGTGCGGAACGAAGAGTCGGCCCTGGACATCGTTCAGGACAGCATGATGAAGCTGGCAGAGCATTACGGCGACAAGCCAGCCAACGAATTGCCGATGCTGTTCCAGCGGATTTTGTCGAACACCACCCTCGATTGGTTCCGGCGTCAAAAGACTCGCAATGCTTTGTTCTCCAACCTGAGCGATTTCGACGGGGGGAGCGAGAGCGATGCGGAGTTCGATTTGCTCGAAAGTCTGGCTGGGGGGAACTCCCTGTCCGAAAGCGCCGAAGACCAGACCCGACGTAAACAGCTCTTTCACGAGATTGAGGCCGAAATTGCTGGGCTACCGCCACGTCAACGAGAAGCCTTCCTCATGCGTTATTGGGAAGATATGGACGTCGCCGAAACCGCAGCCGCCATGGGCTGCACCGAAGGCAGCGTCAAGACCCACTGCTTCCGTGCCGTCCAGGCCCTTGCCAAGGCCTTGAAAGCCAAAGGAATCGAGCCATGAAGACCACCCACCCCGCCCTTTCTTCCCACCAGGATGCCCTGGCGGACCAGTTCGCACGCCGCATCACACGCCATCTGGATGACGCTTGTGACGAATTGCCCTACGACATTAGTGAGCGCCTGCGTGCCGCCCGCGTCCAAGCCCTGGCCCAACGCAAACGGGAGGTCCAAGCCACCCAGCAAGCCCCTGCCGTGCTGTCCTCGGGCTCCAACACTCTGGTCTTCGGCAAGGGGGGGCACGAACGTTCGGGTTGGTGGAATGCTCTGGTGTCGGCCATTCCTCTGATTGCGCTGATTGCGGGCCTGGTCCTGATCGACATCGTCCAGGAAGAATCTGTGCTGTCGGAAGTGGTGGAAATCGATGCTGCGCTCCTGACGGACGACCTTCCGCCGGCCGCCTATGCCGACCCGGGCTTTGTCCAATTTTTGAAGACATCGGCGGACACGGCCGACTGAACGCCCAGGATCCGAATGCCACACAACGCCCACGCACGCACCGCCATCACTGCAGCCCTTTGGGTTGCCTGGGGCTTGCTGGGCGCATTCGCGGTGGGTGGTTGGCAGGCCTCGGTCTGGCAGCGCAGTGCACCAACCACGCTGCTGCCGTCCTCTGCCTTGGATCGTCAGCCTGCTCTCCCTGCAAGCACAGCACCCGCGGAACGTGCGGCCACGACTACAGCCTCCCAAGGCCCAGCCTGGCGCAACCTCAAAGCCAGTGAACAGACCGCGCTGGCACCGCTGGAAAAGCAATGGGCCGGGCTCAGCGGCAGTCAAAAACGCCGATGGCTGGCGCTGGCGCAAAACTTTGCCACCCTGCCAGAGCCAGAGCAGCAAAAACTGCACAGCCGGATGGCCGAATGGGCCAGCCTGAGCAGCCAGCAGCGCAATCAGGCCCGCCTGAACTACGCCAACACCCATCGCCTGGGCAGTGAACAAAAACGCGCGCAATGGGAGGCCTATCAGGCCCTGAGCGCAAAGGAGCGCCAAGAACTCGCGGCCAAGGGCGCAAACAAGCCGCTAGGTGCAGCGCCCGCGCTGCGTCCGGTGGCACCCAAGAAATTGGTGCAGATTCCCGCCGCACGCCAGAGCGACCCGCGCCAGGCCAATCCGCCCAAAATCTTGCCTCCCGAGGCAGACAAGGCCATGCGAACGCCCGCGCCCCCAGACCCTTCGACCACCAGCGCCGCACCAGCCAGTCCACAGGTAGAGACTTCGCCGGTGATCGTTCCCAGCGCCACCCCGCAGCCCCTGCCTCTGCTGCCCGCTGGCAGCGAGGACAGCGCCAGGCCCACGCCAGCCGATCCGCTCTTACCCTCTCACTGACCTGCCCTTGGGTTTCGCCTCAAGCAGTCTTTCGCGCATGCCCAATACCCCTCTGGATCTGACCGCTCCCAGCCTCAAACGCCGCATGGCCTGCTGGCTCTATGAAGGTCTGTTGCTGTTCGGCGTGGTCTTCATCGCCGGCTACCTGTTCAGCACGCTCAGCCAAACCCGGCATGCGCTGGACAACCGTCACCTGCTGCAGGCCTTTGTCTTTGTGGTGTTTGGCATTTACTTCACCTGGTTCTGGTCCAAAGGCCAGACCTTGGCCATGAAAACCTGGCACATCAAGGTGGTGGATCGCACCGGGCAGCCTGTCAGCCAGCCTCGGGCGCTGCTGCGCTATCTGCTGAGCTGGCTGTGGTTTCTGCCGCCGCTGGCCTTCGTCGCGCCCTATGGCTTGTCGTCTGGCGAAGTCACGGTGCTGACCCTGGGCTGGATTGCCGTCTGGGCCTTGCTCAGCCGCTTTCACCCGCAGCGGCAGTTTTGGCATGACGCCTGGTCCGGTACGCGCCTGGTGCATTTCCAGCCTCCTGCGGCACCACGCAAGCGCTGAAAACCCACTCCACCCACCCTGTCGCTCGATGAACTTACCTGTGCACACTGACCCCGCCGTCAATCCGCAGAAGCAACGCACGGGCCTGAGCCGCATCTGGCATGCAGGCGGCTATTCCCTGGAGGGCCTCAAGGCGGGCTGGCAGGAAAAGGCGTTTCGCCAGGAGGCTGTGGCAGCGCTGGTGATGGTGCCCGGTGCTTTCTGGCTGGGCAACAACTGGCTGGAGATCAGCGTGCTGTGCGGCGCCGTGCTGCTGGTGCTGATCGTCGAATTGCTAAATACCGGCATCGAATCCGCCATCGACCGCGTGGGGCCCGAATGGCATACGCTGTCCAAGCGGGCCAAGGACATGGGCAGCGCGGCCGTGCTGCTGTCCCTGCTGCTGTGCGCCGGCATTTGGGGGGGCGCCCTGCTGGCCAAGGTGGCCCATGGCTGAAATCACCGCCCCTTATTCGCTCTGTGTGTACTGCGGCTCGCGCCTGGGCGATGACCCAGCGTTCAGCGCAGCGGCCACCGAGGTCGGCCACTGGCTCGGCGCGCAGGGTGGGCAACTGGTGTATGGCGGAGGGCGCAATGGCTTGATGGGTGTGGTGGCAGCCGCTGTGCGCGAAGCTGGAGGCCGGGTGGTGGGCATCATCCCCCAGTCGCTGGTGGACAAGGAACTGGCCGATCCCCAGTGTGACGAACTCCACATCGTGCAGACCATGCACGAGCGCAAGGCGATGATGGCCGAACGCTGCGATGCCTTTCTGGCGCTGCCTGGGGGTATCGGCACCTTCGAAGAACTGTTTGAAGTCTGGTCTTGGCGGCAGCTCGACTACCACGCCAAACCCATCGGGCTGCTGAACGTGGCTGGCTATTACGACGGACTCTGGGCGTTTCTAACGCAAAGCGTACGCCACGGCTTCGTCAGCGAATGGCAACTGGGCCTGGTGGACCTGGATACGGAGGCGCTGCCGCTCTTGGAACGGCTGCAAGCCAACGCCAACAAGGCACCACCACCGTCGGCCGCCTTACGCTCCCGAATCTGAGGGTTACCGTCAAATCGCGGTTTCGTCCAGATCCCCGGTACGGATGCGTACCACCCGCTCCACCGGGGTGATGAAAATCTTGCCATCGCCGATCTTGCCAGTGCGCGCCACGTTGACGATGGCATCGACACAGCGGTCCACGTCTTCGGTCTTGACGACCACTTCGACCTTGACCTTGGGCAGGAAGTCCACCACATACTCCGCGCCACGGTAAAGCTCGGTATGGCCTTTTTGCCGGCCAAAGCCCTTGACCTCGGTCACGGTGAGGCCGTTGACGCCGCACTCGGCCAGGGCTTCGCGCACTTCTTCGAGCTTGAAGGGCTTGATGACGGCGGTGATCATTTTCATGGAGAGATTCCTCGATAAGGACGATGGGGCAGCCCTTCCGGCCGATCAGGCACGGAAGGCGTTGGTGATGGGGTAGCGCCAGTCCTTGCCAAAGCTGCGGCGCGTGACGCGCAAGCCGACCGGGGCCTGACGGCGTTTGTACTCGTTGACCTTGAGCAGGCGGGTCACCCGCTCGACATCGGTGCGCTCAAAACCGGCGGTGATGATGGACTCGATGGGCTCGTCGTTTTCCATGTAGCGGGCCACGATGGCGTCCAGCACCTCGTAGGGCGGTAGGCTGTCCTGGTCTTTCTGGTCGGGCCGCAGTTCCGCGCTGGGCGGGCGGGTGATGATGCGCTCGGGAATCGGATTGGCGCCGGTGCCAAACGGGTCATTGGCGTTGCGCCAGCGGGCCAGCGCAAACACCGTGGTCTTGGCCACGTCTTTCAGCACCGCAAAGCCCCCTGCCATGTCGCCATACAGCGTGCAGTAGCCGGTCGCCATTTCGCTCTTGTTGCCGGTGGTCAGCACCACGGAACCGAATTTGTTCGACAGCGCCATCAGCAAAGTGCCGCGGATGCGGGCCTGCAAGTTCTCCTCGGTCGTGTCTTCGGCCAGGCCAGCAAACTCACCCGCCAGCGTGGTCTTGAAGGCCTCGAAGGGGCTGGCAATCGGCAGTTCGTCGTAGCGCACGCCCAAGCGCTGGGCCATGTCGCGGGCATCGATCCAGCTGATGTCGGCGGTGTAGGGCGAAGGCATCATCACCGCGCGGACCTTGTCGGCGCCCAACGCATCCACGGCAATGGCCAGCACCAGCGCCGAATCGATGCCGCCCGACAGCCCCAGCAAGGCACCAGGAAAGCGGTTCTTGCCAACATAGTCGCGTACACCCAGCACCAGGGCCTGCCAGAGTTCGGCTTCGGGCGTTGGCAAGGGGGCAATGTCTGCTTTTATTTTGATAGCATCTTCCGCACTATCTACGCCGCAAAACGCCAATTTCTCCTGAAATCCGGGTGCGCGGGCAGCCAGGCTGCCATCGGCCTGCAAGGCGAACGAGTGGCCATCGAACACCACCTCGTCCTGCCCGCCCACCAGGTGGGCATAGACCAAGGGCAGACCGGTTTCGGCCACCCGCGCACGCATGGTGGCCTCGCGTTCGGCCGCCTTGCCACCGTGGAAGGGCGAGGCATTGACCACCGCCAGCAGCTGCGCACCAGCAGCGGCGGTTTCCTTGGCAAACGGGGGGGACCAGGCGTCTTCACAAATCAGCAGCCCCACCTTCACGCCCGCCACCTCGAACACGCAAGGCACATCACCCGCCAGGAAATAGCGCTGCTCGTCAAACACCTGGTAATTGGGCAAGGCGCGCTTGATGTAGGTCTGCTCGATCCGGCCATCGCGCACCACGCTGGCGGCGTTAAGGCAAGGTTCGTGGGCCAATGCGTGCTCCGAGGCCTTTTGCGGATGGCCCACCACCAGCGCCAGCCCAGGAAACCCGACCGACGCCTGGGCGATGGTTTTCAGGGCATCATCGCAAGCCGCTAAGAAGGCGGGGCGCAAAAACAGGTCTTCGGCGGCGTAGCCGCACAGGGCCAGCTCCGGGGTCAGCAGCAGCCGGGCGCCGGCCGCATGGGCTTCGCGGGCAGCCACAATGATTTTTTGCGCATTGCCGGGCAGGTCGCCCACCACGAAATTGAGCTGTGCGATGCAAAGGGAGAACGTCATGGAATCCGAAAAAAGCTGGGGGTCCGGCAAGGACCAAGGCAAGGTCAAACACCTTGCAAGCGCCCACCCGCAGAAAGGCCGGCATGGCTGAGGGGCGCATTATCGCGCGCGTGGTTACCGGAGTCGGGGAGATCGATGCCCACGCCTGGAATGCGCTCTGGGCCCTGCAAGCCCACCCCACCCCGTTCATGCGCCACGAATACCTGCTGGCCCTGGAAGCCAGCGGCAGCGCGGTGCCCGACACAGGCTGGGCCCCGCACTACATGACGCTGTGGGAGGACGAGGCACTGATCGCCGCCTGCCCGCTGTACCTCAAAAGCCATTCCTACGGCGAATATGTCTTCGACTGGGCCTGGGCGCGGGCCTACGCCCAGCACGGCCTGGACTACTACCCCAAAGCCCTGATCGCGGTGCCTTTCACGCCCGTGCCCGGCACCCGTCTGCTGGCCCGGGATGGCGAAACACGCGCCGCGCTGGCACGCGCTGTGCGGCAATGGTGCGAAGCCGAAGGCCTGTCCTCGCTGCACCTGCTGTTTGCGGCCCCGGAAGACCTGGAGGCCTGTGCGGCGGACGGCTGGATGCAGCGGCAGACCGTCCAATTCCACTGGGAGAACGCCGGCTACCGGGACTTTGACGATTTCCTGGCCTCGCTGTCGCAAGAAAAGCGCAAAAAGATCCGTCAGGAGCGTCGCAAGGTGGCAGAAGCCGGAGTGGGCTTTCGGGCGCTGCGCGGCTCGGACATCCGGCCCGCCGACTGGGATTTCTTCTACGCCTGTTACGAACGCACCTACCTGGAGCACGGCAACGCGCCCTACCTGCAGCGGGATTTTTTTGCGCGCATGGCCCGCACGCTGCCCGAGGCCTGGCTGCTGTTCATCGCCGAGCGGGACGGTCGCCCCATTGCCAGCAGCCTGATCGGCCTGGCGCTGGCGCCAGAAGGTGACTCGCCAAGCACGGCCTATGGCCGCTACTGGGGGGCGCTGGAACGGGTGGACTGTCTGCATTTCGAGGCCTGCTACTACCAGCCGCTGGCGTGGTGCATTGCCAACGGCGTCGGTCGCTTCGAGGGCGGCGCCCAGGGAGAGCACAAGATGGCCCGCGCGCTGATGCCCCAGACCACCACCAGCGCCCACTGGCTGGCCCACCCGGCCTTTGCCGAAGCGGTGGACGACTTCCTGCAGCGCGAGAGCGCCGGCGTGGCCAACTACCTGGAGCACCTGCAGGCGCGCAGCCCGTTCAAGTCCATGCCCTGAGCGGGCACCCAAAAGCAAAAAGGCCAGTGCCCCCCTGGGAACACTGGCCGGACTGGCTGGGATAGAAGGCATCCACCAAGGATGCCCAGACTGTTTTAGAAGCTTTCCCAATCGTCGTCCGAGCTTGCAGCGGCGCGGGGTGCGGGACTGGGGCTGGATGCGGGAGGCGCCGCCAAGCTGGGCGCTGCCGACTTGCCCGCGCTGCGCGATGCACCGCTGGCACCACCACCGCTGTGGCCCACTTTTTTCTGGGGTGCGCGATAGCTCACGGAAGCGGGGGCTCGGGACGGTGCTGAACGCGAGGGCGCCGCCGAGGACACCATGCCACTGGCGTGACCATGGCCCAGCGTGAACACCGCCACCGCGTTGACCAGTTCCTGGGCCTGCTGGTTGAGGCTGCTGGCGGCGGCGGCCATTTCTTCCACCAGGGCGGCGTTTTGCTGGGTGGCCTGGTCCATGTGGGTCACGGCCTCGCCCACCTGGGACACGCCAGAGCTTTGCTCGCTGCTCGCGGCGCTGATCTCGCCCATGATGTCGGCCACGCGGCGGATGGAATTGACCACCTCGGTCATGGTCACGCCAGCCTTGTCCACCAGCTGGGTGCCCTGCTCCACCCGCTCCACACTGGCAGTGATCAGTTCCTTGATCTCCTTGGCGGCCTCGGCACTGCGCTGGGCCAGGTTGCGCACCTCGCCGGCCACCACGGCAAAGCCACGGCCTTGCTCGCCCGCGCGGGCCGCTTCGACGGCAGCGTTCAGCGCCAGGATGTTGGTCTGGAAAGCGATGCCGTCGATCACCGTGATGATGTCGGCAATCTTGTTGCTGCTGGCGTTGATGCCCTTCATGGTCTCGACCACTTCGGCCACCACCTCGCCGCCCTGCACGGCGACGGTGGAAGCGCTCATGGCCAACTGGTTAGCGGTGCGGGCGTTGTCGGCGTTCTGGCGCACGGTAGAGCCCAATTGCTCCATCGAGGCCGCCGTCTGTTCCAGCGCGCTGGCTTGCTGCTCGGTGCGGGCCGACAGGTCGTGGTTGCCCTGGGCAATCTCGGCACTGGCATTGGCAACACCCTCGGCGTTCTGGCGCACGGTTTGCACGGTGGTCGCCAGTTTTTGCGACATCGTGCTCAGCGCAGCCATGGCGCTGTCCTTATCGCCCGGAGCCACGCGGATATTCAGAGCCAGATCGCCCGCCGCCACGGCATCGGCCACGCGCTTGAGTTCATGCGGGTCCGCACCCAGCTGACGGGTCACGCCACGCAAATAAAGTGTCAAACCGATTTGCAACAAGATGACCAGAATGGCGACGCTCAGATCGGAGTACAGAGTCATCTTGGCGTCGTCGATCAGCCTGTCAACCCGCTGGGCCAGCGTGTCGCCCTGGCGTTTCTTTTCATCGGCCAAGACCGCGAGCAGACGGTTGCGTGCCGGAATGGTCTTGTCCACCAGGAACGCAAACGCCTCTTCTTTTTGGCCTGCCTGAATGAGCTTGACGTTCTCCACGCCTTGGACCCAGAACCCATCCATCAGGCCACGCATGGGGGCAAACGCCCTTTTGCCTGCTTCATCGTCCATGTTTTGACCAAACTCATCGAGCTTGGCATACAGGGCTTTTTGTTTTTCAGCAATGTCGGCCAGGGCCGCGCCCAGCTCTTCGGGATTGCGCGCCAGGATGGCATGACGCAGCTGCAGCGAAGTGCGGGTGACATTCAGCTCTAGCTCGGCAATCGCCTGCACCTGCGGAACGTTGGTTTTGCGGATGCCAGTCGCCATCGACATCACGTTTTGCATCATGAATGCGACGGCGGCCACCATGACCACCATCAAAGTGATGGTCACTCCATTGAACAAGAAAAGGCGCTGAGAAAGGCTCAAACGGGATGTAGGGGAATTCATGAAGCCTCGAAGGGGAAAGAAACACGGAGCACCACGAGCATGGTAAGCGCTTGATTGTCCCCCGATTTGACGCCGGTCAAAAACGACCAAGGACCTCACTACGGGCCCATCGGAGGGGCCTTGGCTTGATCGAGAATGCCTGGCGACGGCATGGACCGCGCCGATATGATGCTGAAATGAACCATTCTTCCCGTGGGTTGCGCGTCCTGGTGGCAGACGACGACCCCCTCAACCTGCGTATGACGGCCCGACTCTTGCGTGACCTGGGGCACGGCGGTGCCATGGTGACGGATGGCGCCAAAGCGCTGAAGGCCCTGGAGCAGCAGACGTTTGACCTGGTGCTGCTGGATGTGCAGATGCCAGAACTCGACGGCTACGCCACGCTGCGCGCCATCCGGGCGCGTGACCTTCCGGGACGCAAATTGCCCGTGCTCATGGTCTCGGGCGAATCCTGCGATGAGATTCAGCAGCGCTTCTTTACTGCGGGCGCAAACGGCTTTTTGGTCAAGCCCCTGTCGGTCCACACCTTGGCAGAGGCCCTGTCACGGGCGGTCCCGCGCTGACGCAATGCCTGAGTCCTCCCCTCCATCGCTTGCCTTATCGAACCCGCTCCTGGCCGCCTGGGCCACCTTCGCCCACCCCAGCCCGCAAGCGATGTTGGCCGTGGATGCCTCTGGCCAGGTGCTGCACGCCAATCCTGCGGCTGAGCAGCGCTGGGGCACTGCGGGCAGCCTGCAAGGCCAGCGGCTTGACGCAGCACTGCCACTGTGCGGATCGTCCTGCGAGCCGCCCATCAATTGGCATGCCCTGCTGACGCGTCCGTCCAACGCGGAAAGCCCTCCCATTGCTTTGCGCGTGGGACTGCCGCTGGGCCGATCGCGCTGGTTTCAGGCCGAGGCCCAGGCCCTCGGCGAAGGCCTGTGGGGCCTGCGCCTGACCGATGTGGACCATTACCACCGCGAACGCGAACGGACGCAGCAATCCTTGCGCGAATTGCAGGCACTCAGCGACACGCTGGACATCCACGCCATCGTTTCGGTGACGGATCTGCAAGGCAACATCCTGTACGTCAACCCGCAGTTCGAAGCCATCAGTGGCTACAGCGCCAGCGAACTGCTGGGGCAAACCCACCGCATCGTCAATTCCGGCCTCCAGCCGCCGGAGTTCTGGCGTGAGATGTGGGATACGGTCAGCCAGGGCCTCCCCTGGCACGGGGAGGTCTGCAACCGGGCGAAAGACGGGTCGCTCTATTGGGTGGACAGCCTGATCGCGCCCCAGTTGGGGGCCGATGGCATGGTGGAACGGCTCATTTCCATCCGCAGCAACATCACCCACTACAAGCGGACCGAAAAAATCTTGGCGGCCAGCCGGCGCATCCTGGAGCGCACAGGGCACCTGGCGGGGGTCGGTGGCTGGTTCCGCGATGAGCGGAGCGGGACGCTCTACCTGTCGTCTGAGTGCCTGGCGCTGTACGGCATCGACGCCCAAGACTGGGCCGAGGCGGTCGATGCGCCGGGTTATTTCGCCTTTGAACGTGACGACCCATCCCTGCCCGCCGCAGCCGTAGCACTGCAAACGTTGCGCCCCCAGACCGACATGGTGATCGAGGTGGACCGTGCGGACGCAGGCCATCGCTGGTTGCGGCTGGTCGCTGACCTCGAAACGGACGAGGATAACGTCACCTGGTTGATTGGGGCCGTGATCGACCTGACCACGGTGACGCTGACGCAGCGGCGTGTGCTGGAGAGTGAGCGCAATTTCCGCACCGCCATCGAGGCGCTGGGGGAGGCCTTTGCACTGTTCGACCCGCAAGAACGGCTGGTGTATTGCAACGAGAAATACCGCAAGCTCTACCCAAACCGGACCAGCAGCTACTGGGTGGGCGTGCGCTATGAAGACCTCCTGCGCACCGAGGTATTGAATGGCGCGGTCCCGATGGATGCCGACGGGGCGGCGGTCGAAGCCTGGGTGCAAGACCGCTTACGGCGCTTTCGCCGGGAGCATTCGGATCAGATCGTGCAGCTGCGCGATGGCCGCTGGCTGCGCGAGGCTGAACGACGTACGGCGGATGGCTTTCACGTCAGCTTTCGGATTGACGTGACCGAGATGCAGCGCGCCCTTCAAGAGGCCGATGCCGCATCCCACAGCAAAACCCGGTTTCTAGCGGCCATGAGCCATGAAATCCGCACGCCCATGAACGCGGTGCTGGGGATGCTCAAGCTGCTGGAATACACCGAACTCTCGGACCGGCAGCTGGAGCTGGTGGACAAATCCAGCCGGGCGGCACGGTCACTGCTGGACATCCTGAACGACATCCTGGATTTCTCCAAGGTCGAGGCAGGCAAGATGGTGCTGGACCCCGAGCCCTTCGTACTGGAGCAGCTGCTGTCGGACCTGTCACCCATCCTGTCGTCCACCCTGGGGGGGAAATCGCTGGAGCTGGTGTTCGACATCGATCCCGCGCTGCCGCCGGTGCTGGTGGGCGATGTGCTGCGGCTCAAGCAGGTGCTGATCAATCTGCTGGGCAATGCCATCAAGTTCACGTCCATCGGGGAGGTCGTGCTGCACATCGACCAGGTGGCGCAGCAGGGCGACGAGGTGCAGGTGCGCTTTCAGGTCCGTGACACGGGCATTGGGATTGCGCGGGAACAGCAGAGCAAGGTCTTCTCGGGGTTTTCGCAGGCCGAGGCGTTCATCGCCCGGCAGTTCGGTGGCACCGGACTGGGCTTGTCCATCAGCCAGCGGCTGGTGGAATTGATGGGCGGCGCCATGTCGCTGCAAAGCACCCTGGGGCGGGGCAGCACCTTTGGCTTCGAAGTGACCCTGGGGACCTCCGCGCAACACGAGCCCGCAGACGAGGCCTCCCGGCTGGCGCCTGCAGACAGGCCCAAGCCCCTGGTGTGGCTCTACGGTTGCCAAGCCTCGACCGCCAAGGCGCTGCAGCGTGGATTGAGCGCGCTGGGATGCCAGGTCATGGCCGTCCAGGAGGCCACAGCCCCCGCCCCGGGGACGGCCCCGGACTTGATCGTGTCTGAATCCCGCATCGCCAGCCCGCAGACAGCACAGCTCGCTGCGTGGATCGGACACTGGGCAGCCCAAGACCAGCGGGTGACCTGGTTTCAGCTGGTGCGTGGCGCGGATGTGGAAGCCTCCGCGAAGGGGCATTCGCTTGTGCAGCCGGATCTCCACCTGGTCAAGCCCGTATCGGCTGGGGCCTTATGGCGCACGTATTGCCAGCGCCTGGAGGGCGACGACACCGCCGTGGAGTCCTCCGCCGAGGCTGCTCTGCCCGGTCCGGCCCGACTGCAGGGCCTGCGCCTCTTGCTGGTCGAGGACAACGCCTTCAACCAGGAAGTCGCGCAGGAAATGCTGCAGCGCGAAGGGGCCGAGGTTGTGGTCGCCGAGAACGGCCTGGTCGCGCTCAACCTGCTGCGTGACGCAGCCCCCTTCGACCTGGTGCTGATGGACATGCAGATGCCTGTCATGGACGGTTTGCAGGCCACGCAGGCCATCCGCCGGCAGGGCCAGAGCAAGGGCTATTTCCAGGCCTTGCCCATTGTGGCGATGACTGCCAACGCCATGGCCAGCGACCGGCAAGCCTGCCTGGACGCCGGCATGAACGCTCACATTGGCAAGCCCTTCGACCTGGACCAGGTGGTGCAGGTGGTGCTCGCGCAGACGGGCCGTAGCCCGCTCCCGGCTTTATCGGCGCAACCGGACGAGCCCGCGCCCCCGCCGATGGTGGTCAAGCCACAGGCGCTGGCCCTGTTCGACCCCGAAGGCGCGCTGCGCCGCCTGGGGGGTGACAAAGGCTTCTTCAGTCGGATGCTGCGGGGTTATCCCGACACGCTGGCCCCCCAGATGGGCGAACTGCGCTGGGCCGTGCAGCAGGGAAATGCCGCCAAGGCGGCAGGTGTGCTGCACCGCATGAAAAGCAGCGCTGCCAGCATGGGGACCGAACAGCTGGCAGAGCACTTGTCCAGGCTGGAAATCCAGGCCAAGGCGGGTACGACCCCACAGGACCTGCAGGCGCTGACCGCGCTGGTGCAGCAGGTTTTTGCCGCGCAGGAGGCCTGGTTGCAGACCCAGGTGAAGACAGCGCCTGCAACCCCAGCACCGCCACCCCCAGAACACGCCCGTGCGGACCTGCCGGATCGGGGCATCGCCCTGGAGTCGCTGGACATGCTGGAAGCGTCGGTGCGCAGCAGCGACATGGGGGTGTTCGACGAATGCGCCGACTGGGAAACCCGCTTCGGGGTGCCCCTGGGCATTGACACCACGGCCCTGAGCGCGGCGGTGGACAACTTCGATACCCCTTCCGCACTCGCGGCCATCCGCACCATCCGGCAGAAACTGGGCGCCAACATCGAAAAAACCGACTTGCCTTGAGGCAATCCAAGGTTTGCTCCCTGCCCTGGACGATAGACTATCTGGCCATTTCCTTGACGCGAACCCCTCCCCAGGATCCTGCATGCGCACCAACCTGCCTGTCACACAGATCAACTACGACTTCCCAGCGGATCAGACGCTGATTTCCGTCACCGATCTCAAAGGCCGCATCACCTACTGCAACACCAACTTTGTGGCCGTCAGCGGGTTTACGCGCGCCGAACTGATGGGGCAGCCGCATAACATGGTCCGGCATCCAGACATGCCGGCAGAAGCCTTTCGCGACATGTGGCACACCATCATGGACGAAGGCTTGCCATGGACTGCGCTGGTGAAAAACCGGCGTAAAAACGGAGACCATTACTGGGTGCGTGCGAATGCAACACCAGTGCGTGATGGCGAGCGCATTGTGGGTTTCCTCTCGGTGCGCTCCAAACCCACGCCCGACGAAATTGCCACCTACGAAAAACTGTACGAGCAAATGCGTGCTGAGGCGGCGGCTGGCAAGCTTGTTCATGTACTGCGGCGTGGCAAGGTCGTCCGGCAAGGGTTGCTGGGCGCGGTGGGGCGCCTGTTCCATCCCGGCCTGCGCGGCAGGCTCATCTGGCTGAGCTTGCTGGCGGCCGGAGGACCACTGGTCTCGGCCGAACTGAACCTACCCGGTTGGGTGACGGCACTGTCGGCAGTCGGCACCGTCTCCCTGTCTGCCTTTTTCGCTGTGCGTATCGTCAACGCAATTCAGCGTGTGATTCAGGAAGCGAATCTGATGGCTGGTGGAGATCTCACGGTACCCATCACGGTGGACTCCACCGGAGAAATCGGCCAGCTGCAACTGGCCCTCGCGCAGCTCAATGTGTCCGTGCGCACAGTGGTGCGCGACATCCGCCACGAAGTGCGCAACCTGCTGGGGGGCTCCAGCGAGATCTCGGCCGGCAACAACGACCTGTCGGCCCGCACCGAAGCGCAGGCCAGCAGCCTGGAAGAGACCGCGGCCTCCATGGAGGAAATCAACGGCACCATCCAGCAAACCGCCCATCTGGCGCGCGAAGGCTCAGGCTTGGCGCACGACACGAGCAATGTGGCCAAGCGCAGCCATGAGGCGGTACTCACGGTGGCCGACACCATGAAGGAAATTGCCGAGTCGTCGCGCCGCATCGGCGACATCATTCAGGTGATCGAAGGTGTGGCCTTCCAGACCAACATCCTGGCGCTGAACGCCGCCGTGGAAGCCGCCCGCGCTGGCGAGCAGGGACGGGGCTTTGCCGTGGTGGCTGCCGAAGTGCGGGCTCTGGCGCAGCGCACCTCTTCCGCTGCCAAGGAAATCCGGGAACTGATCGAGGAATCGCGCGGCCGGGTCGATGCGGGCAATGTGCGTGCGGACGAGGCCCGCGACCGCATGGACGAGGCCATGACCTCGGTGGGCCGGGTGACCTCGGTGCTCGAAGCGATCAGCAACTCGGCCAGCGAACAATCCACCGGCGTGGCACAGGTCAGCGAAGCGGTGTCGCAGCTCGATTCCATCACCCAGCAAAACGCGGCCATGGTGGAAGAGCTGTCAGCGGCTGCAGCCTCGCTCAACCAGCAGGTGGAACAGGTGCACAACACCATCCGGGTGTTCCGACTGACGGCCAAGGACGTGACGCTGGCTGAGGAAGATGCGGTCGAAATGCGCAAACGCCAAATGGACCCGCGTGATGGCGGCAGTGCCGCGCCGGCCCCGGCCTCCCAAGCGCCCAGCCCCAACCGGTCCGGCGCCGCCCGCCCACCGGCAGGACGTGCACCTGCCGCCCTGGCTCGGCCGGCACCCGCACGCAAGCCCGCGCCAGCACCCGCCCCGAGCAGCAGCAGCGAGGACGACTGGGAAAGCTTCTAAAGTCCTACCCGCCTGTGGCAAGGGCTGGCCACAGGCGTCACCCCAGGCCCAGGGGTGATGGAGGCGATGCAAACGCCGATCAGGCGGCCTTGCCGTAGTTGGCGATACCGTCCGTGATTTCCTTGCGGGCGGCGTCGATGCCTTGCCAGCCCAGCACCTTGACCCACTTGCCCTTTTCCAGGTCCTTGTAGTGCTCGAAAAAGTGCGAGATGGACTTGAGCACCAGCTCATGCACATCGTCCACCGTCTTCAGGTGAGTGTGGGTGGGCAGGATCTTTTCGGTGGGCACGGCCAGCACCTTGCCGTCCACACCGGCCTCGTCTTCCATCATCAGGATGCCCAGGGCGCGACAGGGCACCACCACGCCAGCAGGCAGCGGGAAGGGCGTGATCACCAGCACGTCCACCGGATCGCCGTCGCCGGACAGAGTCTGGGGCACATAGCCGTAGTTGGTGGGGTAGTGCATGGCCGTGGTCATGAAACGGTCCACGAAGATGGCGCCGGTTTCCTTGTCCACTTCGTATTTGACCGGGTCGGCATTCATCGGGATCTCGATGACCACGTTGAAAGTATCGGGAGCGTTCTTGCCGGGGGTGACGTTGTTCAGAGACATGGTTGTAAACAGGAAAAAGGTGGCCGACCGTCGGCCACGCTGCACCGCAAGGGTGTCCCCGATTCTAGGCCGGGACCGCTTGCAACAGGCTTGCAGGCGGGCCGGTCGGGGCACGGGGCCAGCACCCGAACCACGGCCACATGGATTTCAAGCCAAATTGGCCTCTAGACCAATGAATACCAGCGGTACTAGCTCTTTTTTCAATAGCAAAATCAGAACCCCTTCCCTGCCCAGGGCCAGCAGGTGATCTGCATAATCCCCGCCATGCCGCAACGCGTCATCCCCCTGCAAGCTGCGCATTCGCCCTCGATCGCCCCGCTGCCGCTGCCCGAGATCACAGGGACGATGGCGCCGCTGGACCGCCTGGGCCGGCCGCTACGCGACCTGCGCATCAGCCTGACCGACCGCTGCAATTTCCGCTGCCGCTACTGCATGCCCAAGGAGGCGTTCGGCAAGGACCACCGCTTTCTGCCAGCCGAGGTCCTGCTGGACTTTGCCGAGATCACCCACCTGGCACGGATCTTCCTGAACCTGGGCGTGCGCAAGCTGCGCCTCACCGGCGGCGAACCCCTGCTGCGCAAGGGCCTGGAAGACCTGATTGCCGAACTGGCCCGATTGCGCACGCTGGACGGCACGCCACCCGACATTCGCCTGACCACCAACGGCGCCCTGCTGGCCGCCAAGGCCCCGGCGCTGAAAGCCGCCGGTCTGCAGCATCTGACGGTGAGCCTGGACGCGCTGGACGACACCCTCTTCCGGCAAATGAACGACATGGACTTTCCGGTGGCCCAGGTGCTGGCGGGCATCGACGCCGCGCAGGCAGCGGGCTTTGCGCCGCTCAAGGTCAACATGGTGGTGCAGCGCGGAGTGAACGATGGGCAAATCCTGCCCATGGCCCGGTACTTTCGGGCACGCGGCATGGTGCTGCGCTTCATCGAATACATGGACGTGGGCAGCACCAACCAATGGCGGCTGGACCAGGTGCTGCCCTCGGCAGAGGTGCTGGCCCGGCTGCAGCAGGACGGCCAGCTCATCCCCCTGCCCGCCAGCGCCCCTGGCGAAACCGCCCGGCGCTGGGCCTGGGCCGATGCCACCGGCCAACCCGATCCCCAGCAGGGCGAAATCGGCCTGATCAGCAGCGTGACCCAGGCCTTTTGCCGCGACTGCACCCGCGCGCGGCTCTCGCCGCAGGGGCAGCTGTACCGCTGCCTGTTTGCCCACCAGGGCTGGGACCTGCGGGCGCTCTTGCGCGGCGGCCATAGCGATGCGGACATCCAGGCCCACATCAGCGCGCTGTGGCAAGCGCGGGACGAACGCTACTCCGAGCTGCGCGGCAGCAACGACGCCAGCAGGCCGACCAGCGATGAACCTCGGGTAGAAATGAGCTACATCGGCGGCTGAGGCACGTCCGGGCCATTTTTAATGCGCGGATTCAAGTACGAAGTGCAACGGAACTAAATCCGGTTGGGCCAAGAGTG
>CAZQXQ010000036.1:0-19488 GCA_964597235.1 uncultured Burkholderiaceae bacterium | reverse complement strand
AGGCCGAGGACGCCCACCGCAAGGCCATGAAGGAAGAGCTGGAGTGGGTGCGCAAAAACGCCAAGGGCCGCCAGGCCAAGAGCAAGGCCCGTCTGGCCCGCTTCGAGGAGCTGAGCGACGTCGAGTACCAAAAGCGCAACGAGACCAACGAGATCTTCATCCCGGTGGCCGAGCGCCTGGGCTCGCAGGTCATCGAATTCAAGAACGTCACCAAGTCCTTTGGCGACCGCTTGTTGATCGACAACCTGAGCTTCTCCATCCCGGCGGGTGCCATCGTCGGCATCATCGGCCCGAACGGCGCTGGTAAATCCACTCTGTTCCGCATGATTCAGGGCGTGGAAAAGCCCGACAGCGGCGAGATCGTGATCGGCCAGACCGCCAAGCTGGCCTTTGTGGACCAGAGCCGCGAAAGCCTGGACGGCAGCAAGACCGTGTGGGAAGACGTCTCCGGGGGGCTGGACAACATCGTGGTCGGCAAGTTCGTGATGCCTAGCCGCGCGTATATCGGCCGCTTCAATTTCAAGGGCAACGACCAGCAGAAACTGGTCGGCAATCTCTCGGGCGGTGAACGCGGTCGTCTGCACTTGGCCAAGACCCTGGCCCAGGGCGGCAACGTACTGATGCTGGACGAACCCTCCAACGACCTGGACGTCGAAACCCTGCGCGCGCTGGAAGAGGCGCTGCTGGAGTTCGCCGGCTCCGCCATGGTGATCTCCCACGACCGCTGGTTCCTGGACCGGATCTGTACCCACATCCTGGCCTACGAGGGCGACAGCCAGTGGTACTTCTACGACGGCAACTTCACCGAGTACGAAGCCGATAAGAAGAAACGCCTGGGCGAAGAGGGCGCGCGTCCCAAGCGCGTGCGTTTCAAGGCCCTGAAATAAGGTGTTTACCGGCAGCGTCCTCTCGCCAGGGCGCCGCCCGGTGAGCCGCTAGAATAGCCGGCTGCTCGAAAGAGAAGGCGGTGCTGGAACTGCCTTTGTTTCGAGTCCCCTCCGAAATGGCAAGTCGCCTCCGTGTGGCTTGCTTTTCTTGTCGGCAAGCAGGAGGGACGCGGCCGAAGACCCTGTGTCTCTGCCCCGCCCGGCGCGATTTCACCATCGCCCGATGTCCTGCCCAGATTTTTTGCGAAACCTTCGCGTCGCTGCATGGTGGAAGCCGGCGCGTTTCGCAGTCCATGAACAAAAGGAAGACCCATGGCCGTTACCGTTGAAACCCTTGAAAAGCTTGAGCGCAAGATCGTCCTGAGCCTGCCCCTGGCCAGCATTCAGACCGAGGTCGATGCTCGCCTCAAGCGCATGGCCCGTACCGTCAAGATGGACGGCTTCCGCCCCGGCAAAGTGCCGATGAGCGTGGTGGCTCAGCGCTACGGCTATTCGGTGCAGTACGAAGTGCTGAACGACAAAGTCGGCGAGGCGTTTGCGGCTGCTGCCAGCGAAGCCCAGCTGCGTGTTGCAGGCCAGCCTCGCATTACCGAAAAAGAAGGCGCTCCCGAAGGCGAGCTGACCTTTGAAGCCGTGTTCGAGGTCTATCCCGAAGTGAAGATCGGCGACCTGGCTGAGGCTGAAGTCGAGAAGCTGCAGGCCGAAGTGACCGATGCCGCCATCGACAAGACCCTGGATATCCTGCGCAAGCAGCGTCGCACCTTTGCCCAGCGTGCCCAAGACGCCTCCGCTGAAGACGGCGACCGCGTCACCGTGGACTTTGAAGGCAAGATCGACGGCGAGCCCTTCGAAGGCGGCAAGGCCGAGGACTTCCAGTTCCTGGTCGGCGAAGGCCAGATGCTCAAGGAATTTGAAGATGCCGTGCGTGGCATGAAGTCGGGCGAAAGCAAGACCTTCCCCCTGGCCTTCCCCGAGGAATACCACGGCAAGGAAGTGGCTGGAAAAACCGCCGACTTCCTGGTCACCGTGAAGAAGATCGAAGCCGCCAACCTGCCTGAAGTCAATGACGCTCTGGCCAAGTCCCTGGGCGTGGCCGAGGCGACGGTCGAAGGTCTGCGAGCCGACATCCGCAAGAACCTGGACCGTGAAGTCAAGTTCCGCCTCCTGTCCCGCAACAAGCAGGCCGTGATGGACGCCCTGCTGGCCAAGGCCGAGCTGGATCTGCCCAATGCGGCGGTGCAGGCTGAAATTGAGCGTCTGCTTGAAGGCGCGCGCGCCGACCTCAAGCAGCGTGGCCTCAAAGACGCCGACAAGGCCGAAATTCCGGAAGACATCTTCCGTCCCCAGGCTGAGCGCCGCGTGCGTCTGGGCTTGGTGGTGGCCGAACTGGTGAAAGCCAATAACCTGCAGGCTACGCCTGAACAGCTCAAGGCCCATGTCGATGAGATGGCTGCCAGCTACGAAAAGCCTGAGGACGTGGTGCGTTGGTACTTCAGCGACCGCAACCGTCTCGCAGAAGTCGAAGCAGTAGTCATCGAGAACAATGTGACCAACTTCGTGCTGGACAAGGCCAAGGTGGTGGACAAGGCCATTTCCTTCGACGAGTTGATGGGACAGGCTTGATGGATGCATGCCTGGCGTAACGTCAGGCATCCTCCTGTGTCAGAGGGGCTTGTGCCAGTGCGCGCAGGCCCCATTTGTTTTATGGAATTCGTCACTGCTGTAATGGAGCAAACATGAGTGCATTGGAAACGCAGGGCCTGGGCATGATCCCCATGGTCATTGAGCAGTCGGGACGCGGTGAGCGTTCCTACGACATTTATTCGCGCTTGCTCAAGGAGCGGGTGATCTTTTTGGTGGGCCCTGTCAATGACCATTCGGCCAACCTGATCGTGGCCCAGTTGCTTTTCCTGGAAAGCGAAAACCCGGACAAGGACATTTCCTTCTACATTAACTCGCCCGGTGGTTCGGTCAGCGCAGGCATGGCGATCTTTGACACCATGAACTTCATCAAGCCGGATGTCTCGACCCTGTGCACTGGCATGGCAGCGAGCATGGGCGCCTTCTTGCTGGCTGCCGGTGCCAAGGGCAAGCGCTTTGCACTGCCCAACTCCAAAGTCATGATCCACCAGCCGCTGGGTGGCATGCAAGGCCAGGCGACGGAGATCGAGATCCACGCCCGCGAGATCCTCAAGACCCGTGCCCGCCTGAACGAAATCCTGGCTGAGCGCACCGGTCAGCCCCTGGAGAAGATTGAACGCGACACCGAGCGCGACTATTTCCTCTCTGCCGACGAGGCGCAGGCTTATGGCTTGGTGGATCAGGTGATCGCCAAGCGTTCCTGATTTGTATCCAAGCGAGCGAAACGGCGTTTTCTGCACCAGAAAACGCCGTTTTCATTTCGTTATCATGCGCGACCACGATATCTGACGAGGCATTGCCCCCATGGCCGAAAAAAAAGGCGCTTCCACTGAGAAAACCCTGTATTGCTCTTTTTGCGGTAAAAGCCAGCATGAAGTGAAGAAGTTGATTGCCGGTCCCACAGTATTCATTTGCGACGAGTGCATTGACCTGTGTAATGAAATCATCCGGGATGAATTGCCGGCGGAACTGGCTAAAGAAGTGCGCAGTGATTTGCCGACGCCCCAGGAAATCAAGACCAATCTGGACAACTATGTGATTGGTCAGGATGCTGCCAAGCGCGCTCTGGCGGTGGCGGTGTACAACCACTACAAGCGCCTGCGCCACAAGGACAAAGCAGGCAAGGACGATGTCGAGCTTGCCAAGAGCAACATCTTGCTGATTGGGCCGACGGGTTCAGGCAAGACCTTGCTGGCGCAAACTATGGCCCGGATGCTGGACGTCCCGTTTGTGATGGCCGATGCCACCACCCTGACCGAGGCAGGCTATGTCGGCGAGGACGTGGAAAACATCATCCTCAAGCTGCTGCAAAGCTGTAACTACGATGCGGAACGTGCCCAGCGCGGCATTGTGTACATCGATGAAATCGACAAGATTTCCCGCAAGTCCGACAACCCCAGCATCACCCGCGATGTCTCGGGCGAGGGGGTGCAGCAGGCGCTGCTCAAGTTGATCGAAGGCACCATGGCCAGCGTGCCACCGCAAGGTGGGCGTAAGCACCCCAACCAGGATTTCCTGCAGATCGACACGACCAATATCCTGTTCATTTGCGGTGGCGCTTTTGCCGGTCTGGAAAAGGTGATCGAGAACCGGACCGAAGCGTCCGGCATCGGATTTGGCGCCGCAGTGCGCAGCAAGAAGCAGCGTTCCTTGTCTGAAGTGTTCATGGAAATCGAGCCGGAAGACTTGATCAAGTTTGGCCTGATCCCCGAACTGGTGGGACGTATGCCTGTGGTCACTGCCCTGGCTGAGTTGAGCGAGGACGCCTTGGTGCAGATCCTAACCGAGCCCAAAAATGCCCTGGTCAAGCAATACAGCAAGCTGCTGTCGCTCGAAGGGGTGGAACTCGAAGTGCGTCCAGCGGCCCTTCGTGCGATTGCCCGCAAGGCGCTGGCCCGGAAAACGGGGGCACGTGGGCTGCGCTCCATCATGGAGCACGCCCTGATGGGGGTCATGTTTGATTTACCCAATACCGCCAATGTAGAGAAAGTGGTGATTGACGAGTCCACCATCGAGGGCGACCAGCCGCCCTTGCTGCTGTACCGTGAAGTGGCCAAAAAAGCTTGATTTTTGGCGCTGGGGCACCACCTAGCTAAGCCCTTGCACAGGGTTCCGTTGCGCGCCGCCCTCTAGAGGGCGTGGACGGCATCCCTCCTATTTGTTTCTGATTTTCGAGAGGATTGCCATGTCTGGTCATTCCCCCTTGCCGTCCACCCCCATCGACTTGCCGCTGTTGCCTCTGCGCGATGTGGTGGTGTTCCCGCACATGGTCATCCCGCTGTTTGTGGGTCGCCAGAAAAGCATCAAGGCGCTGGAAATGGCGATGGAAAGCGACCGGCGCATCATGCTGGTGGCGCAGAAAGCTGCTGCCAAAGACGAGCCTGCTGCCACCGACATGTTTGCTGTGGGCTGCGTTTCCACCATCTTGCAGTTGCTGAAATTGCCTGATGGCACAGTCAAGGTGCTCGTGGAGGGGTTGCAGCGCGCCCAGGTTGAGCAGATTCAGGAGGCTGAATCCCATTTCTCCGCTACGGTGGTCCCCTTGCAGCCCGGCGCGGAGGAGGCCGAAGCCAGCGAAATCGAGGCACTGCGTCGGGCGGTCATGCAGCAGTTCGATCAATACGTCAAGCTGAACAAAAAGATTCCGCCAGAGATCTTGACTTCGATCGCCAGCATCGATGATCCGGGTCGCTTGGCAGACACCATTGCTGCCCACCTGCCGCTCAAGCTCGAAAACAAGCAATCCGTGCTCGATCTGGCAGGAGTGAAAGATCGTCTGGAAGACCTTTACGCCCAGCTGGAGCGTGAGGTGGACATCCTGAACGTGGACAAGAAGATTCGCGGGCGGGTGAAGCGCCAGATGGAGAAAAACCAGCGTGACTTCTACCTTAACGAGCAGGTCAAGGCCATCCAGAAAGAGCTGGGTGAAGGCGAAGACGGCGCCGACCTGGAGGAGATCGAGAAAAAAATCAAGCTGGCCAAAATGCCGGCGGAGGCCCGCAAGAAAGCGGAGTCCGAGCTGAAAAAGCTCAAGCTGATGTCGCCCATGTCGGCCGAGGCTTCGGTCGTGCGGAACTACATCGATGTGCTGACCAGCCTGCCCTGGAGCAAGAAGACCAAGATCAAGCACGATCTACCCTACGCCGAAGACGTACTCAATGAAGACCACTTTGGCCTTGAAAAGGTCAAGGACCGCATCCTTGAATACCTCGCGGTGCAGCAGCGCGTGGACAAGGTCAAGGCACCCATCCTGTGCCTGGTGGGGCCACCGGGCGTGGGCAAGACTTCGCTGGGGCAGTCCATCGCCAAGGCCACCGGCCGCAAGTACGTCCGCATGGCCCTGGGCGGCATGCGCGACGAGGCCGAGATCCGCGGTCATCGCCGCACCTACATTGGTGCCTTGCCTGGCAAGGTGCTGCAAAGCCTGGGCAAGGCTGGTACCCGCAATCCCTTGTTCCTCTTGGATGAAATCGACAAGCTGGGTACGGATTTTCGGGGTGATCCTTCCAGTGCCCTGCTGGAGGTGCTGGACCCCGAACAAAACCACGCCTTTGGCGACCACTATGTCGAGGTCGATTTCGATCTGAGCGATGTGATGTTCGTGGCCACGTCCAACTCGATGAACATTCCGCCGGCCTTGTTGGACCGGATGGAGGTGATTCGTCTCTCGGGCTATACCGAGGACGAGAAGACCAGCATCGCCATTCGGTACCTCCTGCCCAAGCAGCTGAAAAACAACGGGGTACGGGATGGGGAGCTCAGCATTTCCGAAGCAGCGGTGCGCGACGTCGTGCGCTACTACACCCGGGAAGCCGGCGTGCGTTCGCTAGAGCGTGAGCTGTCCAAGATCTGCCGCAAGGTCGTCAAGCAGCTGCAGCTCAACAAGATCGCAGCGCCCGTCGAGGTCACCGAGGCCAATCTGGCCGATTACCTTGGCGTGCGCAAGTTCACCTATGGTCTGGCCGAATCGCAGAACCAGGTGGGGCAGGTCGTGGGTCTGGCCTGGACCGAGGTGGGCGGCGATCTGCTGACCATCGAGACGGCCATCATGCCCGGCAAGGGCGCCATCACGCGCACGGGCTCACTGGGCGATGTGATGAAGGAATCGGTCGAGGCGGCGCGGACCGTGGTGCGCAGCCGCTCCCGCAACCTGGGCATCAAGGACGAGATGTTCGAGAAGTTCGACATCCACATCCATGTGCCCGATGGCGCCACCCCCAAGGATGGTCCCAGTGCTGGCGCTGCGATGACCACCGCCATGGTGTCGGCCCTCACCGGGATTCCGGTGCGTGCCGATGTGGCGATGACGGGCGAAATCACCCTGCGCGGCGAAGTGACGGCCATTGGTGGCTTGAAAGAAAAACTGCTGGCCGCCCTGCGCGGTGGCATCAAGACCGTGCTGATCCCCGAGGCCAATGTCAAGGACCTGCAGGAGATCCCGGACAACGTCAAGACCGGGCTGCACATCGTGCCGGTCAAGTGGATCGACAAGGTGTTTGAACTGGCCCTGGAACGCATGCCCACCCCCGTGCTGGAAGACGCTGCAGCCCCTACCGTGGCGGCGCCTGCCGACGCTAAGGCCCTGGGCGGTACCGCCGAGGTGCTCAAGCACTGATGGAAGCTGCCTGAGGGGCTAGTCAGGAAAAGTGCCTCAACGTATAATCGCCGGCTCTGCGGAATGGTCCGTAGAGCTTTCAGATGAAAAGGCAAACATGTACGCGGTCATAAAAACCGGTGGCAAGCAATATCGCGTTGCTTCCGGCGAAAAAATCAAAGTAGAACAGATTGCTGCGGACGTAGGCCAGGAAATCGTGATCGACCAAGTGTTGGCAGTCGGCAACGGCGCTGAACTCAAGGTTGGTACGCCCCTGGTGTCCGGTGCAACGGTGAAGGCCATTGTGGTCTCCCATGGTCGTCACGACAAGGTTCGCATCTTCAAGATGCGCCGTCGTAAGCACTACCAGAAGCGTCAAGGTCATCGCCAGAACTACACCGAGCTGCAGATTGCAGCGATTGCTGGCTAATCAGGAGTTGCACTCATGGCACAGAAAAAAGGCGGCGGCTCTACGCGAAACGGTCGTGATTCCAAGCCAAAAATGCTCGGCGTCAAGGCCTTCGGCGGTGAATTGATCAGCGCAGGTTCCATCATCGTGCGTCAGCGCGGCACCAAGTTCCACCCCGGCAGCAACGTCGGCGTGGGCAAGGATCACACTCTGTTCGCCTTGGTGGACGGCCACGTGTCCTTCGGTACCAAGGGTGCCATGTCCAAGCAAACCGTCAACGTGACGCCTGCTGCTTGAGACTTGGACTCTTGCGATAATCAAAGCCCCGCTTGCCGGGGCTTTTTCTTTTCCAAACAGCCGCCAGAACCTGCTTCGGGCGTGCTGTGGGCGTGTGATGGTCGCACCGGACGGCCCTAGCTTCCACACGCAAGCCACTTTGAATGGGTGTTCCACCATGAAATTCGTCGATGAAGCTTTTATTGACATTGCCGCAGGCGATGGAGGTAACGGCTGTGTCTCGTTCCGCCACGAGAAATACAAGGAGTTCGGTGGTCCGAATGGCGGTGACGGCGGCCGGGGCGGCCATGTGCTGGCGGTGGCTGATCCCAGTCTGAACACCCTGGTGGACTACCGCTACACCCGCCGCTTCGAAGCCAAGCGCGGTGAGCATGGCATGGGCTCCGACATGTTCGGCGCGGCGGGCGATGACATCGTCCTGAAGATGCCGGTTGGCACCATCCTCACCGACGCCGAAACGGGTGAGGTACTTTACGAAATGCTCACGCCAGGTGAAATGATCACCATCGCCAAGGGCGGTGACGGCGGTTTTGGCAACCTGCGCTTCAAAAGCGCGATCAACCGTGCCCCCCGCCAGAAAACCCCCGGCTGGCCTGGCGAGCGCAAAAGCCTGAAGCTCGAACTGAAGGTGCTGGCCGATGTGGGTCTGCTGGGCATGCCCAATGCCGGCAAATCCACCTTCATCGCTGCGGTGTCGAACGCGCGCCCCAAGATTGCCGACTACCCCTTCACCACCCTGCACCCGAACCTGGGCGTGGTGCGTGTGGGGCCAGAGCAGAGCTTTGTCGTGGCCGACATTCCTGGCCTGATCGAAGGCGCTTCCGAAGGCGCTGGCTTGGGTCACCAGTTCCTGCGCCACCTGCAGCGCACCCGCTTGTTGCTGCACATCGTGGACCTGGCGCCGTTTGATGACACGGTGGACCCGGTCGCGCAGGCCAAAGCCATCGTCAATGAGCTCAAGAAGTACGACAAGGACCTTTATGACAAGCCCCGGTGGCTGGTCTTGAACAAGCTGGACATGGTGCCTGCAGAGGAGCGTGCGGCGCGTGTCAAGGACTTCGTTAAGCGCTTTAAGTGGAAAGGGCCCGTGTTTGAGATTTCCGCTCTGACGCGCGAAGGCTGTGAGCCCCTGATCAAGGCCATCTACCAGGCCGTCAAGGCCGCCCAGCAGGCCGAGCAGCCGGTGGTGGAGGTGGATCCCCGCTTCCAAAGTGCCGATCCGGCGGCCGAAGATGCTATCAAATAAATAGCTATAACCGCTTGAAAATAGAGGCTTGAGGGCAAAAATGAGTCTGCAAACGGGTTCGACGGTTTTGCGCAATGCGCGGCGGATCGTGGTCAAGGTCGGGTCCAGCTTGGTCACCAACGAAGGGCGGGGGCTGGACGAGGCGGCCATCGGGGAATGGAGTCGCCAGCTGGCGGCCCTGGTGCGCGGCGAGGGCGGGATGCCGCGTGAAGTGGTCATGGTCTCCAGCGGTGCGATTGCCGAAGGCATGAAGCGCCTGGGCTGGACCAGTCGGCCGCACGAAATCCACGAACTGCAGGCCGCTGCAGCCGTGGGCCAAATGGGCCTGGTGCAGATGTACGAGACCAAGCTGCGCGAATGTGGCATGGGCAGCGCCCAGGTGCTGCTCACCCATGCCGACCTGGCTGACCGCGAGCGCTACCTGAATGCCCGTTCCACCCTGCTGACCCTGCTGCGCTTGGGCGTGGTGCCAGTGATCAACGAGAACGATACGGTGGTCACCGACGAAATCAAGTTTGGCGACAACGACACCCTCGGTGCCCTGGTCGCCAACCTGGTCGAGGCCGATGTGCTGGTCATCCTGACCGACCAGAAGGGCCTCTACACCGCCGACCCGCGCCGCGATCCGGCTGCGCAGTTTGTGCATGAAGCCCGCGCGGGCGATCCAGCGCTGGAAGCCATGGCGGGTGGGGCGGGCTCCAGCATTGGTAAGGGCGGCATGATCACCAAGATCTTGGCGGCCAAGCGGGCCGCAGGTTCAGGTGCTTCCACGGTGATTGCCTGGGGGCGTGAGCCCGATGCGCTTTTGCGTCTGGCGCGCGGCGAGCCAGTTGGCACCCTGCTGGTGGCGCAAACCGCCAAAAAACAGGCCCGCAAGCAGTGGATGGCCGATCACCTGCAGCTGCGCGGCGCCGTGACGGTCGATGCCGGGGCGGTCGCCAAGCTCTGCGCGGAGGGCAAAAGCCTGTTGCCGGTCGGCATGGTGGCAGTCGAGGGTGAATTTGCCCGGGGTGACGTGATTGCCCTGCGCGACGAGCAGGGCTGTGAAATCGCCCGTGGCCTGGCCAATTACGCCAGCGCTGAAGCCCGTCTGCTGTGCCGCAAGCCTTCGCTGGACATGGAAGCCTTGCTCGGCTATGTGGCCGAGCCGGAAATGGTCCACCGCGACAACCTCGTTCTCACCGAGGGTGCCTGACCCCCAAAATGGCAAGGCCCGCAGTAGCGCCTCTATCGCGGGCCTTGTGTGCAGCAGCGGTTAGCGATCTGAAAGGGCGTCAGCGCGAGGGCGATACGCCTGGAAACGCGGATTCCCCCCCGGGATGAGGATCAAAGCTGGCCCCGGGAGGCAGCTCGCAATCGGGCGTTACCAGGAGTGATGAGCCACGCATGGGGCCGTGGGTCGCCATTCCAGGGGCGCCCTCGCCGTTGCGTGCGCGCATGCCGCCGCGCAGGTAGCGGTTGCGATGTTCATTGCGGGGCAGAAAGCGCGACAACTCGGTCAACGCCATTTCATAAACGCCGCGCTTGAATTCGACCACCACGTCCAACGGAACCCAGTAATCGTTCCAGCGCCAAGCATCGAACTCCGGGTGGCTGGTGGCCCTCAGGTTCAGGTCCCAGTCGTGGCCCAGCAATTGCAGCAGGTACCAGATTTGTTTTTGACCACGGTAGTGGCCGCGCGCGTCTCGGCGGATGTAACGGTCTGGCACCTCGTAGCGCAACCAATCCCGGGTCCGTGCGAGCAGGCGCACGTGATGGGGCTGCAGGCCGACCTCTTCGTGCAGTTCCCGGAACATGGCTTGCTCTGGGGTTTCGCCCCGGTCGATGCCGCCTTGTGGGAATTGCCAGCTGTGGGTGCGGATGCGCTTGCCCCAGAAAACCTGGTTTTTTTGGTTGAGCAGGACGATGCCGACGTTGGGCCTAAAGCCATCACGGTCGAGCATAATCAACCCCCAAATTTTTAAACTGAGTCCATTATGCACGGCGCTTTGTGCTCGGCAAGAGGACCAGACCGAATCGATCGAGCCCCCCGATGAAAGCCTCCCAATTCCTGATTTCCACCCTGAAAGAAGCCCCCGCCGATGCTGAGGTGGTCAGCCACCAACTGATGATGCGTGCCGGCATGATCAAGAAACTGGGCGCCGGTATCTATAACTACATGCCCATGGGCTTGCGGGTGATTCGCAAGGTGGAGGCCATCGTCCGTGAGGAAATGAACCGCGCTGGCGCCGTGGAGCTGACCATGCCCGTGGTGCAGCCCTCGGAGCTGTGGCAAGAAACCGGCCGTTTCGACAAGATGGGCCCCGAGCTGCTGCGCATCAAGGACCGCCATGGCCGCGACTTCGTGATCCAGCCCACCAGCGAAGAAGTGGTGACCGACATCGCCCGCCAGGAACTGCGCAGCTACAAGCAGCTGCCCAAGAACTTCTACCAGATCCAGACCAAGTTCCGTGACGAGCGCCGCCCGCGCTTTGGCCTGATGCGGGGCCGTGAGTTCGTCATGAAGGATGCCTACAGCTTCGACCGCGACCAAGCCAGCGCCAAGGCCAGCTACCAGGTCATGGCCCAAGCCTACCGCCGAATCTTTGACCGCTTTGGCCTGACCTACCGCGCTGTGGCGGCCGACAGCGGCGCCATTGGTGGCGATCTAAGCGAAGAATTTCAGGTGATCGCCGCCACCGGCGAGGACGCGATCGTCTATTGCCCTAGTAGCGACTACGCCGCCAACATCGAAAAGGCCGAGGCCCTGCCACCCGCCGGCCCGCGCCCCGCCGCCAGCCAGGCCATGGCCCAAGTGGCCACGCCGGGCAACACCACCTGCGAAGCCGTGGCGACCCAACTAGGGCTGCCGCTGAGCCGCACCGTCAAGTCGCTGGTGTTGGCCACCGACGAGATCAACGACTACGACGAGGTGGTCAAGTCCACCGTCTGGCTGCTGCTGCTGCGCGGCGACCATGAAATGAACGAGGTCAAGGTTGGCAAGGTGCCCGGCTTGAACAACGGCTTCCGCTTTGCCACCCAGGCCGAGATCGAAGCCCACTTCGGCTGCAAGCCCGGCTTCCTCGGCCCGGTGGGCCTCAAGCTTCCGGTCAACGTGGTGGCTGACCGCGAAGTGGCGGTGATGGCCGACTGGATCTGCGGCGCCAATGTAGCCGATTTCCACCTGACCGGCGTGAACTGGGGCCGTGACCTGCCCGAGCCCGACCTGGTGGCCGATCTGCGCAACGTGGTCGCCGGCGATCCCTCGCCCGACGGCAAGGGCGTGCTGGCCATCGAGCGCGGCATCGAGGTGGGCCATGTGTTCTACCTGGGTACCAAGTACAGCCGCGCGATGAACGCCACCTTCCTGGGCGAAGACGGCAAGCCCGCCTTCTTCGAGATGGGCTGCTACGGCATCGGCGTGACCCGCCTGCCCGCTGCCGCCATCGAGCAGAACCACGACGCGCGCGGCATCATCTGGCCCGACGCGATCGCGCCCTTCACCGTGGTGGTCTGCCCCGTGGGCATGGACCGCAGCGAAGCCGTCAAGGCCACCGCCGAGTCGCTCTATGCCGACCTGCTGGCTGCCGGCGTTGATGTCATCCTGGACGACCGTGGCGAGCGCCCCGGCGCCATGTTTGCCGACTGGGAACTGATCGGCGTCCCGCACCGCATCACGATTGGCGACAAAAGCTTGAAAGAAGGCGTGGTCGAGTACCAGCACCGCCGCGACGCCGCTGCCACCAAGGTGGCCGTGGCCGACATCCTGGCCCATGTGAAGGGCCGCCTGTCGGCATGAAGGCCATGAACGGCTTGGCGGCTGCGCCCCTTCCCGTCCGGGACGGCGCTTTCGGTGCCGGGTCCCGCCGCGCCTGCCTGGGCGGGGTGGCGCGCACATTGGCCCTGGGAGCGGCGCCGGGCACCTGGCTGGCGATGCCTGGTACGGCCCACGCCGGGGGGCAGCTGGAAGAGCCGCTGGCCGACTCCGTGCGCACGGCGCTCCGCTCTGCCGTGGCCAACCAGGCGCCGCCCGAGCCTGAATTTCCCAGCACCGAGGCGCGCATGCAGTACCTGCGCTGGCTGGGCACCATGAGCGAGCGCCTGCGCCGCCGCAAGCCAGAGTGGGAGGTGCGCCGCGACTTCCTGCAGACCGTTTGGTACGAAACCAAGCGCGCGGGCCTGGACCTGTCGCTGGTGATGGGCCTGATCCAGGTGGAAAGTGCCTTCCGCAAATTTGCCGTCTCCAGCGCTGGCGCCAGGGGCTACATGCAGGTCATGCCGTTCTGGACGCGGGTGATTGGCGATGGCGATGCCGGCAAGCTTTTCCACCTTCAGACCAACCTGCGCTTTGGCTGCGTGATCCTGCGCCACTACCTGGACCGCGAGCGCGGCGACTGGTACATGGCCCTGGGCCGCTACAACGGCAGCCGCGGCCAGCCGCAATACCCGAACGCGGTGTTCGCCGCGCAAAAGCAGTGGACGTTTGACGACCCCGCCCTGCGCAGCGCCTGAGCCGACTCTGCCCAGCGCCCACAAAAAAGCCGCCGTCTCTCCACAGAGACCAGCGGCTTTTTCGCTTCAAGAGGGCTGAGGCGGTGCTCAGGTACCCAGCACCTGGCGCAGTTCGCCAGATTCGTACATTTCCATCATGATGTCCGACCCGCCGATGAACTCGCCCTTCACGTACAGCTGGGGAATCGTGGGCCAGTGGCTGTATTCCTTGATGCCCTGGCGGATTTCCGGGTCTTCCAGCACGTTCACCGTTTGGATCGCGCGCGGATCGACACCACAGGCCTTCAGGATCTGGATGGCGCGGCCCGAGAAGCCGCACATCGGAAAGCTGGCGCTGCCCTTCATGAACAGCAGGATCTCGTTGGATTTGACAAGGTCGTCGATGCGTTGTTGAACGTCGCTCATGGGAATACTCCGTAATGGGGTGGGGACCGGTCGGTCCGACGGGGCGTGATTATCCGTGCCCGGGACTCGGATTCGCCAGGGATGCGGGATTTTCCGGACCCAATCCAGGCCATTGCCCGCCACTGCAGCGCGCGTGCCCCGCCAGGTCCTGGCGGGATTGCACCGCCACAAAGCCCGCCGCGCTCAGCAGCGCACGCACGGCTTCGGCCTGGTCCCAGCCATGCTCCAGCAGCAGCCAGCCGCCTGGCACCAAGCGGGCAGGGGCTTGGGCGATGAGGGCGCGGATGTCATCCAGCCCATCGGCGCCGCTGGCCAGGGCACCCAGCGGTTCATGGGTCAGTGCCGCGAGGTGCGGGTCGTCCGCCCGGATGTAGGGCGGGTTGCTGACGATGGCGTCAAACGGTCCCGCCTGCGCTGGCAGTCCCTGCAGCCAGTTGCCTTGCGCAAAACGCAGCGGCAGGCCCAGGCGCTCGGCGTTCGCGCGCGCCACGGTCAGGGCGTCTGCGCTGAGGTCCACCGCCCAGACCTCGGCGTCGGGCCGCTGGGCTTGCAGGGCCAAGGCGATGGCGCCGCTGCCGGTGCCCAAGTCTGCGATGCGCGGTCGGGCCAGGGGGCGTACCACGTCCAGCGCCCAGTCCACCAGGGTCTCGGTGTCGGGGCGCGGGTCCAGCACCCGGGCATCGATCTGCAGCTCCAGCCCATAAAAGGCCTTGCGCCCCGTCAGGTAGGCCACCGGCTCGCCGGCTGTCCGGCGCTGGCACAGGTTGGAAAAGCGCTCGGCCACGGCGGGGGTCAGCGGATCGGTGTCGTGGGTCAGCAGCCAGGCCCGATCCCCGGGTTCGCGGCCCAGGCAGTGCAGCAACAGGAGCTGCGCATCGATGCGGGCCAGGCCCTGCTGCTGCGCAGCGGTCAAAACCTGCCGCAGTTCAAGCGTGGGTAGCATAATTGCTATTGAAATAAGAGCTAATACCGCACGTATCTATTGGCCTAGAGGCCAAAAAGACCCTATTTTTCACCCCGGACTCCCCAGCTCCAGCTCTTCGAGCAGCTCTGCCTCGCGGGCGTGGCGCAGGGCCTCCAGCACGTCGCCCAGGTCGCCTTCCATGATGTTGAGCAGCTTGTACAGTGTGAGGTTGATGCGGTGGTCGGTCAGCCGCCCCTGGGGGAAGTTGTAGGTGCGGATACGGTCGCTGCGGTCGCCGCTGCCGATCAGGCCCTTGCGCAGCGCGGCTTCCTTGGCGGCGCGTTCGCTGCGTTCCTTTTCCTGGATGCGCGCCTGCAGCACCTGCAGGGCCTTGGCCTTGTTGCTGTGCTGGCTGCGGCCGTCTTGGCATTCGGCCACGATGCCGGTGGGCAGGTGGACCACGCGCACGGCGGAATCGGTCTTGTTGATGTGCTGGCCGCCGGCACCACTGGCGCGGAAGGTGTCGATGCGCAGGTCGGCGGGGTTGAGCTTGACCGCCTCGGTCTCGTCGGGCTCGGGCATCACTGCGACGGTACAGGCACTGGTGTGGATGCGGCCCTGGGTTTCAGTCGCGGGCACGCGCTGCACGCGGTGGCCGCCGGATTCAAAGCGCAGCGTGCCGTAGGCATGGTCGCCGACGATGCGCAGCACGATTTCCTTGTAGCCACCCAGCTCGGACGGGTTCTCGCTGACCACCTCGACCTGCCAGCTCACGGTGGCGGCGTAGCGGGTGTACATGCGCGCCAGGTCGCCGGCGAACAGCGCCGATTCGTCGCCACCGGTGCCGGCGCGGATTTCCAGGAAGGCGTTGCGCGCATCGTCGGGGTCCTTGGGCAGCAGCAGGCGCTGGAGTTCGTCTTCCAGTTGCGCGAGTTCGGCCTGGCTGCTGTCGATTTCTTCCTGCGCCATCTCGGCCAGATCGGGGTCGGCCAGCATCTCCTGGGCACTGGCCAAGTCGGCGGTGCGCTGGCGCCAGCGCTGGTAGCGGCCGGCAATGGCGGTGACTTCGGCGTGCTCCCGCGAGAGCACGCGGTACTGGGCCATGTCGCCCATGATGTCTTCGCGCGAGAGCAAAAAGTCCAGCTCTTCCAGACGCTGGGCGTAGCGTTCAAGCTGGTTTTGGAGAAAGGGTTTCATGGATTTTGCTATTGATTCAATAGCTATTAGCGTTGGATTTTATTGGGCTAGGGCCTGATTTGGCATCCAGTCCTGCAGGGCAGGGGGTGGGCAGGCCAGGGCAGCCAGCCGGGGAGGGCGCTAAAGCCCGTTTTTGGCTTGCGAGCGCAAAAAGAGGCGCGAGACGGTCTGCGCCGTGGCCTCACGGCTCTCGGCGTCGCCGGCGCGCAGCTCGGCCAGGGTGCCGTGCAGCAGCTTTTGCGTCAGGCCGCGCGACAGGCCTTCGAGCACGGCGTCGATGTCCTCGCCCTTGGCCAGGCGTTTCTTGGCGCGGGCGATTTCCAGGGCGCGCCATTCGTCGGCCTGGGCGTTGAGCTGCTGGATCAGCGGCACCACGCCGCCTTCGGGCTTGCGCTGGTCCATCCAGTGCAGAAAGCTCTGCACGCCCGCGTCGATGATGGCCTCGGCCTGCGCCACGGCGGCCTGGCGGTGGGCCTGGGCGGTCTGGACCACGGTGGCCAGGTCATCGACGGTGTAGAGGTACACATCCCCCAGGGCCTGGACCTCGGGTTCGATGTCGCGGGGCACGGCCAGGTCCACCATGAACATGGGGCGATGGCGGCGCTTTTTCAGGGCACGCTCGACAGCGCCCAGGCCGATGATGGGCAGGGTGCTGGCGGTGCAGCTGACGACGGCGTCGAATTCGTGCAGGCGGGCGGGGATGTCGGCCAGGCGCATCACCTCGCCACCAAAGCGTGTGGCCAGCTTTTCGCCGCGCTCCAGCGTGCGGTTGGCAATCGCGATGTGCTTGGGCGTCTTGGCGGCAAAGTGGGTGGCGGCCAGTTCGATCATCTCCCCCGCGCCGACGAACAGCACGTTGATGTCGGATAGGTCCTCGAACAGCTGGCCGGCCAGGCGCACGGCCGCCGCCGCCATGCTGATGCTGTGCGCGCCGATCTCGGTGCTGCTGCGCACCTCCTTGGCCACGGCAAAGCTGCGCTGGAACAGCTGGTTGAGCGTGCTGCCCAGGGCGCCGGCGTTTTCGGCAGCGCGCACGGCGTCCTTCATCTGGCCGAGGATCTGGGCCTCGCCCAGCACCATCGAATCGAGGCCACTGGCCACGCGGAAGGCGTGGCGGGCCACCGAGCCGTTTTCCAGGGTGTAGGAATGCGAGCGCAGCAGCGCGGGGCTGACACCGCCGCTGTGCGCCAGCCAGCCCAGGGTCTGGTCCAGCGCGGTCTGGTCGCCGGCGCAGTAGATCTCGGTGCGGTTGCAGGTGGAGAGGATGGCGGTCTCAACCGCGTTGGCATTGCCCTGGGACAGCTGGCCCAGTGAAGTGCGCAGCCCCTGCAGCGTCGGCGGCAACTGGTCCAGTGCAAACGCAAAGCGGCCGCGCAGGTCGAGCGGCGCGGTGGTGTGGTTGATGCCGAGGGCCCAGACTGCCATAGGGGGCGGATTATAAAATCGCCGCCCCTCATAGTGGTGACCATGGGCTTTCTGGACTTTTTCTGGCATTTGCTGAACTTTGCTGCGCCCGCGGCAGGGGTGGCGTTCGTCGTTGCGCTGGTCGGACAGCTGTGGCGGCCGGCGACTCCGTGGCTGGCTGGCCTGGTGCGCCGTTGGGCGGTCAATGCCCTGGTGGGGGCGCTGGTGCTGCTCGCGGGCCTGTGGGGTCTGGGCCGCGACGGCAAGATGCTGACCTATGGTGCGCTGGTGCTGGCCGTGGCCAGTGCCCACTGGGTGCAGGCCCGTGGCTGGCGACAAGCGGCGGGAAACACTGCGGGAAAACCCTTCGCAAAGTAGTGCATCCGGCGGCTTCCGATGGGGGCAGGGGGGCTGACTTAAAATTCGCGGCCCGATGGTCCATGGGTGCCCGTCACCCTTCCCAGGTCTCCTCCATGAATGCTCCGATTGCGTTGGCCGCCTTGCAAAGCAACTTGCACGAGCCGGTTCGTTTGCGTGAAATTCCCTACAACTACACCTCGTTCTCCGACCGGGAGATCGTGATCCGCCTGCTGGGCGCGTCCGCTTGGGACCTGCTGAACCAGCTGCGTGACGAGCGTCGCACTGGCCGCTCCGCCCGCATGCTGTACGAGGTGCTGGGCGACATCTGGGTGGTCCAGCGCAACCCCTACCTGCAGGACGACCTGCTGGACAACCCCAGCCGCCGCAAGTCCCTGGTCGAGGCACTGAACCACCGCCTCTCCGAGATCGAAAAGCGCCGCACCCCCCAGGACGACCCCGAGCGCGACCGCTTGGTGGGCGAGCTGGTGGTGGCTGCTCGCGCGGCGGTGGCGGCGTTTGACGCCACTTTCGTGCAGGCCGCCGCGCTGCGCCGCGAGGTCAAGAAGACCCTAGGCCGCTACACCGCCCGCGACAACATCAAGTTCGATGGGCTGTCGCGCGTCAGCCATGTGACCGACGCGACCGACTGGCGCGTGGAATACCCCTTCGTGGTGCTGACCCCCGATTCCGAGGCCGAGATGGCCGGCCTGGTCAAGGGCTGCATCGAGCTGGGCCTGACCATCATCCCGCGTGGGGGCGGCACCGGCTATACCGGCGGCGCCATTCCGCTGACCTGGAAGAGCGCGGTGATCAACACCGAAAAGCTCGAAGCCATGACCGAGGTCGAGATGCGCCAGCTACCCGGCGTCGCCCAGCCGGTGGCCACCGTGTGGACCGAGGCCGGCGTGGTCACCCAGCGCGTGGCCGACGCCGCCGAGCGCGCGGGCTTCGTCTTCGCGGTGGACCCGACCAGCGCCGAGGCGTCTTGCATCGGCGGCAACATCGCCATGAATGCTGGCGGCAAGAAGGCCGTGCTCTGGGGTACGGCGCTGGACAACTTGGCCAGCTGGCGCATGGTCACGCCCGAAGCGCAGTGGCTGGAAGTCACCCGCATCGACCACAACCTGGGCAAGATCCACGACGCCGAGGTGGCCAGCTTTGAGCTGCAGTACTACCAGGCCGACGGCAAAACCCCCATCCGCAAGGAGCGCCTGGACATTCCCGGCAAGACCTTCCGCAAGGAAGGCCTGGGCAAGGATGTGACCGACAAGTTCCTCAGCGGCCTGCCTGGCATCCAGAAGGAAGGCTGCGACGGACTGATCACCAGCGCCCGCTGGGTGGTGCACCGCATGCCAGAGCACACCCGCACGGTCTGTTTGGAGTTCTTTGGCAACGCCAAAGACGCCGTGCCCAGCATCGTCGAAATCAAGGACTTCATGTTCGCCGAGCAAAAGCGCTCCGGCGTGCTGCTGGCTGGCCTGGAACATCTGGACGACCGTTACCTGAAGGCCGTGGGCTACGCCACCAAGAGCAAGAAGGGCAACGGCGGCCTGCCCAAGATGGTGCTGATTGGCGACATTGCCGGTGACAACGCCGAAGACGTGGCCCGCGTGACCAGCGAGGTGGTGCGCATTGCCAACACCCGCAGCGGCG
>CAZQXQ010000035.1:0-19647 GCA_964597235.1 uncultured Burkholderiaceae bacterium | reverse complement strand
CAGGCCGCCTGCGGTGTGGGTGCCTGCACATGCGCCACATCCGCCCCGTCGCGCAACACCGTCAGCGGCGCGTCCAAGCCCGGCAGCACCTGCGTGCCATCCAGCGCCGGGAAGCTGCGCTGCACCTGCACCGCCACACCCGCGCCCACCAGCAGGGCGATGACCACCGTGGCGACGGCAGTGCGCTGGATCCAGCGGAGGCGGCGTTTGGGAGATGTTGGAGGTGTTGGGTGGGGGCGCATGGAAGGTCCGTGGGGGTGAGGGCGAGAAAGTCTGCATGGTGGACTGACATGATCTTGACACTGTCGGGTAGGAACAACATCTAGGGCATTCAAGGCGTCACCGGTCATCGCCTGAAGACCTTTGAAGAAAGGGGCCGAATTTTTAAGCGATTTTGGCCTCCAGGCCAATGGAATGCAGCGGTAGTAGCTACGTATTCAATAGCAATCAACCTTACCTCACCTCTTTCAGGAGTACGAAATCTACCGCATTTGCGGTATTGACACTAAAGGGCCGAGCCAATAGCGTGGGCAAAAATTTTTCCAACCGGTCTGCCTGAAGTGACCGGTTTTTTATTGTTCAAGTACCCCTCTTATGGCTTCCACCTCTGCGCTCACCACGGTCCAAAAACTCTACATCGCCTACTACGGCCGCGCTGCTGACGCTGGCGGTCAGGTCTATTGGGCTGACAAGCTCGACGCGGCCAATGGCTCCCTGGTGGGCATCATCGACGCCTTCGCTAATTCCGCCGAAGCCCAAGCCCTGTACGGCACCGGCACCACCAATGCCGACCGTGTCACGGTGCTTTACCAAAACATCCTGGGCCGACCGCCCGAGCGCACCGGCCTGAACTACTACGTGGACCTGCTCAACCGCGGCAAGCTCAGCCTGGGTAACGCGGCCTTGTCCATCCTGGACGGCGTCAAGCCCGGCACCAGCGACGCGCCCATCGTGGACAACCGCCTGGCCGTGGCCAACAGCTTCACCAGCAAGGTCAGCACCGCGCCCAAAAGCTACGACGGCGACGCTGCCGCTGCCATTGCCCGCACTTTCCTGAAATCGGTGACGGGCGATGCCGCCACGGTAAGCAGTGCCAACACTCAGCTGAGCGCCTGGCTCAACACGATTGGCGTGGCCTCCAAGCAGCCAGCCAAGTTTGCCGACCTGATTGCCAAGGGTCTGCTCACCAACAGCGCCATCGTCAGCAGCACCCTGACCGAGGCCAATCTGGACACCACGCTGGCCAATCTGGGTAAGCCCCTGACCGGTACCGTGATCGACGGCTACGTGGCGGGCGCCACGGTCTATGCCGACCTGGACGGCGACGGCATCCAGGACCCGGACGAGCCCAGCACCGTGACCGATGCCAACGGCAACTACAGCCTGGGCGCCAGCGGCACCACCAAGATCGTGGCCTATGGCGGCACGGACATCATGACGGGCAAGGCCTTCGAGGGCGTACTGACCGCCCCTGCCGGCTCGACCACTGTCAGCCCTATCACCACCCTGGTGCAGGCGGCCATCGAAAGCGGCAAGACGATTGAAGCCGCCACGACCGAGGTCAGGACCGCACTGGGCCTGCCCGCAGCGGTCACCAACATCCTGACCTACGACCCGATTTCTGCCCTGGCCACCAACGCAACCGACCCCACCGCGCTGGCGGTGCAAAAGGCCGCCCAGCAAGTGGCCAGCGTGATCACGCAGACCACCACCGCGATTGACGCGGCCGACCCCACCAAGTCCAAGAAGGAAGTGGCCCGCGAGGTGATCAAGGCGCTGAGCGAGACCATCTCCAATACCCTGGCCGGGCAGACCACCGCCGCCCCGGTGGACCTGACACAGGCCAGCACATTGACCACCATCGTGACCAGCGCTGCCACGGCCACGGGCACCACCAGCATCGTGAACAACGCCGCCAGCGTGGCGCAGGTGACGGCCAGCAGCAACAACCAGATTCAGAACGCCACCACCTTGGTGGACCTGAACAAGGCGGCCGTGGTGTCGCAGGTGAATGCGGTGGAGACCCTGCAGACCGCTGCCACCAACAACACGCTGACTACTGCGGCCACCACGTTCACGAACACCGTGGAGCAGCTGGTTCAGCAGGCAGAGACCGGGAATCTGACGACGGAAAAGCCCGTTGAACCGACCACGCCCCCGGCGCCACCTCCGCCCGCGCCTCCGGCACCCGCACCAACACCCGCACCGACGCCGCCTGCCCCGCAGCCTGACCCCACCGTCACCACCCAGCTCGACAGCACACCAGGCGCAGCGGGCAGCCCCATCACCTACAGCGCCAGCGGGACGCAAACCACCTTCCACGACGATGCCAGTGTCAGCAGCCATGCAGTCATCAACGGCTTTGGTGCCAACGACACGATTGCGCTGACCAGCAACGCCCAAGACCTGCTGGCCATCTCCAGCCAGGGCAGCGACGTGACCCTGACGGTCAACAACAACGGCACGGTCTCCGGCATCGTTTTGCAGAACGTCCTCGGCACCGGGCAAGTGGTTTATGACCTGGCCAGTTTCAATGCCTTGCCCGTTGGCAATATCAGTTTCAACGGCAAGGAACTGCCCCAGGGCAGCAATCTGGACAACCTGGGCGGCACCGTGAGCGCCCCTGCCACCGTGGATGCCGGCAATGGCAGCTTTGTGTTCTCTGACAACACCAACATAGGCAGCGTGGTGCGCATCAGCAACTTTGGTGCGCAAGACAGCCTGCTTCTGCAAAACGCCACCGCCAGCCAAGTCGCCGTTTCCAGCAAGGGAACCGATGTGACCCTGGTCGTGAACCAGAACGGCGCCGTCTCCAGCGTGACCCTGGTGAACGTCGTGGTGAGCGGTGCAATCGTGTACGACATCGACAGCTTCAACGCCCTGCCCGTGGGCGACGTGACCTTCCTGTAACCCCTTTGACTCCAATCACTTGAAAGAGACTCCCACCATGGCTACCAACTTCATCGGCGTCCTGCTGCCGAACACCCCGAACTACATCGTGGGCACTGGTTTTTCCACCCAGCTTTACGACGCCACAGGCGCGCACCTCATCACCGTTGAATCGGGCGCATCCCTGCAGCTCACGGGCTCCCTGGGCAACAACATCTTGCGGCTGCCGGGCAAGACCAGCGCCTGGCAGGTGTACCGGGACGGCTCCACCGTGGTGCTGACCAGCACCGACAGCAGCCGCATCGAGCTGCCCGCCACCACCGACATCCAGACGCTGCAATTCGACGATGGCGACCGCGCGCTGCAAATCGTCATCAGCGGTGGCAGCCCGGCGCTGAAGCTGGGTACCCAAACGCTGACAGCGCAGGCCACCGTGATTGCAGCAGTCGAGGCCACGCCGCCGACCAACCCCGATCCAGGCGAAGGCAGCACGACCAAGACACCGTGGACGCTGGTCATGCAGGGCGCTGGCTCTGGCTTTGGCGAGCGAGAACTGCTGGTCAGCGATGGCTCCGCAGCGGGCACAGAGACCAAAATCATCAATGGTTTGGGTTTTGAAAAGCAGCTGGAATTCAAAATCAACGCTGACCAGACAGGCGCCTATTTCTACAACCCAGCGGGCTTCTATTACAACAGTGGAATGGTGGGCTATACCGATGGAACCCTGGCCGGCACACAATCGATTGTGAGGAATGCAGCCGTTCCAAGCAATTTTGTATCCCTGGCAAATAACCAGCTTGTCTTGGCTGGCTCAAACAAAGCCTACGCGATCAATGGTCCGCAAAAGACCTACACCAGCACCGATCTGGATTATTCATTTTCAGGTGGTCTGCATGATGAAGCCAATCAGACCATCTGGTCCTATGGCTATTCCTCTCCTTATGGCCAAGAATTGGTGAATTTTGATTATTCCAACCCAAACCAAATCACCTCTGGAATGGTGAAGGACATTAATCCTGGCTCATCTTCAGGACTGGACTCGCTGGGAGCGATTCTCCCCAATGGCAAGCTGGTTTTTAGTGCCAATGATGGTATTCACGGCAGCGAAGCCTGGGTCAGCGACGGCACCGAAACTGGCACTTTCATGCTGAAAGATAATTATCTAGGCAATTACGGCAACTTTAGTTATTTTAAAGCCTACGGCGACAAGGTTGCCTTTACGGTATATGCATCGGGTGGTGCTATTTCTGATGCAGGCAGAGAATTAGCATTTACCGACGGCACCCGCGAAGGCACCACCCTGCTCGACATTAATCCTGGCTGGGACGGCTCCAACCCCAATATCCTGGGCGAAGCCAATGGCCTGCTGTACTTCACCGCCAGTGCCCGCAACGCCAACAGCGGTAATACCGAAAACGGTATTTATTCCACCAACGGCACCACCTTCACCAAACTGGCCACCATCCAGAGCGATGCCAGCCTGCTGGGCTGGGACAGCAACCTGGCGTTTTTCAGGGTCTCCGACGCTACGCATGGCACGGAACTGTGGGTGGCCAACTTCAGCACCAACCGCTTCAGCATGGTGAAAGACATCCTGGAAGGCAGTGGCTCGGCGCTGGCCGATGCGAACAATTCATCAGCCAACGCACCCCAGATGGTGGCTGGCAAGCTGATCTTTACCGCCTACACCTCTGGTACGAAACAGGGCCTGTTTGTCAGCGACGGCAGCGCCGCAGGCACAGTCCAGGTGGGCAACAGCGCACCCACCCAGTCCAAAGTGATCGGCAACACCCTGGTGTTTGCCAATGCTGAAGGCGTGTTTTCCGTCAACCTGGCTGCTGGCCAGCCCTCAGCGGTGCAGCTCAGCAGCGTGGGCCTATCCACCAGCAACACCTCGTTGCAAACCGATGCCGACCAGATCTTTTATCTGACCCGCAGCGGCGACCTGTTCTCGACCACCGGCGCCACCGCCCCTGCCGCGCCCCTGGCCCGCCAGGTGTCCCAGTTCAAGGTGGTGGCGGAAGATGCGGTGTTCTTTATCCAGAGCAATACCGCCAACAGCACGCAATCGCTGTGGTACAGCGACGGCACCGCCACGGGCACCCGCTTCATTGAAGACCTGCCCAGCGGCAGCGCCTTTGATCTGGACAACGCCGTCGCCATCCGCACCGCCGGCGAACCCCTTCCGCCCGACACCGTGGCACCGCTGTTCCGCAGCGCCCGGGTCAATGGCGATCAGCTGACCCTGCACTTCTCGGATGCCAGCGCCTTGGATGCGACCCATCTGCCCGAAGCCAATGCCTTCACCCTGGGCGGCACTAGCGCCACCGTCAGCAGCGTGGCGGTCGATGCTGCTGCCAAGACCGTGACCCTGACCCTGTCGGAAGCCGTCAAGAGCACCGACAGCATCACCCTCAGCTACAGCGATCCGACCACGGGCAACGACCCCGCTGCCATTCAAGACGCCGCTGGCAACGACGCGGCCAGCTTGAGCAACCGCTTTGTCACCAACCAGACGCCCGACAACGTGGCCCCGGTGTTTGGCAGCGCCAGCGTCAACGGCGCCACCCTGACCCTGACGTACAGCGATGCCAGCCTGCTGGACGCCACCAACAAGCCAGCGGCCAGCGCCTTCGCTCTAGACGGCACCACCGCCACCGTCAGCAACGTGGCCGTGGATGCCGCCGCCAAGACCGTGACCCTGACCCTGTCGGAAGCGGTCAAGAGCACCGAGACGGTGACTGTCAGCTACACCGACCCGAGCGCAAACAACGACGAGGCGGCCATTCAAGACGCCGCCGGCAACGACGCCGCCAGCTTCAGCAACCGCTTTGTGACCCACCAGACGCCCGACAACGTGGCACCCGTATTTACCCGGTCGCCCGTGTTTGCCGACAAGGTGGATTACTCCACGGGCTACAGCACGACCAGCGTGGCCAGTGCCGATGTCAATGGCGACGGCAAGGCCGACTTGCTGGTGGCCTCTGGAAGCGGTGTCTCGGTGTTGACCAACATAGGCGATGGCCGCTTCAACCCCAAGGTGGACTACGCCACGGGCAGCGACCCTAGCAGCGTGGCCAGTGCCGATGTGAATGGCGACGGCAAGGCCGACATCGTGGTGGCCAACCGTGGCAACAACACCGTCTCGGTACTGACCAACCGTGGCGATGGCACTTTCAACGCCAAGGTGGACTACGCCACCGATGCCGCCCCCAGCAGCGTGAGCAGCGCCGATGTCAATGGCGACGGCAAGGCCGACATCGTGGTGGCCAATGCCAACAGCAACAGCCTGTCGGTGTTGACCAACCAAGGCGATGGCACTTTCAACGCCAAAGTGAGCTACCTGACCGGCGGTGCCCCCAGCAGCGTGTTCAGCGTGGATGTGAATGGCGACAACCAGGTAGATCTGCTCGTCACCAACCGGGACAGCCACTCTGTCTCGGTGCTGACCAACCAAGGCGATGGCCGCTTTAACGCCAAAGTCGATGTCGCCACGGGCTATTACCCACGCAGCGTCAGCAGCGCCGATGTCAATGGCGACGGCAAGGCCGACCTGCTGGTGGCGAACCAGGGCAGCAACACCGTCTCGGTGCTGACCAACCAAGGCGATGGCACCTTTAACGCCAAGGTCGATTACGCCACGGGCTCTTCCCCCAACAGCGTCAGCAGCGCCGATGTCAATGGCGACGGCAAGGCCGACCTGCTGGCAGCCGGTGGAAACGGTGTCTCGGTGCTGACCAACCAAGGTGATGGCCGCTTTAACGCCAAAGTCGATTACGCCACGGACTATTCCCCACGCAGCGTCAGCAGCGCCGATGTCAATGGCGACGGCAAGGCCGACTTGCTGGTAGCGGCGAGCTCGTGGAACAACGTCGTTTCCGTCCTGATCAACCAAGACGGCTTGCTGGTCTCTGCCACCCCGCAAGCGCCAGTACACATTGGCACGGCCCTCACCCTCAGCGACCCGGATGGCGATGCCGACTGGCGCGGTGGCAGCCTGCAGGTGCAAATCAGCGCCAATGCCGAAGCAGCCGACACGCTCAGCTTGCCTACCTCCAACCTGCAAAACGGCGGCATTTGGGTGAACCCTTTGGGCAATTTGCTGATGCGTGGCAACACCCAGGTGGGCACCGCCAATGCCACTTCGGTCAGCAACGGCAGCGCCTGGACCTTCACCTTCAACGACAACGCCAGCAACGATGTGGTGCAAAGCCTGGTGCGCGCCATCACCTTCACGCATGGCAGCGACACGCCCGCCAGCCCACTGCGCATGCTGACCTTCACGGCCACAGACCAATTGGGGGCCTCCAGCAGCGTGGACCAGCCGCTGAAGTTCAACACCGCCCCCACCGCCGTGGCGCTGACCGGCACCACCACCACCCTGCCCGAAGACACCAACACCACCAACCGCATCGAAGTGGGCACGCTGGCGATCAGCGACGACGGCCTGGGCGCCAACACCGTCACCTTGAGCGGTGCCGATGCGGGCAGTTTTGAAGTAGAGGGCGCCAAGCTCTACCTCAAGGCCGGCACCGCGCTGCACTACGCCACCCAAGCCAGCTACGCCGTCACGGTGACCGTGGCGGACAACACCTTGCCGGGCGCCACCCCCGTGAGCACCCGCTTCACCCTGGCCGTGAGCGATGTGAACGACGCGCCCACCTACCTGGGCGTGCCCAGCAGCGCACAGTCCGTCACCGTGGGCGTGGCAGCGGCGCTGGCGAATTTCACGGTCTCGGACCCCGATGGCGATGACCTGACCGTGACCCTCACCGCCATCAATGGGGCAGTCGGCGGACTGACCGATGCCGACGCCAACGCCGCTGGCATCCAGCTGACCGGCACGGCCAGCGCCATCAACACCGCCTTGGCCGGCGCCACCTTTACCGCCACCAACGCCGGCGCGGCCAGCGTGGGCATCAGCGTGACAGATGGCCAGGCCACCACCACAGCGAACTATGCGTTGCAGGCCAGTGCTGCGGCTGCAGCGCCGGTGTTTACCTTGCCCCCGCAATTTGCGGCCCAGGTGGCGTACGCGACGGGCAGTAACCCATCCAGCGTGACCAGTGCCGATGTCAATGGCGACGGCAAGGCCGATTTGCTGGTGGCGAACTACTACAGCAACACCGTCTCGGTGCTGACCAACCAAGGCGATGGCCGCTTCAACGCCAAGGTCGATGTCGCCACGGGCGTTAACCCCACCAGCGTGACCAGCGCCGATGTGAATGGCGACGGCAAGGCCGACCTGCTGGTGGCCAACAGCAGCAGCAACACCGTCTCGGTGCTGACCAACCAAGGCGATGGCCGCTTTAACGCCAAAGTGGATTACGCCACGGGCAGGTACCCATACAGCGTGACCAGCGCCGATGTGAATGGCGACGGCAAGGCCGACCTGCTGGTGGCCAACAGCAGCAGCAACACCGTCTCGGTGCTGACCAACCAAGGCGATGGCACCTTTCACGCCAAAGTCGATTACGCCACGGGCGGTACCCCTATCAGCGTGAGCAGCGCAGACGTCAATGGCGACGGCAAGGCCGATCTGCTGGTGGCGAACCAAGGCAGCAACACCGTCTCGGTGCTGACCAACCAAGGCGATGGCCGCTTCAACGCCAAGGTGGACTACGCCACGGACTCTTCCTCACAAAGCGTGACCAGCACCGATGTCAATGGCGACGGCAAGGCCGACCTACTGGTGGCCGTTGGTAACGGTGTCTCGGTGCTGACCAACCAAGGCGATGGCCGCTTTAACGCCAAGGTCGATTACTACACGGGTTCTTCCCCACAAAGCGTCAGCAGCGCCGATGTCAATGGCGACGGCAAGGCCGATCTGCTGGTAGCAAACTATTACGGCACCGTCTCGGTGCTGACCAACCAAGGAGACGGCACCTTTAACGCCAAGGTCGATGTCGCCACGGGCGGTAACCCCACCAGCGTGAGCAGCGCCGATGTCAATGGCGACGGCAAGGCCGATCTGCTGGTGGCGAAGAACTACGGCAGCAACACCGTTTCCGTCCTGACCAACCAAGGCAGCACCACCCTGCTCACGGCCTACACCGAGCAAACCCCCGTCGCCGTAGCGGCGGGCCTGGTTGTGAGCGACCCCAGCGGCAACGCCGATTGGGACGACGGTAGCCTGACGGTGCAGATCGTCACCAACGCCGAGGCGGCAGATCGCCTGAGCCTGCCCACCAGCCGGCCTTACAACGGTGGCGCAAACATCTGGGTCAACCCCACCACCCTGGCATTGATGGCCGGCGATGTGCAGTTTGGTCTGGCCAACGCGGCAGGGGCGAGCCAGGACGCGGCGTGGACTTTCACCTTCAACGCCAAGGCCACCAACGCCTGGGTGACGGCGCTGGTGCAAGCCATCACGTTCAACAACGACAGCGATGCCCCTGGCACCGGTGCGCGCCAGGTGGGCTTCACCGCCACCGACCGTGGTGGCCTGTCGGCCAGCACCACCGCCACCATCAGCGTGACCGCCGTGAACGACGCGCCCATGCTGTCTGGCTTGGCTGTCGATGGCGCGGGCATCACCTTCACCGCCACCGACCCGGATTCTTCAGCCCTCAAAGCCTTCCTGGGCACCACGGAACTGGCCAGCCTGACCGTGAACAACGGCAGCGCCACCACCCTGACCACCACAGAACAGACCACCACGGTGCTGGTGGGCGACTTGCGCGTGCAGGACAACGCAGCCACGCCCGCTGCCACCCATGCCAATGTGTACGTGGCGCTGGGCACGGCAGGGGCAGACAACCTGAGCAGCCTTGGCAGTAGCAAGCCAGCGGCCCTCTACGGCTTTGGCGGCAACGACACCCTGACCGGCACCAGCCAGGCCGACACCCTGAGCGGCGGTGACGGGGCCGATGTGTTTGACTACCGCAGCTTTACGGATTCGACGCTGAAAGCCTACCAAGCACCTGCTTACGACCAGCTCACCGACTTCACGACCGGCCAGGACCAGATCAAAACCGGCCTGACCGGCGGCGCCACCAGCGTGCAACAGGGAGCGGCCTATACGGCCAACTCCACCTACGAAGGTACGTCCTACTTGCGTTCAGCGATTGCCAATGCAGTGGCTGCCGGCAATACCGCAGGCAGCCACACCAAGGCCGCCAACGATGTGTATGTGCTGACCATCACGGGCAGCAACAGCAATGCTGGGCGCTATGTGTTCCTGGACAGCAATGGCGATGGCTCGGTGGCCGATGGGGAGCTGTTCATCCAGCTGACGGGTACTTCCAGTGCTACCCTGGCGCTGGGAGATTTCGTCCACTAAAGCCTCGGGCACACCACCACCAGGAATGTGCCAGCGCGCATTCCTGGGAGGTGGGTGGCGCGCACCTGGGGCTGTGTGCTGAATCTCGAATCACGCAAATTCACTATGAAATTAATAGCTACTACCGCTTGATTTCATTGGCCTAGCGGCCAAAAAGACCATCATCTTGGAGTCAAAGCAAAAAAACAGCCGAAGTGACGGGGCCTTGGACAACTTCACGCTGGCGTTGGACTCCAACCTTTCGGGCTGTTGCACCTTGGCGTGCGCAGCAGCCAAAGAGTACGGCAAAATGCCGTACGTTTATCCCCAAAAGCCCATCGCCATGCCCGCAAGCCTCGCTACTGCCCGTCTCGAAGCGCGTGTCAGCCCCGAACTCCACGCCCTGCTCAAACGCGCTGCCGAGCTGCAGGGGCGCACCATGACCGACTTCGTGGTTTCTGCCGTGCAAGCGGCGGCACAGCAAACGATTGAACAGGCAGAGCTGATTCGCCTCTCGCTGGCCGATCAGGAATGTTTTGCCCAGGCACTGCTGTCACCGCCAACGCCGTCACCCGCCCTGGAACGCGCCTTCGCGCGTCGCAGCACGCTCTTGCGCTCGGAATGAGTGCGCCCCCCTTCAGGCTCGCGCGGCTAGATGCTGCGCATGATCGCGCGCGCTTCCACAGCCCTTCCGAACCGCTGAACCGCTACCTCCAGGAACAGGCCACCCAGGACATCCGCCGCCGCGTGGCGGCTTGCTTCGTGGCGCTGGACGAGGCATCGCCTGCAAGCTCTCGCATTGCTGGCTACTACACCTTGGCATCGGCCAGTCTCTGGCTGGCAGACCTGCCCGACAGCATCCGCAAGAAGTTGCCCCGCTACCCCACCGTGCCCGCCATGCGCATGGGCCGGTTGGCGGTTGACCAGGCGTACCTGGGCCGGGGGCTCGGTGGCGCATTGCTGGCAGATGCGCTCGACCGCGCCGCTCGGGCAGAAATTGCTGCCTACGCCTTGGTGGTGGACGCCAAGGACGAAGCCGCCGCTGCGTTCTACCGTCACCACGGCTTCATCGCACTGCCCATTTCGGCACACACCCTGTTCCTGCCCTTGGCCACGGTTCAGTATTAATAGCTAATACCGCTTGATTTCATTGGCCTGGAGGCCAAAAATACCAAAACCTCCGGCGCAAAGGCCATCACGCCTGACCTTCACGCGCGGCTGTTAAGAGGCCGCCTCCCGATGCTCCAAGCCCAGCTCAACGTGCCCAGCTGGCTTGATCGTGTGGCAGACGTCCATCCGGGTCGTTTACCTGGACCGAGTTGCCATTCTTGAGCTGCTCCACGTACACGACGACGTTCGTTCCACCTTCGCGCGTCTGGCTGGGAAACAAAATTCCCGTATGGCCGTGGGCCAGCACCATGTCGGCAAGCACCCAGGTCGGTGGCTCGATATGGCGTTCGAATTTCAGGTGACGCCAGTCTTCGCGCCAGTCGTGCCACAACGCGTCCCAGGGTTCTCCATGGTGAAGTTGGCGCAGGTCCACCAGGTTGTGCAGTGCCACGGCATAGGAGCACATCGTGCAAGGCGGCAGAAACGACGAGGTCTGCTGGTATTCGCGCAGTGCCGTCAGTTCGTCCAGTGAGAGATACAAAGCCTCGACGCCTTCGCGGTTGAAACGACCACCCTGGATGGCGGCCCCCATTCCGCTGGTAGGCCGGCTGGCCCACTGCGGGGTGTGTGCACGGTAGAGCGTGGTGCCAGGCGGCAGGTCGGTCAGGATCATCCAACAAACCCGGCGCTGACCGACTCCAGGTAGCCGATCGCATCCTCGGTGCGTCCCTCCTGCACCAGTTGCAGCAGGGTCTTGTGGTGGAAGGCAGGAATGGGCTCGTTCTTGATCAAAAAGATGGCGCGTTGCGGATCTGGCTGCAGTGCACTGACAGCCGACAGCACCCGCATCAGGTCGCGCAACGTTGCTTGCAGGCGGGGCGACTCTGGGTGGGTGCGCAAGGTGTTGCGGTGAACGCCTGCCAACGAGGCCAGGTCCTGCTGCGGCAAGCCGAGGACGGAGGCGATACCCGATGCGGAAAACCGCGACGTGCCGGGCTCACGCGTGGATTCCAGCACGTCTGCAAAGATGGCGGCCATGACAATGCTCCTGATGAAATCGGAAATTTGCACATTTTATGCACACTTTATGCACTTATCTTTGGATCAATGCAGGGGCTTACAGTAGGCGCTCGGCGTCATCGAGCTTGACCTTCACGCGCGGCTGCCCGATTCGGGCGTCCGCGATGGCGTTGAGCTCGATGTCTTCCAGCCTTTCCATCAGGGCCTCGAAAGCTTTGGCGGGGGTGGGGCTTGGGTTCATTCATGTCCGGTCAGCACTCGCGCTGCAGGCAAGAATTTCGCCAGGATAGCCAGCATGGTGGCGGCCTCCGCCTTGGACACGGGTGGGAATGGAGAGTGGTACGAGGTGCCGTTGCGGCGCTCGTGGGCCTTGGTAATGAAGGCAAATTCTTGGGGACTGGCCCCCAACGTTGCAGAGACGCGCTGGATGGCAAGGTTACGGCCGGCGTCCTTGGTGCGAACTTCGTAGAACTCCAGCACGGCCTGGACCAGCTGGAAATAACCTTCGTAGGCCAACGTAAAGACCTGCAGGTGTCGACCAGTGTCCAGTCCTTGGGCAACGGCTAGGTAATCCGCCGCGTTCCGCAGAAAACCCGCGATGGCCCCAGCCGTGGGCGCGACGGCTTCCAGGGCTCTGGTCTTGATGAGATTTTCATATTCGACGGGACGGTTCATCACAGCACCTTCAGGGTCGGGCCCTGCGCAATCTGGGACAGGATGGGGTCGGATTCTGTGAGGGCAGTCCACTCCGCTGGCTCGTACAGCGAAAAGTTGATGGGCCGCAGCAGCGCTTGCTCGGCCTGTTGCAGCGCCTCGGACAGCGCCAGCAGCGGGACTGCCCCAATGACAATGAGATCAATGTCGCTGCGGCCGCTGTCGGTGCCCTTGGCCACGGAGCCAAAGACAAACGCCGACTGGATCTGGTCCGCAAAAGGCGCTAGGGCTTCTTTCAAAGGCTCGACGATGGCAAAGGTCTTGCGGGCGATGCTGAGCAATTCCGGATAGAGCACAAAGTCGGTATTGACCCGGATGCTCCGCTGGCGGCCCCGCCGGGCATCTTCCTGAAGCACACCAACCTCGACCAGTCGGTCCACCTGCTTTTGCGTGCTGCCACGGCCGCTGTCCGCCAGGCGCAGCAACTCCTGTAGCGTGAAGCTGCGGTCTGGCTGCAGCAAGGTCGCCGTCAGTACGCGCTGGATACCGGGGGTAAAGAGAAAGTTGGCCAAGCCCATGCAAATCCTTTAATTAAGGACATTTATCCTCATTCTAAGGATTTGAGAACCGCTGGCCAGCGACAGAAATAGCATAGTTCACAAGGCAGTACAGCAGCGCCACCACCAGGTACACCGGCACCAGCGCGTGGTAGTTGGCGATGAGCACTTTGGCGTTCTGCATGAGTTCGCCATAGGTGACGACGTAGCCGAAGGTGGTGTCTTTGACCACGATGACCAGTTGCGCGACCAAGGCCGGGGTGATGTAGCGAAGGGCCTGGGGGAAGACGACACAAAAGAACACCTGGACTTCGGTCATCCCAAGGCTTCGCGCGGCATGGGTCTGGCCCCGAGGCACCGCCAGCACGCCGGCGCGGTACACCTCGGCCACGACGGCGGCAGCGCTCAGGCCCACGGGCAAGGTCAACATCCAGTAGGTGCTCAGCTGGATTCCAGCTTGCGGCAGCACCATGAAGCAGACGTAGATGAGCAGCAGCGTCGGCGTGCCACGCAGGAATTCGATGAGCGCGACGCTCGGCCAACGGACAAGACGCGTCTTGGCCAGGCGACCGGTGACCAGCACCAGCCCGACGGTCAATGCGATCACGCCTGCGCTGGCCGCCGATGCCAGCGTGCCAAGAAAGCCTTCGGCCAGAAAGGCCCAGGTCGTCGGCAAGGTGAAGAAGGCCCAGAATCTGGCGTCCAGCTGGCCTTCGGCATGAAAGCGCAACGCGATGCCCACCGCCATCAGAAGCAGCACACTGGCCGCCATCCCACTGGCCATCCGGGCGACCGTCTGGGCGCGAGGGCTGGGCGCACCAAACAGAATGTCTTCCAGAGGGCGGCTCATCGCAAGATCCGCACTTTCTTGTCCAGGATGGCGCCCGCCCAGGCGATGAGCAGCCCCGTCGCCACGTACATCGCGGCCGCCACCGCAAACGCGGCCATGCCGGTAGCAGAGTCCGTCGCGATTTTAGAGACCAGTGCGGTGAGCTCACGGCCCGGCAGCGGCACTTGCGAGGCCAGGGAGGTGGACAACATCAACGCGATGAGCAGCGAGGTGATCGGCTGCACCACCGAACGCAGCGCTTGGGGCAAGACCACCGCGGCAATGACCTGTAGGGGCCGCATTCCCAGGCTGAGGGCCGCTTCGATCTGGCTGCTGCGGATGGTGTTGATGCCCGAGCGCAAGTAGTCGGCCGTGAAGGCCGAGCACACCAGCGCCAAGGTCAGGACGACGCTGGGCTCATAGTCGATCAGGACATTGAGATCGGGCAGCGCGAACACGATGAAGATCAGCAGCGCCACGCTGGGAATGTTCCGAAATACCTCGACATAAAAGGTCAAGGCCAGACGCAGCGGCGGCAGCGGCAGGAGCCGAAGCACCGCGATGCCGATGCCCAGCAAGAAGCCAGGCACAAACGACCATGCCGTGAGCTTCCAGGTCAATAAAAGGGCCTGCCAGAACGCAGGCCCGTACTCGGCCAGAAGCTTGGAAACCTCGCCCATCCGCGCTCAGCCCTTATGGGAGCGCTGGCGGTGTAGGAACAGCGGTGCTGCCCGTGCGCTGTCCGATGGAGATGGTCCACAGCTTGGCCCAGGTCCCGTCGGCTTGCACCTTCTTCAAGAAGGCATTGACGAAGGCCACGCCATCCGAGCCCTTGGGCAGACCAATGCCGTAATGGTCCGGCGCACCAAAGGGCGCACCTGCCAGCTTCGCGTCGCCGGTTCCCAGGCTCAGGGCGTTCAGGAGCAGGGTGTGGTCGGTCACATAGGCATCGACGCGCCGCTGACGCAAGGCATCCAGGGCTTCCTGGTGCGTCTGGAACTCTTGCACGGTGGCCTTGGGCGCGTACTGCGCCAGGATGGAAGGGCCGGTGGAGCCGGCCTGCGTGGCCACCTTTTTGCCGGCCAGATCCTGGTGCGATTGGATCGCGTTGTTGTTCGCCTTGACCAACACCCCAGCTTGCGAGGTGTAGTACGGCCCGGCAAACGCAATTTTCTCGGCGCGGGCAGGGGTGATGGAGTAAGTGGCAAACACCATGTCCACCTGGTTGTTGATGAGCACCTGCTCGCGCGTGGACGAGTTCACCTGCCGGAACTGGTACTTGGCTCCATCGCCCAGGATGTAGCGGGTGATGAGTTGCGCCAGACCGGCATCAAACCCACGCAGCTTGCCGTCTTTTTCATTGAGCAGCGAGAACAAGTTCGAGGTTTGCGTCCCCCCCAGGCGCAGCGTCCCGGCCTGCTTGATCTTGCTGGCCCAGGTGCTCGATGCGATGGTCGCAGCATCTGCGACGGGGCCTTGGGCAATCAGTGCATCAAAGGCCGTGGCATCGATGGGCGTGCCTTGCGCGTAAAGCGGTGCGCTGGCTGCAATGGCCAGCACCGCGACGGTGGATTTGAGGAAAGTTGGGATGGACATGGGGTTGGATGGAAGGGTCTGCTGCGTACAACGCGGTGCGTGCGGATTATGTAAGGAAGTGCCTGGCCTCAATCCTGATGCCCCCAATACACCAGCGCATCCCGCCCTTCGACGGACAGCGACACCTGCGCGCCCACGGGCAGCAGGACCTTGGTGGGTTCGTGGCCGAAGGGCAGACCGGTGAGGACGGCGGTTTTCTTCAGCTGGCCGCGCAGCCAGTCCACCACGGTCTGCAACTTGTAGCCCTTGTCGTGCGGGGTGAGCTTGAAGTCCGAAAACTGCCCCAGCAGCACCGCCTTTTGCCGGGCCAGCACGCCGGCGTGCAGCAGCTGGGTGAGCATGCGTTCGATGCGGTAGGGGTGCTCGTTCACGTCTTCCAAGAACAGCACGCCGCCGCGCACCTCGGGAAAGTACGGCGTGCCCAAGAGCGAGACCAGCACCGACAGGTTGCCGCCCCACAACGTGGCTTTGGGCACATACAGGTCGTCCGGCTGGGCCAGGGCCTCGGGCGCGGTGGGCCGCTCGCGGGGGATGCGCCAGCCGGCGCCTTCGCCGTGGCCGTCCAGCAGGTCATCAAAGCAGGCGGCCATGATGTCGTCGGGCTCGCCTTCGCAGCCCCAGTCGGCCACCAGCAGCGGGCCGGCCCAGGTGGTGGCGCCGGTTTGGGCCTGCACCGCTGCCTGAAACGCCGTGAAATCGCTCAGGCCGACAAAGTGCGTGCCCTGCGCAATCGCCTTGGCCACGGCCGGGTAGCGGATGCCGGGCAGGATGCGGCTCAGTCCATAGCCGCCGCGCGTGACCAGAGCGACGTCCGCCCCGCTGGCCGCCGCGCGGTGGATGGCCGCCAGGCGGGTGGCGTCGTCGCCGGCAAAGCGGGTGTGGCTGGCGAGCGCATCGGCATCCACTTCCACCTCATGCCCCAGGGCCTGCAGCCGGGCCACGCCCCGGCGAAACGCGGCCTTGTCGCGCACCGCGCCGGAAGGGGAGTAGATATAGATGTGGCGCGGGCGGTCGGAATGCGAGGCGGAATCAGCGTCGTGGGCGTGGGCAGGCATGGGGGAACTCAAGCGGAATCGGGCGGGAAGTATTCCACAGCCTGTGCAGCCCAGGCTGCCTGCATCGGCCCCTGCCAGCGCAGCACACGCAGCGGTGGACCGGGCGGGCGCGGCATTCCCAGCGCGGGCGGGCGGCGTAGAGCGCCTTGTTGCAGGGCCTTGAGGGCAGCGCGGTAGCCAGGGTCGGCAAAGGGGGCCTCAGCTAAGGAGTCGCCCGGTGCCAGGGTGGCCGCGCCGCGCCCCTGCCAGATGCACAGGCCTTGCAGGCGCTCAGGCGACTGCGCCAGTTCGTCCAGCAAAGCCCAGCCAGGGTGGTGCGGGTCTTGCGGCAGCACCAGGATCACGCGCTGCGGGTCCAACCGCTGCAGCCATTCGCGCAGGATCTGGGCGTGGATCTGCCAGTCGTGCCAAGCAGGCTTCTTGGGCTTGTCGCTGCGGCCAAAGCCGATCAGGTCGGGGGCCAGCACGCGGTCGCCCTGGGCGAGCCATTCTTGGAGCAAGGGCGCCCAGACCGCGCTCCAGCCCGGCAGTCCGTGCAGGCACAGCCAGGTACGGGGGGCCTCCTGGGGGCCTGCGTCCATATAGTGCAGACGCAAGCCGCCAAGGCTGGGCAGGTCGCTCAGGTAATGAGAAATGGACTTTCCCTCTGAGACGGCCAGCGCGTCCAGGCCGGCAAAACGCGCTTCGGGCGTACGCAGGGCGTCGTCGCGCAGCGGGTGGCGAGCCAGGGCCTCGCGGCGTTGCTGGGCGCGGCGCTGCTGGAAAAACCCTTGCAGCAACGCGCCGCACTCCTGCGTCAGCACGCCCCCCTGCACCTGGGTGTGGTGGTTCAGCGCGGGCTGAGAGAACAGATCGACCACCGATCCCGCCGCGCCGGTACGGGGGTCGGGCGCGCCATAGACCACCCGGCCGACCCGGGCATGCAGCATGGCGCCGCTGCACATGGCGCAGGGCTCCAGCGTCACGTAGAGCGTGCAGCCCTCCAGCCGGTAGTTGCCCAGCCGCGCGGCGGCCGCGCGCAGCGCGACGATCTCGGCATGGGCAGTGGGATCGTGGTCGTGCACCGGGGCGTTGTGGCCGGTGGCGATCACGGCGCCGTCCTTGATCACCACGGCGCCCACCGGCACCTCGCCCCCAGAGGCAGCGGCGCGCGCCTGGGCCAGGGCCTGCTGCATCCAGAAGGCGTCATCCGGATCACAGGGAGAGCAAGGAACAGTCATGGAACATCAAAAAAAGGAGCAGCTTCCGCTGGTGGAATAAAGGCTGGAGGCAAATTTGACCGAAAAAACGGCTCAGCGGGCGTCGTCAGGCATCGTGCGGGGCTGCATCAGCTCCTGCACCTGCTGGCCGATCTGGGCCGGCACTGCTGCGGGACCGGTCGCAGCGCCCGGGTTGGCGGGTGCAGTGGCCGCAGGGGTGCTGGGAGCGAGCACCGGAGCAGTCTGAGGCGCCTGCAGGCTGGAAAACTGCGTGCGCACCAGCAAGGCCACCAAAGCCAGGGCCAGCAACAGGCCAATGATCGAGAACGCTGCGCGCATGGGAAGCCTCCAGGAAAAGAGCGTCGATTGTTGCGGCAAACTGCACGCCAAAAGGGCTGAACCATGACCGAAGACCACAACGACATCGCGATTTACCAAACCGACGGCGGCACCGTGGAGGTACGACTTTCGCAAGAGAGTATTTGGCTGACGCAACGCCAAATGGCCGGCGTCTTTGATACGACGCCAGAAAACGTGTTGATGCACTTGCGCAACATCTTCAACGACCAAGAATTGGAAGAAACGGCAACTACTAAGGATTTCTTAGCAGTTCAAATGGAAGGCAAGCGCCAAGTCCAACGCCGGCTGAAACACTACAACCTGGACGCCGTCATCTCCGTGGGTTACCGGGTCAACTCCAAGCGGGCTGTGGCGTTTCGCCAATGGGCCACCACCGTCCTGCGCCAGCACCTGACCCAGGGTTACACCCTGAACCGCCAGCGGCTGGAAGCCAATGCCCGGGAGCTGGAAGCGGCTCTGCTGCTGGTGCGGAAATTGGCACAGAACCCCGAGCTACCCCAGGACGCCGGACGCGGTCTGCTGGATGTAGTGACCCGTTACGCCCGCACCTTTTTGCTGCTGCAGCGCTACGACGAAGGTCTGCTGACCGAACCGCCCCAGCAAAGCGGGGGCCAGTTACCCACGCTGCATGAGGCGCGTACGGCATTGGCACGGCTCAAGGCCGACTTGGTGGCACGCGGCGAAGCTACCGAGCTCTTCGCGCGCGAACGCGGCGACGGCCTGGATGCCCTGCTGGGCAATCTGGACCAGACCGTGTTTGGCGAACCCGCCTACCCCACCGTGGAAGCCAAGGCCGCGCACCTGCTGTATTTCGTGATCAAGAACCATCCGTTTGCCGATGGCAACAAGCGCAGCGGGGCCTTCCTGTTCGTGGACTTTTTGGCGCGCAATGGCCGGCTACTGGACAAGGCCGGTCAGCCCGTGATCAACGACATCGGCCTGGCCGCCCTAGCGCTGCTGGTGGCGGAATCGGCGCCGGAACAGAAGGACACGCTGATCCGCCTGGTGATGAACATGCTGTCCCGCCAGGACGGCTAAGCCTGCCAAGCAGCGTCCAAACCACCCCTGGGATAATCCCGCCCCATGTCTCTCCTGCCCCACCAGCTCGAACTGCTCT
>CAZQXQ010000034.1:0-19653 GCA_964597235.1 uncultured Burkholderiaceae bacterium | reverse complement strand
CCGGCGTCTCGCTGTCGGGCATCCAGGCCAGGGCGATGCCGATCTCGGTGTCGGCTCCCGGGCCGTGCAGGGGGCGGAAGGCGATGTGCGGCGTGGCGTGGCGCATGGCCACCGAGGGCACCCTGGCCGTGGCGCAGTTCCTGCAGCAGCATCCCAAGGTGGGCTGGGTGAACTACGCGGGCCTGGCCGACAACGCCGACCACGCGCTGGCCCAGAAATACCTGGGTGGCCAGGGCTCCGGCCTGCTGACCTTTGGCGTGAAGGCCACGGACGGTGATGGCCGCGCCGCCGGCGCGCGCTTCCTGGATGCGCTGCAGCTCTTCACCCGCCTGGTGAACATTGGCGATGCCAAATCGCTGGCCACCCACCCCGCCTCCACCACCCACCGCCAGCTCTCGCCCGAGGAACTGGCCAAGACCGGCGTGGGGCTGGACACCGTGCGCCTGTGCGTGGGCATCGAGCACATCGACGACCTGCGCGCCGACCTGGCCCAGGCGCTGGACGCGGTCTGAGGCCTGAAAACGCCATTCAATTGCTATTGAATCAATAGCTACTACCGCTTGAATCCATTGGGTTCAAGCGGTTTTTTACGCGCAAACGCTGCTCACCCTCAGCAATGGCGCATGTCGGGCTCAGGCAGGGCTTCCAGGGCGGGGCGAGCAAACAGGTAGCCCTGAAAGAGGCTCACGCCCATTTGGCGCAGGGTGTCGAGCTCGCCTGGGCTTTCAATGCCCTCGGCGATGACCTTGCAGCCCAGGGCCTTGCAGGTGCCAATCACCCCACCGACGATGGCGCGGCGTACCGCATCACGGTCAATGTCGCGCGTCAGGGCCATATCGAGCTTGACGATATGGGGCTGGAACTCCGCCAGCAGGTTCAGGCCGGAATAGCCGGCGCCAAAGTCGTCGATTGCCGTCAGAAAGCCCCGCTGCTGGTAGTCCTTGATGATGCGCAGCGCGTGCTCAGAATCATGGAGCTTTTCCGATTCGGTCATCTCGAAAATCAACCGGTCTGTAGGGAAGCCCACCTTCTGCGCAGCCGCCACGGTCAGGCGGATACAAGTGGCGGGCTCATAGACCGAATTGGGCAAGAAGTTGATGGACAAATAGGTGTCCATGCCCAGGCGCTGGGCCGTGTCGATGGCCAGCACCCGGCAAGTTTGGTCAAAGGCGTAAAGCTCGTCTTGCTTGACCGCCCCCAGGACTTCCCCCGCCGAGGCCCCGTTGGCGCCGCGCACCAGCGCTTCGTAAGCAAACACCGTGCTCGCATCGACGTCCACGATGGGCTGAAACGCCATCTTCAATGGCAGTTCAAACGGGTGGTTGTCCCGGCAGCGGATACAGCCCAGCACCTCTTTACCGGCGTCGGCGAAAAATTGCGACAAATACATGCATCTCCCCATCAATTGCGGCGGCGAACTTCACCCTCGCTGACAACTGTAACGAATCCTTTCGCCCACCCCAAACCCGTCACGACATCCAAGTGACTTTAGCGGCAAAGACGGGGACAGACCTTGAAGAAATGCTATGGATTCAATAGCTATTACCGATGGTATTTGCTGGTCTGGAGGCACTTTTGACCTCAATCTATTTCCATAACGTCATACCTCGGCGCTGATGATCAAGCGGCCTTCACAGACAACCGACATGGATAAATATGGCACCTGGTGATACGATTTACCCATGCAAGTCGTCTTCAAAACCCGCACTTTTTCCCGCTGGATGCGGAAGGCGGGCTTGACGGACGAAGCACTGCTCCATGCTGTCGAGGAAATGGTCCAAGGCCTCATCGACGCGGACCTGGGTGGCCATGTGGTGAAAAAACGGGTGGCGCTTCCAGGCCAGGGCAAACGGAGTGGGGCGCGCACCCTCGTTGCCACCAAGATGGCGGGGCGCTGGTTTTTTCTGTACGGCTTCCATAAAAACGAACGGGCCAACGTCACCGCAGAAGAACTGAAGATGCTCCAGGAGATCGCCAAGGAATTCCTGGAATTCGATGAACACCAACTCGCCACTGCCCTGGCGGCTGGCGAAATTGTGAAGGTATGCCATGACCACGACCCCAGCTAAAACGCCTCGAAGCCGCCTTTTGGCCGAAATGCACGAAATCGCGCAGGGTCTGCACAACGCGGGCCTCATCAGCAAGCGGCGCATGGGTGAGTTCGATGCCCTGTCCCGTCTGGACGTGCATCCCATGCCGCCCCAGGACATCAAATCATTGCGGGAACAGGCCCATCTCAGTCAGGCGGTCTTTGCAGCCGTGCTCAACACCAGTGTGTCCACGGTCCAGAAATGGGAGATTGGCAACAAAAAGCCCAGCGGGCCGTCGCTCAAACTCCTCAACCTGATGGAACGCAAGGGCCTGGAAGCCTTGCTCTAACTTACCCTCACCTCAGCCCCCAAACCCTCCAACGTCTCCCGAAAGCGCTGGCCCACCGGGGTTTCGCTCTCGGGCATCCAGGCCAGGGCGATGCCGATCTCGGTGTCGGCTCCCGGGCCGTGCAGAGGACGGAAGGCGATGTGCGGCGTGGCGTGGCGCATCGCCACCGAAGGCACCAGGGCCACGCCCAGGCCGCTTTCCACCAGGCTGACCACCGTCTGCACCTGCACCGCCTCCTGTGCCACCCGGGGCACAAAGCCCGCACGCTGGCAAGCCAGCAAGGCCATGGCGTGCAAGCCCGGCACGGCCTGAGCGTCGTAGAGCACGAAGGATTCGTCGGCCAGATCGGACAGCTGCAGCATCTCCCGCGCCAGCAAGGGGTGACCCACGGGCAGGGCCGCGACAAAGCGGTCGCGCTCCACCGGGGTGATGCGCGCACGGCAGGCCCGCACCACCGGGAAGCGCAGCAGGCCCGCGTCCACCTCGCCCTGCTCCACCTGCGCCAGCAGGCGGCTCGTGGTGGACTCGGTGAGCACCAGGCTCACGTCCGGGTAGCGGGCGCGAAAGACCGGCATCAGTTGCGGCATCAGCGCATAGGTGGCCGAGCCGACAAAGCCCACGCGCAGCCGCCCCGCCTCGCCGCGCGCGGTGGCGCTGGCGATACGGCCAAACTGCTCCGTGTGAAACAGCGCCCGCCGCGCCGCATCCAGCGCCGCCAACCCGGCCGGCGTGAGCTGCGTGCCCCGCCGCGTGCGCTCGAACAGCAACACGCCCAAATCCTCTTCCAGCTTGCGGATCGAAGCCGACAGCGGCGGCTGCGAAATATGCAGCCGCTCCGCCGCACGGCGGTAGTTCAGGGTTTCGGCCAGGGCGACAAAGTGGCGAAGTTGGCGGGTGTCCATGGGAGGGATTGTCGGGGCGCGCTGTCAGCGCGGTGACCGCACCCACACCCACCACAGCGGCACCAGGGAACACACGGTGAACGCTAGCATCAGCGCTGCCAGCTCGGTGGCGGTGTCGTGCGGAAACCAGCCCACCAGGTAGCTGCCGGCGGCGCCCACCCATTGCTGGGACAGGCCGGCCAGCGCGGCGGCGGAGCCGGCCAGGGCCGGGATGGCGCCCACGGTGCCGACCAGGCTGGGGGGAATCAGCAGGCCGTGGCCGATGCCCACCAGCACCAGCGGGGCCATGAACGCCCAGGGGCTGTGCCAGCCCATCGTGCCCAGAACCAGCATCAGCACCAGTCCGATCAGGCTCAGCGCCATGCCATAGGCCATCAACCCATGGGGATTACGGCGGTGGGCCAGGCGGCTGGTGACAAAGTTGCCGCCAATGTAGGTGAGCGGAAACACCATGATGAACCAGCCCAGCTGGGCCGGGCCCACCCCCATGCCGCGCAGCACGAGCGGCGCGCCGCCCAAAAAGACGTAGTAGGTCCCCACGGTCAGCGACAGCAGGACCACATAGCCCAGAAAGACCGGCTCGCGCGCCAGCTGCTGGTAGCCCCGCAGCAGGTTCAGGCCACCGGGGATGGCCGGATCCAAAGCGGGCGCAGTGGCAGGCTGGGGCAAGACCCGCCAAGCCAGCAGCGCCAAGCCCAGCGCCAGCACCGCGAGCAGCACAAAAATCGACTGCCAGCCCCACAGCGTATGCAGCTGCCCACCCAGCACGGTGGAGATGGGAGCGCTCAGGCCCATGGCCATACCGACGTAGGCCATCACCCGGGTGCGCTCCGGCCCCTCAAACAGGTCCTGGACCGACGCGCGCCCCACCACCATGCCGGCCGCCGCACCGGCGCCCAGCAGCGTACGGGCCACCACCAGCATCGTCAGCGTCTGGGCCAGGGCTGCCAGCACCGATCCCACCGCCGCCAAAACCAACCCCACCAGCAGCACCGGCTTGCGCCCATGGCGGTCCGACAACGGCCCGTACAGCAGCTGCAGCACACCAAAGCTGACCATGTAGGCGCTCAGGGTCAGCTGCACCCGAGACTGGGGCTCACCAAAGATCGCCCCCCATTCCGGCATGGACGGCAGGCACATCGTCATCGCGAAGACCCCAAATGCCACCTGGGCGATCAGGGTGACGATGCGAAGCGCGCGGGGGGGCGGAGCGTGGGAGGGCTGGGACACAAACAGGCCTTGGTCGGAAGGGACGCCCATTATTTAGCCGGCTTTTGATACACAACGGCAATCACAGAAACACAAAGAAGTATTAGACAAGGCTATCACCCCCGCCAACAATCGGCGGCAAACATCCCATCCCTGGAGACAAGTCGCCCATGCTCCCCCTGCAAGGCATCCGTGTGCTCGACCTGACGAGCGTGATTTTTGGGCCGCTGGCCAGCCAGGTGCTGGCTGACTATGGGGCCGAGGTGATCAAGGTCGAGTCGCCCGAGGGCGATTCCACCCGGTACACCGGTCCGGGGCACGAGCCGGGTATGGCGGCGATGTTCATGGGCTCCAACCGCAACAAGCAAAGCGTGGTGCTGGACCTGAAGCAGCCCGCCGCGCAGCAGGCGCTGCGGGCCCTGGTGGACAGCGCCGATGTGTTCATGCACAGCATGCGCCCGCAGAAACTGGCGGCGCTGGGCATTGCGCCCGAGGCGCTGCGCCAGCGCCAGCCCCGGCTGGTGTACGCGAATTTGCTGGGCTTCCTGCCCGGGCCCTATGCCGGGCGGCCGGCGTACGACGATGTGATCCAGGGCATGTCGGGCCTGGCGGACCTGATGCAGCGTCAAAGCTGCGAGGCCCGCTACCTGCCCACGATTGCCGCCGACAAGACCTGTGGCCATGTGGCGGCGCACGCCATCCTGGCGGCCCTGCTGCAGCGCAGCCGCACCGGCGAAGGCTGCGTGGTGGACATTCCGATGTTCGAGACCATGGTGGGCTTCAACCTGGTCGAGCATTTCTACGGCCAGCACTTCGACCCCGCGCTGTCGGCCCCCGGCTACCCCCGGGTGCTGGCGCCCTGGCGGCGACCCTACAAGACGGCCGACGGGCACCTATCGATGATGCCCTACACGACGGCGCACTGGCAGCGCTTCTTCACCGAGATGGGCCGCCCCGACCTGGCTGCCGACCCGCGCTTTGCCGACATCGCCCAGCGCACGCAGCACATCGAGGCGCTGCTGGAGCTGGCCTCGGGCTTTGTCGCCCAACACTCCACGGCCTGGTGGATCGCCACCTGCGAGCGGCTGGAAATCCCGGCCGCGCCCGTCGCCCGGCTGGAAGACCTGCCCAGCGACCCGCACCTGGCCGAGACGGGATTTTTCGAGCAGGTGCAAGACCCCGCGATGGGCGCGATGCGGTTTCCCGGCGTGCCGGTGCGCTTCGACGGCCAGCGCCCCCCAATCGCCGTGCCGCCCCGGCTGGGCGAGCACACCCGCGCGCAACTGGCCCGCGCCGGCCTGCCACACGCCGCCATCGACGCGCTGATCGCCAGCGGCGGCGCGCTCGCCAAGGACTGAACAAGGACTGAACAAGGACTGAACCCATGACTGACACCCCCTCAACGCCCACCCTGAACCACAACCTACCCCGCCTGGGCCAGGGCTATGTCTGGCAGGACCTGCGGGTCGGCCAGCGGCTGCGCACCTTCCGCCGCACGGTGACCGAGACCGACCTGGTGAACTTCATCGGCGTGACCGGCATGCTCGAAGCCATCTTCATCGAGGACGGCTACGAAGGCAGCGCCATGGCGGGCCGCCCCGTGCCCGGCGCGCTGACCTACACGCTGATCGAAGGCTTCATCCTGCAAACCATGATTCAGGGCACGGGCCTGGCGATGCTGGAGCTGCACCAGAAGATCCTCGCCCCCGTGGTGGTGGGCGACACCATCGAAGCGCAGATCGAGGTCACCGACATCAAGCCGACGTCCAAGAGCGGGCGGGCGGTGGTCACCTCGCGCATCGACGTGTTCAACCAGCACGGCAGACTGGTGATGACCTACACCGCCACCCGGCTGCTGGCGGGACGCTCATAACGCTTTCACAAAGAAATTGGCCTCCAGGTCAATGGATACCAGCGGTACTAGCTATTAAATAAGGAGCAACCCATGTCCAAAATCAACCTCACTGCCCCCATGCTGCGCCGCAGTCTGCTGGGCTTGGCCGCAGGCCTGGCCGTCTGCGCGCCCATGGGCCAGGCGCTGGCGCAGACCTACCCCAGCAAGCCCATCACCCTGGTGATTCCCTTTCCACCCGGCGGGCCGACCGACCTGGTGGCCCGGGTGCTGGCCAAGAAGCTGGGCGAGCAGATGGGCCAGTCGGTGGTGGTGGACAACAAGCCCGGCGCCAACGGCAACATCGGCGCGATGGCGGTGGTCAAGGCCCCGGCCGACGGCCACACCGTGCTCTACAACACTTCGTCGATCACGCTGAGCCCGGCGCTGTACAAGAGCCTGGGCTACGACGTGCAGCGCGACCTGGCACCCGTGGCGCTGACGGCCGTGGTGCCGCTGGCGCTGGTGGTCAACCCGAACGTGCCGGCCAACAACGTGCGCGAATTCGTTGCCTACGCCAAGGCCAACCCCGGCAAGTTGTCGTACGGCTCGGCAGGCAATGGCAACGTCACGCACCTGGCGGCCTACCAGTTCGTGCAGTCCCAGGGCCTGGACGCCACGCACATCCCCTACAAGGGCAGCGCCCCGGCCGACGTGGACCTGGTGGCCGGCCAGATCCAGTTCATGACCGACACCATCAACTCGGTGATGCCCTTCATCAAGGACAAGCGCCTGAAGCTGCTGGCCGTGACCACGGCCAAGCGCATGTCGCTGTTCCCCGAGGCGCCCACGCTGGCAGAAACCGTCATGCCCGGCTTCGAGGCCGGCGCCTGGCAGGGCGTGATGGTGCCCGCCGGCACGCCCGCCGCCGTGGTGCAGCGCCTGAACAGCGAACTCCTCAAGGCGCTCAAGAGCCCCGAGGTGCTGGAAAAGCTGGCCCAGCAGGGCGCCGAGGCCCTGGGATCGAGCCCCGAGGAGTACGGCGCCTACGTCAAGAAAGAGCTGGCCCGCTGGGCCAGCGTCGTGAAGGCCACCGGCATCAGCCTGGACCAATGAGCCATCCCCCCTTTACAGAAGAAAGAGACAGACCATGATCACCCGCCGCCCCCTGCTGCAACACCTGGCCGCCCTCGGCGCCCTGACCTTTGTCGGCGCATTGCCCGCCACCACGGCGCTGGCACAGTCCCAGGACCTTGCGTCCAAGCCCCTGAAATTCATCGTGCCCTTCCCGCCCGGCAGCGCCACCGATGCCTCGGCGCGCTACTTCGCCAGGAAGATCACCGAAGCCACCGGCCAGAACGTGGTGGTGGAGAACAAAGCTGGCGGCAATGGCTTCATCGCCGTCAAGGCCGTGCTGAGCGCGCCGGCCGATGGCACCACCGTGTTCATCGGCAGCAACTCCACGCTGGCCGTGAACGCGGCGCTGTTCAAGCAGCTGCCCTACGACCCGGTGGCCGATTTTTCGCCGTTGAGCATGCTGACCCGCTCGCCCGCGCTGCTGATCGTGCCGGGCAGCGGCGATCACAAGGTGCTGTCCGACTTGGTGAATGCCGCCCGCGCCAAGCCAGGGCAGCTGAACTTTGGCGCGGGCTCGGCCGGCTACCAGCTGATGGCCGAGGCCTTCAATGACGCCGCCCGCGTCGAGACCGTGCACGTGCCCTTCAAGGGGGCCAGCGAAGCCGTCACCGCCGTGTCGGCTGGGACGGTGCACTTTGCCTTCGCCGAAATGATGAGTGCGCAGGAGCTGGTCAAGGCCGGCAAGCTGCGCGCCCTGGCGCTGGCCTCGGAGCGGCGCTCTGCCGCCCTGCCCAACGTGCCCACGGCCACCGAAGCCGGCCTGCCGGGTTTTACCGCCTACACCTGGGTGGCCGCCGCCGTCTCGTCCAAGACGCCCAAGGCCGAGACCGAAAAGCTGGCCCAGCTGTTCACCACCATCGAACGCCTGCCTGAAACCAAGGCCTTCTACGAGCGCACGGGCGCCGAGGTCATGGTGGGTGGCCCCGAGGAAATGCGCAGCTTCCAGCAGCGCGAAATCCAGCGCTGGAAGCAAATCGCCACCCAGGCCAAGGTCGAGCTGCAGTGATTGTTTAACCCCCACCCGATGCATCCGATGACCATGTCCCCAGGAGGTGCCGCATGAGCCGGCTTGATTCGCTCGATCCCACCGCCATCCCGGCCGAGGAAGAAGCCCTGCGCGCCGAGGTGCGTGCTTTCCTCACCGAGGCCACCCAAACCATCCCCGCGCATGTGCGCGCCCGCTCGTGGTCGGGCTACTCGCCCGAGTTCAGCCGGCAGCTGGGCGCGCGCGGCTGGCTGGGCATCACCTTCCCCCAGGAATACGGCGGCCAGGGCCGCACTGCCTTCACCCGCTATGTGCTGGTCGAGGAGTTCCTGAACTTCGGCGCCCCGGTGGGCTCGCATTGGATCGCCGACCGGCAAAGCGGCCCGCTGCTGCTCAAGTACGGTACCGAGGCGCAAAAGCAGTTCTACCTGCCCAAGATCTGCAAGGGCGAGGCCTTTTTCTGCATCGGCATGAGCGAGCCAGGTTCGGGCTCCGACCTGGCCAGCGTGCGCACCCGCGCGGTGCGCAACGACCAGGGCTGGCTGCTCAACGGCCAAAAGATCTGGACCACCAACGCCCACCACTGCCACTACATGATTGCGCTGGTGCGCACCAGCGGCGAGGCCGGCGACCGGCACCAGGGCCTGTCGCAGGTGATCGTGGACCTGAAGCTGCCCGGCGTGACGGTGCGCCCCATCACCGACCTGTCCGGCGACCGCCATTTCTGCGAGGTGTTCTTCGACAACGTGCAGCTGGGCCCGGACGCCCTGGTCGGCGACGAAGGCGGCGGCTGGGAGCAGGTCACGGCTGAACTGGCGTTTGAACGCGCCGGCCCCGAGCGCCTGTTCTCCAGCATCGTACTGTTCGACGAATGGCTGGCCTATGTGCGAACGCCGCAGGGCCGCACGCCCCAGGCGCAGCGCCTGGCCGGCAAGATCCTGAGTCAGCTTGCACCGCTGCGGGCGATGTCGATCGCCATCACCGAAAAACTGACGCGAGGCGAAAGCCCGGTGGTCGAGGCGGCCCTGGTCAAAGACCTGGGCACGGGCGTGGAACAGCTGATCCCCACCGCGATTGCCGACGACCTGTTTGCCCGCGACCCCGCCGATGTGCCTGCCGAGTTGCTGCGCACGCTGAACTACGTGACCCAGGTGGCGCCCTGCTACTCGCTGCGCGGCGGCACCCGCGACATCCTGCGCGGCATGATCGCCCGCGGCCTGGGCCTGCGCTGAACCGAACGGAGACACGAACACCATGACCATGGACGATCTTTTTTCCGATGCCGTGCGGCAACTGCTGGAAGACCAGTGCCCTCCTGCCCAGGTACGCGCCATCGAAGCGGGCGCCTCCCCCGCCGCGCTGTGGCAGGCCATTGAAGATGCCGGCTTTTGCGATGCGCTGGTGCCCGAAGCCGGAGGCGGCGCCGGGCTGTCGCTGGCCGAGACTTATCCCATCTTGGAGCAGTGCGGCCACTACGCCGTGCCCGTGCCCATGGGCGAAACCCTGATGGCACGCGGCCTGATCGCCAGCGCCGGCGTGGCGGTGCCCAACGGCAGCATCACCTTCGGCCAGGGCCGGCTGCAGAGCGACCAGCTGGCCTGCGCCCAGGTACGCTGCGGCATGACGGCCGACCAGGTGCTGGTGACCGTGGGCGATGACTCCCGCCTGCTGAACACCGCCGAAGCCCAGCGCACCCAGGCCGGTTTTTGCCTGGACGCGCAGCTGGTCTGGTCCGCCAGCGCCTGGGACGCTGCCTTGCCGGTGCCCCTGACGCAAGGCGCGCAGGACCTGCAGATCCTGCAGGCAGCGCTGTACGCCGCACAGCTGGCCGGCACGCTGATGCAGGTCTTCAGCCGCACGCTGCAGTACGCCAACGACCGCCAGCAGTTCGGCAAGCCCATCGGCAAGTTCCAGGCCATCCAGCACCAGCTGAGCGTGATGTCCGAGCACAGCTTTGCCGCCCGCATGGCCGCGCAGATGGGCCTACGTACCAACGGTACCCAGGGCCTGCAGCCAGAGCGCCTGCGCGCTGCGGTGGCCAAGGCCCGCACCAGCGAGGCCGCCGTCGAGGTCGCGGCGCTAAGCCACTCCATCCACGGCGCGATCGGCTTCACCGCCGAGTTCGACCTGCAGCTGCACACCCGCCGCCTGCATGCCTGGCGCCAGGCGGCGGGCTCCGAGTCCTACTGGCACGATGTGGTCGGCCAGGCGCTGCTGGACAGCCCCGCCGCGCTGAGCCTGGATCTACTGCGCGAACTGACCGACATCGCGTGACGCCCTCCCCTTTCTGAAAGACACCCCATGAACCCGTTCCTGAAAATCACCCGCGAAGGCGCCATCGTCATCCTGACGATGAGCCAGCCCGAAACCCGCAATGCGCTGACGGGCAATACCGCCGTCGAAGAATTCGTGCAGGCCTGCGACGACATCGCCAAGGACAGCAGCATCCGCGCTGTGGTGCTGACCGGCGAGGGCCCAGTCTTTAGCTCCGGCGGCAACGTCAAGGACATGAAGCGCTACCAGACCCAGCAGCTCTCGCCCGAAGTGATCCGCGAGGAGTACCGGCAGGGCATCCAGCGCATTCCCAAGGCGCTCTACAACCTGGACGTGCCGGTGATTTGTGCCGTCAACGGCCCCGCGATTGGCGCCGGCCTGGATCTGACGACCATGTGCGACATCCGCATCGCCTCCGAAAAAGCCACCTTTGCCGAGAGCTTCGTCAAGGTCGGCATCGTGCCGGGCGATGGCGGGGCCTGGCTGCTGCCGCGCGCGGTGGGCCGCTCCAAGGCGGCGGAGATGGCCTTCACCGGCGAAGCGCTGACGGCCCAGCAGGCGCTGGACTGCGGCCTGGTCTCCTGCGTGGTGCCCGCCGAGGCCTTGATGGACGAGGCCATGGCCCTGGCGCGCAAGATCGCCGCCAACCCAGGCGGCGTGCTGCGCATGACCAAGCGCCTGCTGCGCGAGGGCGAGCGCAGCACGCTCGAATCGCTGCTGGAACTGTCCGCCGGCTACCAGGCCATCGCCCACATGAGCCCCGACCACCACGAGGCCGTCAACGCCTTCATCGAAAAGCGCCCGCCGCAGTTCTCCTGAGCTTCTCCTAAGATCGGCGCCTTCGCTCCTCCTGTGCCCGGGCGCCCTGCCTGGGCTTTTTTGTTTTTACCGCCCATGCCCCGCATCCAGATCGAGCTTGCCCCGCGCTACGCGTTTTCCACCGAAGTCCAGGTCTACATCAGCCACGTCAACCAGGGCGGCCACTTGGACAACGCCCAGCTGCTGAGCCTGGTGTCCGAGGCCCGTACGCGCTTCTTCCGCGCCCAGGGCTATCTCGAAGGCAATGTGGAAGGCTGCCACATCGTGGTCGGCGACATGGTGGCCCAGTACAAGTCCGAGGCCTTCTACGGCGAGACACTGCGCGTGTCCATGCAACCGGCCGACTTCAACCGCTACGGCTTCGACCTGCAATTCGTGATGGTGGAAGTCAGCACCGGCCGCGAAGTGGCGCGCGGCAAGACCGGTATCGTGTTCATCGGTAGCGGCCCGGGACCCGCCAAGGTCGCACCGATTCCACCGACGTTCCTGGCCAAACTGCAGGCGATGTGAGCGGGCTTGGATCACCCCCAGGGTTGGGGGGTGAACCAGGTGCGCCAAAGGGGCGCATCAGACGTGGTAGAAGTCCAGCACCGAGTCGATGGTGTCGTTGAGCACCAGCACATGTTTGCGCAGGATGCGCCAGTCGCCGTCGTCACTGGGCTTGAGGCGGTACTGGGCCTCACCAAAGAAATGGGCGGCGTTGCCAAAGCGGTGGTAGTGGGTCACCCACTTGGCCTTGACGTCAAGCAGTCCGCCCTCCCCCTCCGTCACCATCACATTGCTGACCAGGTGCAGGGTGCGAGGCATGGGCGTGGATGCAGCCGATTTGCCAGTGCGGATGCGGAACACCCGATCCTCCAGCCCGGCGCGGCTGGGGTAGTAAATCATCGACATGCCGCGCTTGGGGTCCTGCGTGTAGGCGTGCTCGGACTCCCACTGCGGGATGTGGAACTCGGCGTTTTCATCGAACAGCGCCAGGTAGGCATCCCAGTCCTGGCGGTCGCACAGCTCGGCCTTGCGGTACAGGAACTGCTCCACGCGGGTTTGCAATGGCAGGGACAAAGCTTGGTTCATGGTGTTTCTCCTCGGTAGCAACGGGCGGGCCGCTCAGGCGCCAGCCTTGGCTTTTTGTTCCAGTCCTGCCAGCATGCGTGCCTGCCAGGCGCTGTGCTGGTTGGTGTAGAGGCCTTCGTGGGTGATCTCGCAGCCGGTCAGTACGGGATGGATGCCCAGCACCTCGGCGTTGGGCGTACTGCCGGTGATCCATTTTTCGTGGCCGCGCGAGATGTCGTTCCAGGGCTCCAGGCGGCCTTCAAAGCCGCGCTGGGCTTCACGGAACTCCACCAGGTCGTCGGGCGTTCCCATGCCGGAGACATTGAAGAAATCCTCAAACTGGCGGATGCGGTTCTCGCGGTCGGCGTCTGACTCGCCCTTGACGCCAATGCACTGGCTGATGATCTCGGTCTTGTTCCAGGCCACCGGGCGGATGATGCGCAGCTGCGAGCTGATCTGGTCCATGAAGAACAGGCTGGGGTAGATGTTCAGGTTGCGCAGGCGGTGCATCATCCAGCGGGCCTTGGGCTCGCCGTGCTCTTGCAGCAGGCGCGGCATGACGTTCGCATAGCCGGGGCGCACTTCGGGGTTGGGCATGTCGCTGAACAGCACGCTGTGGCCATTGGCAAAGGAGAACCAGCCGTCGTCGGTTTGCGCATCCCCCGCACCCAGCTTGCGGTAGTCCAGCGTTTGCGTGGCCGTGCCTTTTTGCGCATCCAGCTCCTGGCGCTGCTGGACGGTCATCACGTAGTTGTAGTGCACGGTGCTGACGTGGTAGCCGTCCAGGCCGTTTTCGTTCTGCAGTTTCCAGTTGCCGGCGTAGGTGTAGTGGCCCTTGCCTGGCAGGACTTCCAACTCCCCGGTGGGCGACTGGTCCACCATCAGATCGAAAAACACCTTGGCATCGCCCAAATACTCTTCCAGGGACTGGGTGCCATCCACGTCCAGGTTCACGAAGACAAAGCCACGGTAGCTGGCCACGCGGGCCTTCTTCAGGTTGTGGGCTTCCAGGTCAAAGTTCTCCGGGTATTCGGCGGGCGCCTTCACCTTGAGCAATTTGCCGTCGGCGCGGTAGGTCCAGGCGTGAAAAGAGCAGGTGAAGGTCGGCTGGCGGCCCTTGCTGACGCGCGTCAGCGTCACACCCCGGTGGGCGCAGGCATTGAGCAGCGCATGCAGCTCGCCATTCCCATCACGGGTGATGATCATGGGCTGGCGGCCCGCCTGCATGGTCACGAAGTCGTTTTTGTTGGCCAGCTCACTTTCGTGGCAGGCGTAAATCCACGACTTTTCAAAGATCAGTTCCATTTCCAGGTCAAACAGCTCAGGATCGGTAAAGACCCCGCGTGCCACCCGGTACACCCCGTCCTGGGGCCGAAAATCCAGCGCAGAGCGCACATAGTCCTGCCATTGCGCGACAGACTTGGAAGTGTTCATCACCGTCTCCTTGACAATTTTTGGTTTGGAAAACTCAGTTGGGTTTGAGCCCGGAAGTCCGGACAAACTGGCCCCAATGCTCCAACTCCCGGCGGATCAGGGCGCCAAACTCATCGCTGCGGTTGGGCTGCGCCACCGTCATTCCGAGATCGGCCAATTTGCTGCGCAGTTCGGGCGAAGCCAGAACCTGGAACAAGTCCTGATTCCACTTCTGGACCAGCGCAGCGGGAGTTCCTGCAGGCACGACCAGACCCTCCCATTCGTTGAGCTGCAAACCCGACACGCCACTTTCGGCCAAGGTGGGCGTCTGTGGCAAAGCCGGTAGCCGCTGCGGGCTGGTGACCGCCAGGGCACGCAGCTTGCCCGCCTTGATCAGCGGCGCAGCCACGGACACCGTGGCAAACATCGCGGACAACTGGTTGCCCAGAAGCGCGGTCACCGCCTCGGCAGGCCCCTTGAACGGCACATGCAGCATCTTGACGTCCGAGGCCTGGCAAAACGCATCGGCCACCAGATGGGCCGGCGCGCCATTGCCCCCCGAACCGTAGGTCAGCTGACCCGGCTGCTGCTTGGCCTGCGCGATGAGGTCCTTCACCGACTGGACATTGGATGCGGCAGGTACCACCAGCACGTTGTACAGCCACACCAGATTGGCCACTGGCGCCAGGTCGGTCGCGGTGTTGTAGGGCAAGGGACCGATCAGCTCGGGCAAGACGGTGTGGGTCAGGAACATGATTCCGGCGGTGTAGCCGTCCGGCGCCGAGCGTGCCAGCGCCTGCATGCCGATCATTCCCGTCGCACCTGGACGGTTTTCCACCACGACCGCTTGTTTCCACAGCTTGCCCAGACCATCGGCCAGGAGACGGGCCAGCACATCCGGCGGGCTACCCGGGGGCAGCGGCACAATGATCTTGACGGTTTTTTCGGGGAAAGCCAGCGCGCTGGCGGGGAGGGCGGCCAGCATGGGCGCTGCGGCGAGGGTACCCAGCCATTGTCGGCGTGTGATCATGGTTGTCTCCATTCTTGGTCTAAAAGTGATTGCCAGAACATCCTAGTGAGCCATCATGCCGCAGGCCAATCCCCTTTTTTGAAGTCAATTACCATTGGTTATCACCAATCCCCAGCGACTGTCCGATGCGCCTGCAACATTTGCACTTGCTCCTTACCCTGGCCCAAACCGGCAGCCTGCGCGCCTCGGCCGAGGCCTTGAACGTCAGCCAGCCTGCATTGACCAAGGCCTTGAAACAACTGGAAGAGGAATTTGGGACCCCGCTGGTGATCCGCAGCCCCAAAGGGGTACGTCTGGCTCCCGCAGGTGAATTGCTGGCCGCCCGCGCCGCCACGGTGGTGCGCGAACTGGAGCGCGCCAAAGAGGAGGTGGCCTGGCACACGCAAAACAGCCAGGTGACCTTGACAGTCGGGGTCTCGCCAGCGGCGGCCTTGATGCTGACGGCCAAAGCCGTGGCATTGTTCCAGGCGCGCTGGCCCGATGCCAGGGTGCGGCTGGTCGATGCGCTCTACCCCAAAGCCCTGCAACAACTGCGCTCCGGGGAAGTGGACATTGCGCTGGGACCCCTACCCGCCTCGGGACTGGGCCAGGATTTGCATGCGCAAGCCCTGATCCACAGCCCCACCGTGATCGTCGCGTGCAAGGGACATGCGCTACGCAACGCTCGGCGCCTGGAGGACTTGCAAGGCGCGGCCTGGATCCTGACCGGCCCGCGCCTGGGGCCAGGCGACCCCACCCACCTGGGGTTTGAGGCCAAAGGCTTGACCCCGCCCAAGGTGATGCTGGAGTGTGAATCGTTCTCCACCCTGCTGGCCATGCTTCCGCAGATGGGCATGCTGGCCGCTGTGCCACAGCGTTTTTTTGACACCCACGGACCCCAGCTCGGGCTGGAAGCGCTGCGCATCGAAGAAAGCCTGCCCCCCACCAGCATCCATCTGTTCACGCGCACCGATGGGCCCCTGAGCCTGCCCGCGCAAAGGCTGGTCAACGCCTTCCTGCACGAAGCCAGCCAGCTGCAGCCATCCGCCTGAATCGACTGAATCGGCTGAAGTGCCCACAGGTTCTAGGCAAAACTGCCTACGCGGAGGTCTGCGCGAAAGCCTGCACCTGCTGCCACCAGGTATCAAAGGCCAAGCCCATTCCCGTGTGATCGGGTGCCAGCGCACCCAGCACCGTGAAGTGGTCCGCCTCGGGGACTTCCACGCTGGCACTGGCATTCCCCGCACCCTGCCAGGCAGCGTGCATGGCGGCGTTTTGTGCCAGAAAGGCCGGGGTCTCCGCCCCGCCCACGACCCACAGGCCTGGGGGCAGCCCGGGGCGCACGCGCCGCAGCACATTGGCCTGTGCGGCGCTGTCCTCGGTGAGCAAGAGTTTCTGGTTCAGGGTGGTGGCGACCAGGGGCTCGGGGTTATAGACCCCGCTGATGCCCAGCACGCCCAGTACCCCCTGCACGCCCGCCCCCTCGGCGCTGGCGGCCAGAGCGATTTCGGCAGCCAGATGCCCCCCCGCGGAATGCCCCGCCACCACCAAGGGCAGCCCGCCCAGACCGTGGCTGGCGAGATGGGAGCGCACCGCCGGGACGCTGGGCAGCACAGCATGCATCAGCGCCGCCAGGGACACCTCGGGGCACAAGGGGTAGTTGACCGCCACGAAATGCAAGCCCCGCGCCTGGAAAAAGGGCGCCAGAAAACGGAACTGCGCCTTGTCACGCGACTGCCAATAGCCCGCATGGAAATACAGCAGCACCCCTGCGGCGGGGCCGCTGGCAGGAAAAAAGTCAAACCGCTGCCGTGCATGGGGACCGTAGGGCTGGTCCAGCACGTTGCCTGGCTGGGTGGCCACCTGGTCGCTGCGCTGCTGGTACTCGGCCAGCAAGGCGGGAAATCCCGGACGGGCCTGGCCCTCGACGTACTCAAACTGCCAATCGTGCATGCCATCCTCTGTCTGCAAAGCGGGCCCGCAAGCCCTCGAACAAGTCCCAGAACAAGTGCTCAACGGGCCGATGAGACCGGGGGCTCGAAGATCACCCCGTACTCGGGGGCAATCTCGGTCACCCGGCGGGGGTTCGCAATGTTGTGGATCCGGCGGTAGAGCGCTGGCAGATCGCCGCAGGGCTCGGCCCAGAAGATGGCCTGCACCACCTTGCCGCTGTTGTTATAGAAGCCGTGTGGCAGGCCTTTGGGCAGGTGGCCAATCTCTCCGGCACGCACCATGCCGCGCACGCCGTTGATCACCACCTCGATGTCGCCGTTGAGCGGGCACAGGTACTCGTCCTGCTCGGGGTGGGTGTGTGGCGGCACAAAGGTCTCTTCGGGGAAGGTCGCGTGCCAGACGAATTGGCCATCGTCGTATTGCTTGGGGGTATAGACCTGGCCCATGATGTTCCAGGTCACGCCATCGATCCCGGTCGGGCCATGGTCGCAGTCGGGCAGTTGCAGTTCGCGCATGGGAGCCTCGCAAAAAGGTTAGGAAGGGGAATAGTGCTCGGTGGTCAGGCGGTCCAGCGCGTCCTTGACCACGGGGTTGTGGCTGGCGTAACGCGGCTTGAATTGCTGGCGCTGGGCGATCAGGTCGTCCTCGTCGGCGTAGCCGATCAGGATGCCGTTTTCTGCAATGCGGGCCTGCACCTCGGTGTTCTCGATCATTTCATCGGACACCGTCACGCGCTGGCGTGGACGGCGCGCCCATTCAAACAGGGCTTCGTGCAGGCGCTCCTTCTGCGCCTGGTGCTCGGGCTGGGTGGAAGCGCCCAGGTCGTGCAATTCCTGGGGGTCGTTCTTCAGGTCAAACAGCATCGGGCGGTAGCCTTCGCACAGCACGTATTTCCAGCGGCCGTCAAAGGCCATGCGCATCCAGGAATCAATCGGCTTTTGTTGCAGCTCGATGCGGGCATCCTGGAAGGAATAGTCGCATTCGCTCACGGCGATCTGGCGCCATTCGGCCGGAGTTTCGCCAAACAGCCAGGGGCGCAGCGACCGGCCATCCATGACATGCGGCAGGGGATTGCCGCCATACACGTCGAGGAAGGTGGGGGCAATGTCCACCGCCTCGACCAAGGCCTGGCAGCGGGTGCCGCGGGTGGCATCGGCGCGCGGATCCGGGTCGTAAATGATGAGGGGGGTGCGCACGACCGGCTGGTGGAACAACTCTTTGTCGCCCAGCCAGTGGTCGCCCAGAAAATCCCCATGGTCGGCACAGAACACGATCATGGTGCTGTCCATGAGCTGCTGTTCTTCAAGGAAGGCAAACAGCCGGCCCATTTCGTCGTCGATCTGCTTGACCAGGCCCATGTATCCCACCATCACCGCATCGCGGATGCCCGGCTTGGCGAAGGTCTGGGACACCCGGTGGTGGGTCATGGCGGCGTACACCGGGTGCGGGTCTTTGAGCTCCTCGTCGGAGCGCACCACCGGCAGGGCGTCCTCGGGCTGGTACATGCCGGCATACGGCGCCGGCACGACATAGGGCCAATGGGGCTTGATCAAAGACAGGTGCGCCACCCAGGGCTGGTCGCCTGCTTCGCGGATGAAGTCCATGGCACGGCGGGTGGTGTAGGGCGTCTCGGAATGCTCGTTGGGCACACGGGCAGGCAGGTGGCTGTATTTCAGGTACCAACCCGAATGCTTCTGGCCGTGCTCATCAACCACGGTGTTGGCCCATTCTTCCCAGGGGTTGTCCCCGTCAAAGCCTTGCTCGCGCAGGTAGCGGTTGTAGTTGGGGTCCGGGTCGTGCCCCGAGAAGGGATGAATGCCATCGTCGCGCTCGTAGGGGTCGAAGCCGCATTCGGCAATCCGGATGCCGATTTGCGAATTGGGATCAATGCCCAGGCGCGACATGCCCGAGGAATCGCCCCGCATGTGGGTCTTGCCGATCAGGACCGAGCGCACACCCAGAGGCCGCAGGTGGTCGCCGATCGTCATTTCGCCGGCCTTGAGCGGCACGAAGTTCCAGCTGACCCCATGGGACTGCATGTAGCGGCCGGTGTAGTAGCTCATGCGCGAGGGGCCACAGACCGGCGACTGGACGTAGGCATTGTCAAAAATCACCCCGCGCTGGGCGAGTTTGTCCAGGTGGGGCGTGTGCAGCTTGGGGTGTCCGTAGCAGGACAGGTGGTCTGCCCGCAGCTGGTCACACATGATGAAAAGGATGTTCTTGACGCGTCGGGTCATGGCAGTCTTTCGTCGATCCCTGGCGACTCCAGGATGGACAAGATGCTAGGGAGCACGCCGCTTGGAATCCAATGGTTTTTGGTGAACTCAATTACCAATGGTTATCACGTCTGCGCATCTCCGCACTCTCCTCCCGGCGCGCTACCATCGCGCCTCGTTTTTTGCCCCGGAGGCCCCCATGACACTGCCCGACGCTGCCGCTCCTGCCATTGCCACCACCAACGACACCGCACCCACCATTGCCTTTATCGGTGGCGGCAACATGGCCAGCGCCATCCTGGGTGGCCTGCTGCGCCAGGGCCATCCCGCCGATCGCCTGCGCGTGGTAGAGACCTATGCGCCCACCCGCGAAGCCCTGCTGCGCCAACACGGCCTGACCGCCCTGCCCGAGGCCGGCCCCGCGCTGGCCGATGCCGCCATCGTCGTCTGGGCCGTCAAGCCGCAGACCTTCA
>CAZQXQ010000033.1:0-19849 GCA_964597235.1 uncultured Burkholderiaceae bacterium | reverse complement strand
GTGCGCAGCATGCCCAACACCCCGGCGCTGATCGGCCAGGGCATCAGCGGCCTGTACGCCCGCGCCGGCGTGGATGCGGCAGCGCGCGCGGCGGTCGAGCGCATCCTGGCCGGCACAGGCGCATGTGTCTGGGTGGACGCAGAACGACAGCTGGACGCGGTGACCGCGCTGTCAGGCTCCGGCCCGGCCTATGTGTTCTATTTCCTGGAAGCCATGACCCAGGCCGGCGTGGGCATGGGCCTGAGCGCCGCGCAGGCCCACCAGCTGGCCGTGGCCACCTTTGCCGGCGCCGCAGAACTGGCCCGCCGCTCCGACGAGCCCCCCGCCGTACTGCGCGAGCGCGTCACCTCCAAGGGTGGCACCACCTACGCCGCGCTGCAATCCATGGCCAAGGACGGCGTGGGCGAGGCCTTCGTGCGCGCCATGCAGGCCGCCGAGCAGCGGGCCCAAGCGCTGGGCGACGAGTTTGGCGCCTGAGCTGGCATCGCCGAGGATTTAGAGGTTAAATTGGCCTCCAGACCAATGGATACCAGCGGTTCTAGCTCTTAAAAAGAGAGCGTCTATCCGACCATGTAACTGGCCACCACGCCTACAAACAGCGTCAGCCCCAACCAGTGGTTTTCCTTGAAGGCCTTGAAGCAACCTTCGCGGGTGCGGTGGCGGATCAAGCTCCAGTGCCACACCACCTGGGCCAGCGCCACGGCCAGCGCCAGGCCAAACCAGGGGCCGGGCAGGCGCTGCCACAGCGCGCCGGCCCACAGGCCCAGGCTGAGCAAGTAGAAGACCACGATGGCGGCGACGTCGAAGCGGCCCAGCGTGATAGCCGAAGTCTTCATGCCGATCTTGAGGTCGTCGTCGCGGTCCACCATGGCGTATTCGGTGTCGTAAGCCAGCACCCAGAACAGGTTGCCCAGCCACAGCACCCAGGCCAGCACCGGCACCTCGCCCTGCACGGCGGCGAAAGCAATCACGATGCCAAAGTTGAAGGCCACCCCCAGCACGGCCTGCGGCATGGAGACATAGCGCTTGGCAAACGGATAGGCAATCGTCACCAGTACCGCCGGTACCGACCAGGCCACGGCCGCTGCGTTGGTGGTGAGCACCAGCGCCAGTGAGACCAGCGCCAGCACGGCACCCACCCACAGCGCCTCCTTGACCGAGACCAGGCCCGCCGTGACGGGCCGGTGCGCGGTGCGCTTGACATGGCGGTCGAAATTGCGGTCAGCCACATCGTTGATGCAGCAACCGGCGCTGCGCATCAGGATGGTGCCCAGGGCAAACACCGCCAGCAGGTGCCAGCCGGGAAAGCCCCCAGCAGCAATCCACAGGGCGCTCAAGGTAGGCCAGATCAGCACCAGCCAGCCGGCGGGGCGATCCCAGCGAATCAGATCCAGGTACAGGGAAAAACGGCTGCGCGCCTGCGTGCTCATGCGGTGGGGTCTCAGGAAAATACAAACAAGAAATCGAATCAGGCCGGGCGGGCGGCGGCATGGCCGCGCAAGAACTCCAGCGCACCCACCGGCACCTCCAGCTCCTGGGCCAGCAGGGCCGCCTGGGCGCCGTCCCGGGCTTCGCCCAGGCTTTGCTGCCAATCGGCGGCTTCCTCGCGCCAATCTTGGGCACGGTCAGGCAACAGGGGCTGCAAGGCCTCGATGGCGTAGCGCAGTTGCTTGGCCAGGATGCGGGCGCGGTGCTGGCTGGCCAGACTGGCCTGGTCGCGCAGGGCCTCGCGCCAGCGACGGTGCAGGCGGTCCACGCGCTGGCGGGTCCAGCGCCGCAGCCCTTGCACCGAGGGGCGGCGCAAGCCCGGCACGGACAAGGCGCCCGGGGCGTTCAGCGATTCCAGCCAGGCCCATAGCGCCAGCATGTCAGCGCCCACGGCGGGGGTTTGCAAGGCATGGCGCACCAGTTGGCGCTGCTGGGCAGCGGCCTGGTCAAAGGCTTCGGTCAAGGCCGCCCAGTCCTGCACGCGGCGGCGGCCATGGCGGCCCAGGCCCTCTTCGGCGTGCAAGGCGGCACCCAAGTAGGCGGCCTGCAGGCGGGGCAGGGTTTCGGTGCGGGCCACGTCCAGGTCGCGCAGGCGGCCCAGTGCGCCCCAGAGCACCGGCAGGGCCTCGGTCTGCGGCGGCGGCAGGGCCTGGCACAGCGGCCGCACCAGGCGCAACAGGCTGCGAAAACGCCGCCAGCCCACCCGCGCCTGATGGACCAGCTCGGAGGTGTCGGCAAAGCGCAGGGCATGAAGGTTGTCACCGCACTGCGCCAGGGCCTCGGCCAGCACGGGACGGGCCAGGTCGGCCCAGCGGGAGACCTCGCGCACAGCAGGCGGCTGGGCGCGGCGGGGGGCGTACAGGGTGGCGGCGCGCAAGGCATTGCCGCGCTGCGCCTTGCTGGCCGCCAGGGGCCAGACGGCGACCTCGCGGGCGATGTGGCGGGCCAGGGTGAACAGCGCCTCGGGCGGGCCTTCGCGCAGTTCCAGCTCCAGCTCGCACAGGGGGGCACGGTCCGCGTCGGCGGTGATCTCGCCAATGTCCAGCGCCACCTCGATCACCACGCCCTCGCGCGGGCGCACGACCCAGGTGCGGCGCTCAAAGGCCGTGCCAAAGCGCGGCTGCAGCTGGCGAAACAGGCGCCCTTCTGGGTCCAGGGCTTTCCAGGGCGCAGCCTGGCGCAGCAGGGCTTCATCCAGCGCGGGGCCGGACACGGGATGCTCCCATTCGCCCCGCTGGGCCAGGGCCGAGTTGCCGGCATCGGCCGTCTTGAAAGTCTGTAGCCACTGCGGCGCCTCGGCAATGCCCACGCGACGCAGGCGCAGCGCCATGCGCGCCGCCTGCAGGTGGCCGTCGGGCGTATCGACATAGCGGTTCTCCAGAACCTGGACCGTGGACACGCAGGCCGCCAGCATCGGGACCCGGGCCAGGCGCTGAGCCAGGCCGGCAGGGTCGCTGGTGGGCAGCGCCAGCTTGAGTTCGACCTCGGCGGGCGCGGGCTTGGGCGGGGCTTTGCGGTGTTTGGCCATGGCGGGGGTCCTGGAGGGCGGCCTTATTCTTCGAGCAGCGAGCGCAGCATCCAGGCCGTCTGCTCGTGCACCGTCAGGCGCTGGGTCAGCAGGTCGGCAGTGGGCTCGTCGCTGGCCTGGTCGGCCAGGGGGAACAAGCTGCGTGCGGTGCGGGCGACGGCCTCGTGGCCTTCGACCAGCAAGCGCACCATCTCCAGCGCCTTGGGCGGCTTGGCGGGCGCATCGGGCACAGTGGCCAGCTTGCCAAATTCGGCATAGGATCCGGGGGCGATATGGCCCAGCGAGCGGATACGCTCAGCGATGGGATCAACCGCATTCCACAGCTCGGTGTACTGCACCATGAACATGGTGTGCAGGGTGTTGAACATGGGCCCCGTCACGTTCCAGTGGAAGTTGTGCGTGGTCAGGTAGAGGGTGTAGGTGTCGGCCAGCAGGCGCGACAGGCCCTGGGCGATGGCAGCGCGGTCCTGGTCGCTGATGCCGATGTGGATGGCGGGTGCCGACGTGGCAGTTGCCGCTGTCTTTTTGCTGGAAGCCTTGGCCATGGGAGCGCTCCTTGGTGCTAAACGTGAATGAAGAAGGAGGCGCGCCACCCACGGCAACGCGCCTGCACGAGCCCCTCACTTTAGCCTAGCCCCGCCTCAAGACAGCCGTGTGACACCCGGCAATTCGCAGGCGTAAATCGCATTGCGCAGCGCAGCAATCGCCTCGTAGCGGGTAAAGCTGCGCCGCCAGGCCAGCACCACGCGGCGGGTGGGCGGCGGGGTGCCATCGGCCTCGGTGATGGGCAGGTAGCGGATATAGGCCTCGTCGGTCTTGCGCCGGCGGGAGGCCAGGGCCTCGCGGGGCACCGACAGGCGCGGCACCAGCGTCACGCCCATGCCGGCGGCCACCATGTGCTTGATGGTCTCCAGCGACGAGCCCTCGAAGGACTTGCGGATGCCCTCGGCGTTGCTGGAAAAACGGGCGAACTCCGGGCAGACCTCCAACACATGGTCGCGAAAGCAATGGCCCGCGCCCAGCAACAGCATGGTCTCGTTCTTGAGCTGGTCGGCAGTGATGGATTTGTGCGCTGCCAGTGGATGGCTGCTGGGCACCGCCGCCATGAAAGGCTCGTCGTACAGCGGGGCGATCGCCAGGCCAGCATCCGGGAAGGGCTCGGCCAGGATGGCGCAGTCGATCTCGCCCATGCGCAGCATCTCCAGCAGCTTGACGGTGAAGTTCTCCTGCAGCATCAGCGGCATCTGCGGGATGCGGTCGATGGCCTGGCGCACCAGCTCGGGCAGGAGGTAGGGGCCAATCGTGTAGATCACGCCCAAGGTCAGCGGGCCCGCCAGCGGGTCCTTGCCGCGCTTGGCAATCTCCTTGATCTCCGCCGCCTGTTCCAGCACGCTCTGCGCCTGGCGCACGATCTCCTCGCCCAGCGGGGTAACGGTCACCTCGCCCGCGCTGCGCTCAAACAGCTTGACGTCCAGCTCTTCTTCCAGCTTCTTGATCGCCACCGACAGCGTGGGCTGCGAGACAAAACAGGCTTCCGCCGCCTTGCCAAAGTGCTTTTCTCGGGCAACGGCAACGATGTATTTGAGTTCGGTCAGAGTCATGGGGGGATTGTCACGCCTTCAAAAACTCCGCCCGCCCGCCCAGCCAGCGGGTCCATTCGAGCAGGGCGGTGTCGGTGACCAGAAAGCCAGGAGGTTGGTAATCGCCGGGGCTTTGTGGGGATCCTAGTCATGCCAATAACGCTTTGAGATCCTTGAGCATCAAGAACAGGTGGTAAGGATCGGTCGGGCTGGCCTCAAATTCCCAGGAGGCATACCACTGCCTTGCCGACTCATCCTTGGCGTGAACCAGCAGACACCGAATACCCGCGATCTCCGCGGCTTGGGCGGTGCGCAGCAGTGCATCTTTCAGCAGTGCCTGACCCAAACCTTGCCCTTGGTGCTGACGATCCACCGCCAGTCGTGCCAGGATCATGACCGGCACAGGATGCTTGGCCAAACCCTTGGTGACACGTGCAGGAGCATCCTCCGGCTCGACGCTTCCGACGGCCAGACTGTAAAAGCCCACCACCTCGCTGCGCAGGCAGCAAACGTAAGTTTGCGCGCTGTTGGCTTTCTGGTTGACGAGTGCGTAACGGAGCAGGAACTGATTGAGTGCCGCTTGCCCACAGTCGAACATTTCGACCGAATCCGCAGGCGAGAGCTTGCGGACCGGTTCATAGCCCGCACTCAACCCAGAACCCCAGGTTCGCCGAGCAGTTTCTTCAGCCGCGGCCTGGCTTGTACCGGGCGATCCAGTGCTTGCTGAAAAGCCTCCCACTGCCCATCGCTCAGCGAAAAATGGCGACGATCTGCCAGTGCCTGGTTGGCAGCGGTCACCCCGGCATCCAGCAGAAATTCGCTGACATTTTTGTGGGAAACGCGCGCTGCTTCCTGCAGCAGCTGTTTGACAGCGCTGGTGGCCCGGACATCAATCCGTTCGGTTTTGGAGAGGTTCAAGGTGCTCATGGCAATGCCTACATTCTGAAGCTGACCCATCATAGCGTCCGGATGTCATCCGTACAACGCTACTCACGCCTTCAAAAACTCCGCCCGCCCGCCCAGCCAGCGGGCCACATGCCGGCGAGCGAGCTCGGGGTGGCGGTCCAGCATCTGCGGGGCCAGTTCGCGGGCCCATTCGAGCAGGGCGGTGTCGGTGGCCAGGTCGGCAAAGCGCAGCAGGGCGTCGCCCGACTGGCGGGCGCCCAAAAACTCGCCGGGGCCGCGGATGTCCAGGTCGCGGCGGGCGATCTCGAAGCCGTCGTTGGTCTCAGCCATGGCGCGCAGGCGCTCCTTGGCGGTCTCGCCGACGCGGCCGCTCTCGTTGGTGGCATACAGCAGCACGCAGGCCGAAGCCGCCGCGCCCCGGCCCACGCGCCCGCGCAGCTGGTGCAGCTGGCTCAGGCCAAAGCGCTCGGCGTGCTCGATCACCATCAGCGAGGCGTTGGGCACGTCCACGCCCACCTCGATCACCGTGGTACTGACCAGCACGCCCATCTGCCCGGCACTGAAGCGCGTCATCACCGCCTTCTTCTCGGCGCTGGGCATGCGCGAGTGCAAGAGGCCAACCTCGACGCCAGGCAGGGCCTCGCTCAAATGGGCGTGGGTGGCGGTGGCGTTGGACAGGTCCAGCGCCTCGCTCTCCTCGATCAGCGGGCAGACCCAATAGACCTGCCGGCCGGCGGCCACCTGGGCGCCAATGCGGGCAATCACCTCGTCCTTGCGGCTGTCAGCGATCAGCTTGGTGACGATGGGGGTGCGCCCGGGGGGTAGCTCGTCGATGACGGACACGTCCAGGTCGGCGTAGTAGCTCATCGCCAGCGTGCGCGGGATGGGGGTGGCGCTCATCATCAGCAGGTGCGGCTCCAGCCCGTGGTGGGCCAGCTTCTGCCGCAGCGCCAGGCGCTGGGCCACGCCAAAGCGGTGCTGCTCGTCGATCAGCGCCAGCGCCAGGTTCTTGAAATGCACCTGGTCCTGGATGACGGCGTGCGTGCCCACGACCAGCGCGGCCTCGCCGCTTTCGATCTGGGCGAGCATCGCGGCGCGTTCCTTCTTTTTCTGGCCGCCGACCAGCCAGGCCACGCGCTGGCCCCGGGCCGCCAGCAGGGGCTCCAGCCAGCCGACCAGCTTGGCGAAATGCTGCTCGGCCAGGATTTCGGTGGGTGCCATCAGCGCGCATTGCCAGCCGGCGTCGATCGCCAGCGTGGCGGCCAGCGCGGCGACCACGGTCTTGCCCGATCCCACGTCACCCTGCAGCAATCGGTGCATGGGCGTGGGCCGGGCCAGGTCAGCGGCGATCTCGGTGCCCACGCGGCGCTGGGCGGCCGTGAGGTCAAAGGGCAGCACCGCCAGCAGCTGCTCGTGCAGCGGCAGGCCGCCGTCCGCGGGCGGGGCCGGGCGCAGCACCGGGGCGCGCAGGCGGTCGCGCTCGCGGCGGGATTGCTGCTGCGACAGCTGCTGGGCCAGCAGTTCCTCGGCCTTCAGGCGCTGCCAGGCGGGATGGCTGTGGTCTTCCAGCGTGGACAGGGCCACGTCAGGCGTAGGATGATGCAAAAAAGTGAGCGCATTGCGCAGACTCCATAAGCCATGACGGGCATTTTGGCTCTCAAACCGCGCACCCGCCGGATCGCGGCCCAGGAAGCGATCCACCGGCGCGGGCGGGGCGTCGGGCGGCAGGGTTTCGGACAGCTCCACCCGCTGCAGCGCGGTGACGATGGCCCGACGCAAATACGCCTGGGGCAAGGCGGCGGTGCTGGGATAGACGGGGGTCAGCGCGGTGGGCAGCTCGCCACCGGCCAGGCGAAAGGCCGGGTGCAGCATCTGCCGCCCCCAGAAACCGCCCTTGACCTCGCCCCGGATGCGCAAGCGTGCGCCCACGGCCATGGTCTTCTGGTGCGAGGGGTAGAAGCTGAAAAACCGCAGCTCGCAGGTGCCCGTGCCGTCGTCCACCTGCACCAGCAGCATGCGGCGCGGGCGCAGCTGGACTTCGCAGGCGGTGACGGTGGCCTCGATCTGCACGGTGTCGCCGTCGCGGGCATTGCGCAGGGGGGTGATGCGGGTCTCGTCCTCGTAGCGCAGCGGCAGGTGCAGGGCCAGGTCGATGTCGCGCGTCAAGCCAAGTTTGTGCAGCGCCTGCTGCGCCGGGCTGGGCGCCTTGCGGGCGGGCTTAGCCGCCGGGGGCGCAGCGGCGTGAGGGACATCGTGGGGAGCGGCGGACATGCAGCGAGGATGACAGAAAAACACGGTCACACAACCGTGCAAAAAGGCTACCATGATGGATGTCTCTACGAGCGTTTTTTCTACTTGCGCTCCCGTTTCTCTTCGCCGGTTTCTCTTCTTTGTTTCCTTTTTCCTTGTTTCTTTTTCAAAGCCCTTGGCTTTTTTCATGCTCAAGCGCATTCACATCAAAGACCTGACCCTGGGGATGTACCTGTATGAGCTGTGCGGCTCCTGGATGGAACACCCCTTCTGGCGAACCAGCTTCTTGCTCAAGGACCCCCAGGACCTGGCCAGCCTGAAAGACACGACCATCCAGGAATGCTGGATCGACACCTCCAAGGGGCTGGATGTCCGTGCGGACGTCCCGTCGGTCTCGCGCGAGGAGGCCGAGGCCCAGATCGACACCGACCTGGACCACCTGGACGATCCGACCGAAGCGCCCACCACGCCCCTCAGCCCCACCGACACCGCGGCGGCAGCGCGCCCAGCCCATACGCTGCGCCCCACCGACATGGAGCACGAACTCAAGGTGGCCGCCACGATTTGTCGCGAATCCAAGCAGGCGGTGGTATCCATGTTCAACGAGGCCCGGATGGGCAAGGCCATCGACGAGGCCAACGCCAAAATCGTGGTGGACAAGATCAGCGACTCGGTCACGCGCAACCCGCACGCGCTGGTCAGCCTGGCCCGCTTGAAGACGGCCGACGATTACAGCTACATGCATTCGGTGGCCGTGTGCGCCCTGATGGTGGCGCTGGCCAAGCAACTCAAGCTGGACGAACAGCATGTCCGGCTGTCGGGCATGGCCGGGCTGATGCACGACCTGGGCAAGGCCGTGATTCCGCTGGCCATTCTGAACAAGCCAGGCCGGCTCACCGACGCAGAATTTGCCGTGGTGCGCAGCCACCCCCGCCTGGGCTACGAGATGCTGAGCCGGGGAGAAAACCAGCACGCTGCCGTCCTCGATGCCTGCCTGCACCACCACGAAAAAGTCGATGGCACGGGCTACCCCGACAAGCTCCAGGGCGAGGGCATCAGCGTGATCGCCCGCATGGCGGCTGTCTGCGATGTGTATGACGCCATCACGTCCAACCGCCCGTACAAGGCCGGCTGGGACCCCGCCGAATCGCTGCGCCGCATGTCTGAATGGACCCACGACCATTTCGACCAGCGCATCTTTCATGCCTTCGTCAAAAGCATCGGCATCTACCCCGTAGGCTCGCTGGTGCGGCTGCACTCGGGCCGCCTGGGGGTGGTGGTGGCGCAGACGCCCGACGCGCTCACCACGCCGCTGGTCAAGGTGTTTTTCTCGACCAAATCGGGTCTGCGCATCCCGCCCGAGGTGCTGGACCTGTCCAAGCCCAGCACCAACGACAAGATCATGTCGCGGGAAGATCCGGAGGGCTGGAACTTCCCCGATCTGAACGAGCTCTGGTCAGGGTTTGCGGAAAAAACCTGGTGAACCCATGTCTGCCCTGATCACCCTGACCCTGAACCCCGCGCTGGACCTGGCCACTTCCGCCGAGCGCATCACCCCCACGCACAAGCTGCGCTGCGGCCCCGTGTGCCGCCATCCGGGTGGCGGCGGAGTGAACGTAGCGCGGGTGCTGCACCGTCTGGGCGCGCAGGTCGAGGCCTGGATGCTGGCTGGCGGCCCCACGGGCGCCCAGGCCCAGCAACTGCTGCAGGCCGAGGGCGTGGCCACCCGTGTGCTGCCGATTGCGGGGCATACGCGGGAGAACTTTTCCGTGGTCGAGACCGCCACCGGCCAGGAATTCCGCTTCGTGCTGCCTGGCCCCCAAGTGCAGCCCGCCGAGTGGCAGGCCCTGCTGGACGCGCTGGCCGCCCAAGACCCGGCGCCGCGCTGGTGGATTGCCAGCGGCAGCTTGCCGCCCGGTGTGCCCGACGACTTCTACGCCCGCGTGGCGGCCCTGGCCCGTGCCAAAGGTGGCCGGCTGGTGGTGGACAGCTCCGGCGCCGCACTGGCCGCCGCGCTGCAAGCGGGTGTCTCTCTGGTCAAGCCCAGCCTGCGCGAGCTGCGCGAGCACACCGGCCTGCCGCTGGAAGACGCCCCGGCCTGGCGGGCTGCCGCCCAGTCGTTGATCACCCAAGGCGAGGCCGCGATGGTCGCGCTCTCGCTGGGCGAACAGGGTGCCGTGCTGGCCACCAAAGACGGCGTGTGGGAAGCCCCCGCCCTGCCCTTGTCCGCCGCCACCGGCACCACCGGCGCGGGCGACTGCTTTCTGGCAGCTTTGACCTGGGCGCTGGACCAGGGCGAGCCCCCGCCCGAAGCCCTGCGTTGGGCCATGGCCGCTGGCGGTGCCGCGCTGTTGCACCCCGGCACCGCGCTGGCGCATCCAGCGGACATACAGGCGCTGCGGCCGCAGGTACGGGTCACGGCGGTCTGATCGCCGCTTCGGGGTTCATGGTCTTTTTGGCCTCTAGCCCAATCAATTCGAGCGGTTCTAGCTATTATTTTTGATGAGCCTCGGCGGCCAACAGCCCATCGTGCAGCGCCACAAAAGCCTGGGTCAGCGCGTGGCGGGGGTCCAGGTGAATCATGGGTAACGCGCGCTGGTGCGATTCGCGGACCTTGATAGAGCTGGGCAGGTAGGGCTGCAGCACGGGCAAACCCTCGTCGATCAGGGCCTGGACCAGCTGCTGCGGCAGCTTGGCACGGGGCTGGAACTGGTTGACCACGATGCCGCGCACCTGCAGGCCGGGGTTGTGATCGGCGCGGATTTCCTGCACGTTGGCCAGCAGGGTGTACAGCGCCTGGCGCGAAAAGTCGTCGCAATCAAACGGGATCAGGCAACCGCTGGCGCCCATCAGCGCGGAGCGGGTGTAGAAGTTCAGCGCCGGCGGGGTGTCGATGTAGATGCGCTCGTAGTCTGCCGCCAGGGCTTGCAGCGCCTCGCGCAACTTGTAGATCTTGTGGCGTGATTCGAGCTTGACCTGCAGCTCGTCCAGCCGGGGGCTGGAGGCCATCAGGTCCAGTCCCTCAAACGGCGTGCGCACGATAAAAGCCTGGGGCGGCTCGGGGCGCAGGCTAAAGCCCAGGGTTTGGTCGAAGAAGGTCGCCACGCTGGGCTGGTCCGCGGCGGGGGCCTGGCCGAGCAGGTAGGCGCTGGAATTGGCCTGCTGGTCCAGATCGATGAGCAGCGTGCGCCGGCCCTGCTGGGCGCTGATCGCGGCGAGGTTGCTGGCGATGGTGGACTTGCCCACCCCACCCTTCTGGTTGAAGACGACGAGCGGCATCGCGGTTCCTTGCAAACGGGGACGCCCGAAGGGGCGGAGACAGGAAAAAAGAAGAACGAGAAGAACGCCACCCGCAGGCAGCGGCGCGATTATGACGCGGTGCAACATGGGACAATCGCGACCCTGTTTTCCCTTTGTCCTTCCTTCTCTTTGTCCTTGGTACGGGCCCGTCCAGCCCTCAAGCCCTATGACCGACTTTGTCTCTTCCCCTGCCTCGGCGCCCGCCGCATTCACCCTGAACGACTTCGACTTTCAGCTCCCGCCCGAGCTGATCGCCCAGCACCCGGCGCCCGAGCGCAGCAGCTCCCGCCTGCTCGATGGCCGCGGCCGCCAGCCAGTGGACCGCATCTTTCGCGAGCTGCCCAACCTGCTGCGCGCCGGCGACCTGCTGGTGTTCAACGACACCCAGGTGGTCAAGGCCCGCATCTTTGGCGAAAAAGCCAGCGGCGGCCGGCTGGAACTCCTGATCGAGCGCGTGCTCCCGACGCCTGAGGGCCAGCGCCCCGAAGTGGTCGCGCACATGAAAGTCAGCAAGAAGCCCCTGCCCGGTGGCGTGATGCACCTGGCTGGAGGCTTGCATGGCGGCGGCTTTGACGCCGTGCTGCTGGGCCGCTACCCCGACGACAACGGCCCGCTGTTCCGTCTGGCGCTGCAGGGCCCCGCCAACGAAACCGCCTGGACGCTGATGGACCGCCACGGCCACCTGCCGCTGCCGCCCTACATCGAGCGCCAGCAGGCCGAGGGCGACGATCCCAATGCCGCCGAGGACGCCGAGCGCTACCAGACCGTGTTCGCCAAGTCGCCCGGCGCGGTGGCCGCGCCTACGGCAGCGCTGCATTTCGACGAGGGCGTGCTGGCCGACCTGGCCGCGCGCGGCATCGAGCGCGCCAACGTCACGCTGCACGTGGGCGCTGGCACCTTCCAGCCCGTGAAGACCGAGAACCTGGCCGAGCACCAGATGCACAGCGAGTGGTACGAGATCCCCCTACCCACGCTGGCCGCGCTGGAGCGCTGCCGCCAGCGCGGCGGCCGGGTGGTGGCCGTGGGCACGACCACGGTGCGCACGCTGGAATCCTGGGCCCAAACGGGTCAGGTCTCGGGCGACACGACCATCTTCATCACGCCCGGCTTCCAGTTCCAGGTGGTGGACCTGCTGCTGACCAACTTCCACCTGCCCAAGAGCACGCTGATGATGCTGGTCAGCGCCTTTGCCGGCTACGCGCCGATCATGGGGCTGTACCGGTATGCGATTGCGCGGGGGTACCGGTTCTTCAGCTATGGGGATGCGATGCTGCTGGAGCGGTCTGGGGCGTAAGCGCGGCCTCCTGCGCGAGCCGAAACGCCCGCGCCTGCCCAAAATGCCCGCAGCCAATGAAGGGCTGGGGCGGGCGCAGCGCCGACAAGGGCGAGGGGTGGTTGGCCGCCAGCACCAGATGCCCCCGGTCCTGGGGAATCACCGCCCGCTTGGACTGGGCATGCGCGCCCCACAGCATGAACACCACCGGCCGCGTTCCCTGCGCCACATGGCGGATGACGGCGTCCGTGAGGACTTCCCAGCCCTTGCCGGCGTGGCTGGCGGGCTGGCCCTCCTCCACCGTCAAGCAGGTGTTGAGCAAGAGCACGCCGTTTTTCGCCCACTTGACCAGGCTGCCGCCGGGTTGCGGAAACGCCGGCCAGGGCGTGCCCAGATCGCGCTCCAGCTCCTTGAAGATGTTTTGCAACGAGGGCGGCAGGCGCACGCCCGGCGCCACTGAGAAGGCCAGCCCCTCGGCCTGGCCCCGGCCGTGGTAGGGGTCCTGGCCCAGGATGACCACGCGCACCTCTTCAGGCGGGGTCAGCTCCAACGCGCGCAGCGGTCGGGGCGGGAAGATGGCAGCACCTGCAGCGAGCCGCTGGCGCAGAAACCCCAGCAGGCCCTGGCCATGGGCGCTGGCAAAGAAGTCGTCAACCAAAGGCTGCCAGCCCGGGGCCACGGGCCAGTCGGCAGGGTTGGCGGATTGCAGTTGGGTGGGAAGGGAAGCAGAAGCGGGCACAGAGATCTCTTTTTGATAGCTAGAACCGCTGGTATCCATTGGTCTAGCGCCCGATTTTGCTAGAAATCACGCCGGCTTGTGCGCCGCCACGTCAGCAAAGGCGGCGTGGGTGCTCAGGAACACCTTGCCTTGCATGCGCCGGCCAAAGTCCGTGCCCTGCAGCCGGTCCATCACCGGCCCCTTGACCTCGGACAGCAGCAGGCGGATGCCACGCTGGCCCAGGCTGCGCTCCAGCTCGCCCAGCACGCCCAAAGCGGTCGCATCAATCTGGTTGACGGCGGAACACACCAGCAACACATGGCGCACGGCGGGGTCGGCATGGACCAGGGCCTCGATGCGGTCCTGCAGCACGCTGGCGTTGGCAAAGTACAGGCTCTCGTCCACGCGCACCGCGATCAGGCCGGGCTCGGTGACCACCTGGTGACGATCAACATTGCGGAAATGCTCGGTGCCGGGCACCCGCCCCACCACCGCCATGTGCGGGTGGCTGCTGCGCCAGACCAGCGTGCCCAGCGACAGCGCTACGCCCAGCAGGATGCCCGCCTCCACGCCCAGTGCCATCACGCCGAGCGCAGTGGCAATCAGCGACAGCGCGTCGGCCTTGTCGTAGTGCCAGGCCTCGCGCAGGGTGTCTAGGTCAATCAGGCCAGTCACGGCGATGATGATGGTGGCGGCCAGCACCGCCTGGGGCAGCGCATGGAACCAGCCGGTGAAGAAGGCGACCACCAACGCCATCAGCGCGGCAGAAATCACCCCGGCCAGCGGCGTGTTCGCCCCGGCGGCAAAGTTGACCACCGACCGGGCAAAGCCGCCGGTGACCGGAAACCCGCCCGAGAACGCGCTAGCCAGGTTGGCCGCGCCCAGGCCCAACAGCTCGCGGTTGGGCTGGATGCGCTGCTGCCGCTTGAGCGCCAGCGACTGCGCGACCGACACGCTCTCGACAAAGCCGACTAGCGAAATCAGCAGCGCCGGCAGCCACAGCGCCTGGAGCGCGGCCACATCGAACGCCGGCAGGCCCACACTGGGCAGGCCTTGCGGCACCGTGCCCACCACCGGCACGCCGTGCGAGCGGTCCAGCCCCCAGGCGGCGACCACGGCGGTGGAAACGATCACGGCCAGCATCGGTGCCAGCTTGGCCGCCATGTCGGCCGCCTTGGCGGGCAGCCCCACGCCCACCAGCAACTTGGCCAGGTACTTGCGCGCAAACCAGAGGAAGATGAGGCTACTGCCGCCCAGCGCCAGCACCGTCAAGTTGGTGCCCGGCAGCGCCTGGGCCAGGGCCAGCAGGGTGTGAAACACGTTCTCGCCCTGGGCCTTGACGCCCAGCAAGTGCTTGAGCTGGCCCACGGCAATCAGCACCGCCGAGCCGGTGATAAAGCCGCTGATCACCGGGTGGCTCAAGAAATGCGCCAAAAAACCAAAGCGCAGCAGGCCAAACACCAACAGCATCGCGCCGGACAGCAGCGACAGCAGCACCGCCAGCTGCACATAGTCGGCCGAGCCGGGTGCCGCCAGCGGCTGCAGGGCGCTGGCCGTCATCAGCGAGACAACCGCCACCGGGCCGACCGCCAGCGTCATGCTGGAGCCCAGCAGCGCATAGGCCACGATAGGCAGCAGGCTGGCGTACAAGCCCACTTCGGCCGGAAGGCCCGCGAGCAGGGCATAGGCCAGGCTCTGCGGGATCAGCATCACCGTGACGATCAGCCCCGCCACCGCATCCCCAGCCAGCCAGGAGGCCCGGTAGTTGCGCAGCCAGTCGGGAATGGGGTTCATCGCGGACCTTCCGTGCCGTGGTGGCTCAAAGTGGAAACGGAGACAGAGGCAGGTGTCGCGTCAGGCCGAGCGGCGGGATTCGAGCCACTCGAAGATCGCCATGCCGGCCACCATCGCCACCACAAACACAATGGCCTTGGGCTGGCCGGCGCCAGCCGACACCAGGGCCGGGCCAGGGCAAAAACCCGCCACGCCCCAACCCGCGCCAAACATCAGGCTGCCGACCACCAGGCGCTTGTCGATGTGGCGCGCGGTGGGCAAGTGCATCGCGCCCCCCAGGAAGGCCGTGGTGCGCTTGCGGGCCACAAAAAAGGCGCCAATGCCGACCAGGATCGCGCCGCCCATCACAAAGGCGAGCGAGGGATCCCAGGCGCCGGCCAGGTCCAGAAAGCCCTTGACCTTGGCCGGGTCGGTCATGCCGGCCAGGATGAGGCCGATGCCAAACACGAGACCCACGATGAATTCCATCAAACGGTGTGCCATGGAGTACTCCTACTCTTGAAAACGGACCGATCACGCGAAGGCGTGGCGCAGCAAAAAGACAGTGATGAACCCGGCCGCCATGAAGGACAGCGTGGCCACCAGCGAGCGGGGCGACATGCGCGACAGGCCGCACACGCCGTGGCCGCTGGTGCAGCCCGAGCCGTAGCGGGTGCCCACGCCCACCAGCAGGCCAGCGACGATCACCATGGCCCAGCTGGCATCGATGGTGGCTTGCATCGGGCCGATGAACGCCACATACAGGCTGGGCGCCACCAGCATCCCCAGCAGGAAAGACAGGCGCCAGACGATGTCGCGGGTCTTGGGCCGCAGCAGACCGCCCACGATGCCGCTGATGCCCAGCACCCGCCCGTTGAACAAAATGAACAGCGCCGAAGCCAGTCCCAGCACGATGCCGCCGGCCAGCGACATCCAGGGGGTGAAGTTGTTCCAGTCGATCATCATGCTTCGCACTCCTTCGTTGCACAAAATTGTTCAAACAGCACCGCCATCACGGCCAAAGCGGCTGGGCTGTCGATGCGGTAGTAAATGTGTTTGCCCTCGCGTCGGGTGGCGACCACGCCCTCCTCCCGCAACACGCCCAGTTGCTGCGACAGGGTGGGTTGCAGCACGCCGACCAGGGTTTCCAGCTCTCCCACCGACCGCTCGCCCTGGCTGATCTGGCACAGCAGCAGCAGCCGGTCGGGGTTGGAGAGCACCTTCATCAAGCGGCAGGCGCGGTCGGCGGCGCTGCGCATTTGGTCGAAATCGACCGGAAGTTCTTGAACGGCATCCATCAAAAGCCTCACTTTCATCGATGCTGGCAATTGTATATTAATTGATATATTATTCAAACATACTTTGTTTTATCACCAACTGTTGATGGAGTCTGCCATGCCAACCCAAGTGAAAGCCTTCTTTGATCCAGCCACCTGGACGGTGTCCTACGTGGTGTTCGATGCGCCCGGCGGCCACTGCGCGCTGGTGGACTCGGTGCTGGACTACGACCCCAAATCCGGCCGCACCCGCACCACTTCCGCCGACCAGCTGATCGCCTTTGTGCGCGAACAGCACCTGACGGTGGACTGGATCCTGGAAACCCACGCCCATGCCGACCACCTCTCGGCTGCGCCCTACCTGCGCAAGGCCCTGGGTGGGCGCATTGCGATTGGCGGCAAGATCACCCAGGTGCAGAACGTGTTCAAGGACATCTTTCACCTGGAGCCCGAGTTCGCGACCGACGGCCGCCAGTTCGACCACCTCTTCCAGGACGGCGAGACCTTTGCCATCGGCCAGCTCCAGGCGCAGGCCCTGTCGGTACCGGGCCACACCCCGGCCTGCATGGCCTACCAGGTAGGCGATGCGGTGTTCGTGGGCGACACGCTCTTCATGCCGGACGTGGGCACCGCCCGCTGCGACTTTCCCGGTGGCAACGCGCACACGCTGTACCAGTCGATTCGCAAGCTGCTGAGCCTGCCGGCCGAGACCCGGCTGTTCATGTGCCATGACTACCCCCCGGCCGGCCGCGAAGTGCAATGGGAATGTACGGTGGCCGACCAGCGCGCGCGCAACATCCATGTGCACGATGGCGTCAGCGAGGAAGCCTTCGTCGCCATGCGCACCCAGCGCGATGCGACGCTGGAGATGCCGGTGCTGATCCTGCCCTCGGTACAGGTCAACATCCGCGCGGGCGAGCTGCCGCCGCCGGAAGCCAATGGCGTGAGCTACCTCAAAATCCCGCTGAACGCGCTGTAATGGCTTCTACCCCGTCCCACTTCAAGGAGTTTTCATGAGCAATGGCCCGATCACCGTGACGCTGCAGCAACAGCGCGACTACCAGTTCCAAATCGACTTTGGCGCCCCCGTGCCTGCCCTGCTGGGCGACGAGCCGCCCCCGCTGGGCCAATCGGCCGGCCCCTCGCCGATGCAGCTGCTGTGCGCCGCCGTGGGCAACTGCCTGAGCGACTCGCTGCTGTTCGCGCTGCGCAAGTTCAAGCAAAACCCGGATCCGCTGCGCTGCACGGTCACGGCCGACGTGGGCCGCAACGCCGATAACCGCCTGCGCGTACTCGGCATGCAGGCCACGCTGCAACTGGGCGTGCCCAGCACCCAGCTGGAACATCTGGACCGGGTGCTGGCGAGCTTCGAGGCCTATTGCACCGTCACGCAAAGCGTGGGCCAGGGCTTTCCCATCCAGGTCACCGTGCTGGATGTGGACGGCAGCGTGCTGCACGGAGGCCCTGCGGCATGAGCCAGGCCACGAACTTCTGGGACCAGCAGTTTGCGGTCGAAGGCTACAAATACGGCACCGCGCCCAATGCCTTCCTGACTGAGCAGGCCCACCGCATCGCACCGCATTCCAAAGTGCTGGTGCCCGGCGACGGCGAGGGGCGCAACGGCGTCTGGCTGGCCCAGCAAGGCCATCAGGTCACGGCACTCGATGCCTCTGCCATCGGCCTGCAAAAAGCCAAGGCCCTGGCCATGGACCGGGGGGTGTCGGTGCAACTGCTGCAGGCCGACCTGGCCGATTGGCAGGCCGAAACCCTGTTCGACGCCGTGGTGCTGACCTACGTGCATCTGCCTCCCAGCCTGCGGCCCCATGCCCACCGCCGCCTGGCAAACGCCCTGCGACCGGGCGGTGTGCTGATCCTGGAAGCCTTTCACCCGCTGCAACTGGGCCACACCAGCGGCGGCCCCAAGCAGACCGACATGCTTTACACGCTGGACATGCTGCGCGGAGACTTCAACGGCCTGGTGGAAGAAGCCTGGGCGCAAGAGTGCGAAACCACCCTGCATGAAGGCCCCGGCCACCAGGGTTCCGCCGCAGTGACCCGCTATATCGCCAGCCGCAACACAGCGATCGGCTGACGCTTCCAAGCAATGGACGGCCCCGCATGATCGATTTCAAGGCTTTTTGGCCTCTAGGCCAATGGATTAGAGCGGTAGTAGCTATCAAATAAAGAGCAAAACTCAGGAATCCAAATGCATCCAGAAATCCATACCGATGTCGCCATCCTTGGCGCTGGCAGTGCCGGCCTGTACGCATTGCGTGAAGTGCGCCGTGCAGGACGCGACTTCTGGCTGATCGACCCGGGCCCGCTGGGCACCACCTGCGCGCGGGTGGGCTGCATGCCTTCCAAGGTGGCGCTGCACGCCGGGGCTGAGTGGGCCACGCGCAAGGCGCTGCCCGCCATCGGGGTGCAGGGCGTGGAAGGCCTGTCCATCGACCTGGCCACCACCTGGGCGCGGCTGCGAGAGCAGCGCGACTTTTTTGCCGGCAACGCCACCGCCAAGGCCCAGGCGGGCGGCGGCGAGCGCCTGCTGCAGGGCACCGCCCGCTTTCTGGAGCCCACGCTGATCGAAGTGCAAACGCCCCAAGGCGTGCAGCGCATCCGTGCCAAGGCGGTGGTGATTGCCACCGGCTCCCGCCCGGTGCTGCCCGGCTGGCTGGCGCCGGTGCAGGACCGCACCGTGACCACCGACGCGCTGTTTGAGCTCGACACCCTGCCGCGCCGCGTCGGCATCCTGGGCCTGGGTGCGATTGGGTTGGAGATGGGGCTGGCGCTCTCCCGCCTGGGTGTGCAGGTGGTGGGCGCAGACCTGGCCGCGCAAGTCGGCGGCATCAGCGACCCGGTGATTGACGAGCGTGCCCGCACCCGCTTTGCCCGCGAAATGGGCCTGTGGCTGGGCGTGGAAACCCGCCTGGAGCGCACCGAGAGCGGCGTGCGCATGCGCGCGGGCGAGCGCGAAGCCGAGGTCGATCTGCTGCTGGCCGCGCTGGGCCGGCGCCCCAACACCGACGGGCTGGGCCTGCAGGAGGCAGGCTTTCCGTTCAACGAGCGCGGCACGCCACGCTTTGACCCGGCCACCATGCAGATTGGCGACTTGCCGGTGTTCATTGCCGGCGACGCGAATGCCGACCGTCCGCTGATGCACGAGGCCGCCGACGAAGGCGCGATTGCCGGCTACAACGCTGTCCACGCCACCCCCACCCGCTTTGCGCGCAAGGTCGCGCTGGGCATTGCGTTTACCCACCCCGACATCGCCAGCGTGGGCACCCGCTTTGATGCGCTGCCGCCCGAGGGCATGGTGATTGGTACCGCCAGCGGTGACAAGAACGGCCGCGCGCGCATCCTGGGTGCCACCGACAGCCTGCTGCGCGTGTATGCCGACGCCCGCGACGGCCGCCTGCTGGGGGCCTCCATCCTGGCCGCTGGCGGCGAGCACCTGGCCCACCTGCTGGCCTGGGCCATCCAGCGCGGCGAGACCGCCCAAAGCCTGCTGCAACTGCCCTTCTACCACCCGGTCATCGAGGAACTGCTGCAGACCGCGCTGCAGGACATCGTTGCCCAACAACCCGCCAGCGGGCCTTATCCCCTGGGCCTGGCTTTGGAAGTGCGTGCATGAGCGCCGCCTCCACGCCGCCCGCAGGGCCCGCAACGCACCTGCCCCACGAGCGGCTGGCGCATTTTCCGGTGTCATGGGCATGGCCGGCATCACCATCGCCTGGACCAAGGCGCACCATGCGGCTG
>CAZQXQ010000032.1:0-20046 GCA_964597235.1 uncultured Burkholderiaceae bacterium | reverse complement strand
GACAAGGCTGCGTTCGGCAGCATCGTGAACCAGGTCAAGGCCAAGCTGGCTGCCTAAGTTCGTGATATTTAGCTATTGATTCAATAGCTGCTTGCGCAAGCATGGCAAGGGCTAGGCCTGAAAAGGTGCTAGCCCTTGTTCTTTTTCGAGGTCGGATATGAACGAGTTGGATTCTTTGGTCGCCAGTGCAACAGCCTTGTTTGCACAGAGCGCAACCCCTGCGGAACTGGAAAACGCCAAGGCCCAGTTTTTGGGCAAGGCCGGACGCATCACCGAGCTGATGAAAGGCATGGCGCAGCTGTCCGTCGAGGAAAAAAAGACGCGCGGTGCCGCCATCAACCTGGCCAAGCAGGCCATTGAATCCGCCCTGAACGCCCGCCGCCAGGCGCTGGCCGATGCCGAACTCGAAGCCCAGCTCCAAGCCGAGGCGCTGGACGTGACCCTGCCCGGCCGCCAGCGGGGCCAAGGCGGCTTGCACCCGGTCTCGCTGACCATGGAGCGCATTCAGGGCATCTTCGCATCCATGGGTTTTGATGTAGCCGAGGGTCCGGAGATCGAGACCGACTGGTTCAACTTCACCGCGCTGAACACGCCGGAAGACCATCCCGCCCGCTCGATGCACGACACCTTCTACGTCGAAGGCGGCACCGAGGCCGCGCCGCACCTGCTGCGCACCCACACCAGCCCCATGCAGATCCGCCATGCGGTGCAGCATGTCAAGCAGCACCGCGCCGCCATCGACAGCGGCGCCGGCATGCCCGAGATCCGCGTGATCGCGCCGGGCCGCACCTACCGCGTGGACTCCGATGCCACCCACTCGCCCATGTTCCACCAGTGCGAAGGCCTGTGGATCGGCGAGAACGTCAGCTTCAAGGACCTGAAGGTCGTCTTTACCGATTTCTGCCGCACCTTCTTCGAGAGCGAAGACCTGGTGCTGCGTTTCCGTCCCAGCTTCTTCCCTTTCACTGAGCCCAGCGCCGAGATCGACATCCAGTTCCAGTCCGGTCCCCTGGCGGGCCGTTGGCTGGAAGTGGCGGGCTCCGGCCAGGTGCACCCCAACGTGGTGCGCAACATGGGCCTGGACCCCGAGACCTACATCGGCTTTGCCTTTGGCATGGGGCCTGACCGCCTGACCATGCTCCGTTATGGCGTGAACGATTTGCGCCTGTTCTTTGACGGTGACATCCGCTTCCTGTCGCAGTTCCGTTAATTCAAAAAAGAGAGCGGCTTCCACTGGTGTTGATTGGGTTTGAGACTGTTTTCATGCTCAAAGCGCCTATTTATAAGCGGTAATAGCTCTCTTTTCAATAGCACGCCAAAGAGTTTTCCATGCAATTTCCCGAATCCTGGTTGCGCGAGTTTTGCAATCCGCCCCTGACCACCGCCGAGCTGGCCGACACCTTGACCATGGCCGGCCTGGAAGTCGAAGAACTCCAGCCCGTGGCTCCGCCGTTCACCAAGATCGTGGTGGGCGAGATCAAGGAAGCCGTCCAGCACCCGAACGCCGACCGCCTGCGCGTGTGCCAGGTGGACGTGGGGCAGGGCGCCTTGCTGAACATCGTCTGCGGCGCGCCGAATGCGCGCGTGGGCATCAAGGTTCCTTGCGCGCTGGTGGGCGCCGAGCTGCCCCCGGGTGAAGACGGCAAGCCCTTCCTGATCAAGCTGGGCAAGCTGCGCGGCGTGGAAAGCCAGGGCATGCTGTGCTCGGCCCGCGAGCTGAAGCTGTCCGAAGACCACGGTGGCCTGCTGGAGCTGGACGCCAGCGCTCCGGTGGGGCAGGACATCCGTGCCCACCTGAACCTGGACGACACGCTGTTCACCCTCAAGCTCACGCCCAATTTGGCGCATTGCCTAAGCATCCAGGGCGTGGCCCGCGAACTGTCGGCCTTGACTGGCGCGCCCCTGAAGCAGCCCAGCTTCCCTGCTGTGGCGCCTGCGCTGCAGGACGTTCTGCCCGTGCAGATCAGCGCTCCCGATTTGTGCGGCCGTTTTTCTGGGCGCATCGTGCGCAAGGTCAACACGCAGGCCAAGACGCCGCAGTGGATGGTGGACCGCCTGGCGCGCTGCGGCCAGCGCAGCGTGTCGCCGCTGGTGGACATCTCCAACTACGTGATGTTCGAGCTGGGCCGACCCTCGCACATCTTTGACCTGGACAAGATCCAGGGCGGCCTGCACGTGCGCTGGGCGCGCGAGGGCGAATCGCTGGAATTGCTCAACGGCAACACCGTGGCCCTGGATGCCAAGGTGGGCGTGATTGCCGACGACGCCCAGGTGGAATCCCTGGCCGGCATCATGGGTGGCCAAGCCAGCGCGGTGTCGGACGATACCCAGAACATCTACATCGAGGCGGCCTTCTGGTGGCCCAAGGCGGTGGCGGGCCGTTCGCGCCGTTACAACTTCTCGACCGACGCCGGCCACCGCTTCGAGCGCGGCGTGGACCCCGAAAATACCGTTGAGCACATCGAGCGCATCACCCAGCTGGTGCTGGACATCTGCGGCACCCCGGAAACCGTCTGCGGCCCGATCGACGACCAAAAAACCAACATGCCTGTGCGCTCGCCGGTCACGGTGCGCATCGCCCGCGCGGCCAAGGTGATTGGCATGCCCCTGACGGCCGCCCAATGCACCGGGGCACTGGACAAGCTAGGTTTGGCCTGGGAGCAAGATGGCGATAGCCTGAAGGTCACCCCGCCGTCGTTCCGCTTTGACATCGCCATCGAGGAAGACCTGATCGAGGAAATCGCCCGCATCGTCGGTTTCGAAAACCTGCCCACCACGCCACCCCTGGCACCCATCACGCCCAAGCTGGCGCCGGAAAATACCCGCAATGCCTTCGCAGTGCGCCGTCTGCTGGCAGGCCTGGGCTATCAGGAAACCATCAATTTCAGTTTTGTTGAAGAGCGCTGGGAGCACGAGCTGCACGGCAATCCCGCGCCGATCAAGCTGCTCAACCCGATCGCCAGCCAGATGAGCGTGATGCGTTCTTCGTTGCTAGGCTCGCTGATGCAGGTGCTCAAGTTCAACCTGGACCGCAAGGCAACGCGTGCACGGGTGTTCGAGATTGGGCGCGTATTCGTGCGCGACGCGTCCGTGCCCGATTCCGACACCACCGTGCAGGGCTACCACCAGCCGATGAAGGTCGCGGGCCTGGCCTATGGTCCCGCCCAGGCTCTGCAGTGGGGTGTGAAGGGCCAGGCCGTGGATTTCTTCGATATCAAGGGCGACCTTGAGGCTCTGCTGGCGCCCGCCACCCTGGCTTTCGACCGCGGCGAGCATCCCGCGATGCACCCCGGCCGTTGCGCCAAGGTGTTGTTGGACGGCCAATGCATCGGCCATGTGGGCGAGTTGCACCCCCGCTGGCGCATGGCCTGGGACCTGCCGCAAGCCCCTGTGCTGTTCGAGCTGGCGCTGGATGCCGTCGTTCGCCGCGAGGTGCCGCGCTTCCAGACCGTGAGCAAGCACCAGCCTATCGAGCGCGATCTGGCCATCGTGGTGACCGAGGGCGTTAGTCACGCCGACGTGATGGGGTCGATCACTGCGGCCCTGCCCGCCGGGGCCCTGCAGTCCAGCGTGCTGTTTGATGTCTATCGCCCCCAAGTCGGCAAGAACGGGGAATTGTTGGCCGGTGGCGGACTGCAGCTGGGCGAAAAGAGCCTGGCCATCCGCCTGACCCTGGCCAATCCCCAAGGCACCCTGACGGATGCTGAGATTGATGCCGCCATTCAGCAAGTGATCGCTCGCCTGGCAGATCAACACCAGGCCCGCCTGCGGGCTTGAGGCGAGGAGCCGCGCCATGGGGACCCCGATCGCGAATGTTCTGGACGCCGCCGAAGCTGCAGCCTTGACCAAGGCGCAGCTGTCGGACCTGCTGTTTGACCAGGTCGGCTTGAACAAGCGTGAATCCAAAGACCTGGTCGATGCGTTCTTCGAACTGCTGGCCCAGGGTTTGATGGAGGGCAAGGACGTCAAGATCACCGGATTTGGCAATTTCCAAATCCGGGAGAAGTCCCCACGCCCTGGGCGTAACCCGCGCACGGGCGAGGAAGTCCCCATCGCCGCGCGCAGGGTGGTGACGTTTCACCCGAGCACCAAGCTGAAAGAGCAGGTCCAGGCCAGCGTGCGGCAGGGAAGCGCTCTGGAACAGTGAGCGTTGCGGCAGTTGCAGCAGAAAAATTTCGAAATTGATGTTTTTTCGTTAATGGGCTTAAAAACATTGCTATAATTTTGGCTTCGGCGTGTAGCGCAGCCTGGTAGCGCACTTGCATGGGGTGCAAGGGGTCGCGAGTTCGAATCCCGCCACGCCGACCATATGAATCAACGGGTTACAGATCACAAGTCTGTAACCCGTTTTTCTTTTTCGGCTAAACATGGTTTCTGGTTACCGTTCAGTTACCGTTAGTTGAGCCCTTGTGCCAGGTCACCCAAGCGTGATTCGTGCTTCCTTCTGAATTGACCCAGCGGTTTCTGCACAGGTCAGGCTGCTAAAGCATAGGCCTCAGCAGGGGTCTTCATGCCCAGCGCCTGGTGAGGGCGCCGGTCGTTGTACCAGCCGATCCAATCCGCAATCACGCGACTGGCGTGCTGCAGGGTCTCGAACCGGTGGCGGTGCACGCATTGGTCTTTGAGCGTGCGGATCACCCGCTCGACCATGCCGTTTTGCTCCGGGCTGTACGGGGTGATGAACTCCTGCTGCAGCCCATAGCTTTTGACCAGGGCCGTGTAGCTGCGGCTGGTGAAGACCAGGCCATTGTCAGACCGCAACAGGAATGGATGCTTGACCTTGCCCAGGCACCCATAGCGGGCGATCAGCGCTTGCTCCAAGGCCGATTCAGCCGTCTTGGATCGGCCGCTGCGGCTCAGGTGCCAGCCCAGCAGTTCACGGCTGTAGCAGTCGATCACCAGGGCCAGCGAGGCCCAGCTATCACGCCCCGTCCACACCCGGCACAGGTCCGTGGCCCAGCGTTCATCTGGCGCCTTGGCCACAGACGGCAAGGCCTGGCTGATGTGATTCCTATTTTCAGATGGTCGTGAAGTTATTTTTTTGAAAAATTGCTGACTATAAAAATAAAGCTGCAAAGAATTGCTTCAATTGAGATTAATATTAGTAATTAACAAAAGCCAATCTCTTTTTAAGAAATCCTTTTGTGATTTATTTCATTTGAAAATGAATTTCTTTGTGGTGAATTTTATCTTGCGATTCAAGATTGGTGCAGACATATAAGTTTATTCTGATAAATTCATCCCAGTTATAAAGATGGGAGTAGCGTAGGTTATACATTTTATCTACTCGGCAAATGTCTGGACGATCTGCGTAGATGCTGCACCCCTTGCTTAATTCTTCGTAGTACATGCATGTCCCATTGCCGCGGTCTAGAAATTGCGTTTCTGAAGACAAATGTACATTTTGGCAGCATAGACCGCATTGGGTACAAGGAAATTTTCGGGGCATGTGGTCTATCACTTTGCCAGTGATGATAGCCATTTGCGTGTGCTTACTGTGTTGTCAATCTCATAAGGCAATTCAATATTCCGTTTGACGATTTGATCTTTCAGTAAGTGGCCTCGCTGTATCTCATCGTTGCATGATGCCAATTCACGCGAGAAAGCCGCCAGTTCTTCTGAGTCTAGGTTGAACTCTAGACGTGACAATTCAAGTAAGTAACGATCAAGTTCTGCATTAATGATTTGGTATTTTCTGACTGTGCCTGCGTGTGGCATGATCTCTTCGACATAGCCCCATGCTTTTTGTGCAAGATTACTGTGCAGTAGGGAGTATGTGAGTCCTAATGTCACCAGTCCTGTAACCAGTGCACTTGCGAAATTCGCCAGATCGGGTCCAAAAGGGAAGTTGCATATTGGCAGCAAGTATGCGTGTGCAATCGAGCCTATGGCTACGCCTGCAGCCGTAGACAAAACACCAGCCACAGCTTGGCACAAATCGACAAAACCAAGTTGATCAGGGTTTAGGAATAGCAGCTTAAAGGCTTTGACCAGTTGACCCCAGATTTCTCGAATGATTTTGATAGTCAACTTCTGCGTGGTGGCAAAAATATTAAATATCGTAGTGGTAACACTCGACATGACGCCGCCAAAAAATCCTTCCTTGAAACTGGTTAGGAAATCCTGAAAGCGTGCCTGAATCCTTTGCCAAATGCTTTGCAATGTATCTTTAATATGGGTAATGAATATTTTGATGGTGAAGTTTTTTTGTAGGTTTTGAATTATTCTTGGAACTTCTGTCCTTAATTCGAACCAAATTTCTGCCATGATCAAACCCAGCATTTGGCGCGTGCCCATTTTTAAGCCTGATGAAACTGCCGCGTTGCCTGTTTGCAGCATAAATTTGCTGCTGCTGTAGTATTTACTATGAATTTCGCTTTCGTAGATTGCTCGTGCTTTTTGATCTTTGGCTTGCATTGCTTTCGAATCAATTGACTTGAGGGCCTCAATTTTTTTCTGTCCTTTGCGGATTTTAGCTTCCAGAGCTTGTGCTTTATTTTTTTGTTCAGGGGTTTCAAGTGGTAGAGAATTGAGGCGTTCTCGTTCTTTTTTTATTTTTTCTTCATGCTCGAAGATCAGGTTAGGCAGTCTGTCGAGATAATTAGAAATTGGTTTTTCTTTTTTTGACTTATTGATCGTCTCTAACGTGGTTTGTAGGTTGCTATCTTTGTTAGCAAGGTTCACGCCATCTAGACCGGCCAATACTCGGCCTGGATCATCATGGATCTCCTTTGCTGAGATAATGTGGTCAAGATTACGTTGTTCATGCGTTGCCATAGTCTGGCTGCGATAGGTATCATGCAGCTGGCCTGCCTGTTGCAATTTCTTATCGCGACGACCTGTTTCAATGTAATTCTCGTGAGAGTGGTATTCGCTGCTTGCTTTGCTGTAATCGCCACGTTGGGTGTAGTTATTTTGCTCCGCATCGGTTGCATAAATTTTCTGGCGGACATTGTGGATGGTGTCCACATCGCCACCTTTCTTGTCTTGGAAGAGCAAAAAATCTAGGCTGAAAGTAGTGAGCAAGCTATTAACTACGGTCTTCTCTAGCTCTTGGAACCAAGGATAGTTGGTGGCGGCACTTTGCATGTTGTTTCAGAATTTATTGAAGGAATGTTTGCACCACCAGTAAGGTGATGCAAAATTAGTTCATTTAGGCTGTTGCGACGCTGCTTGCTTCGGATTTTGATTTCTGCAGGACTGCTTGAATTGCGGAGTCGTTGAGGATCATGGATCCATCGGCATCTTTTTCCATTTCTGGGACGCCATCTTTATTGCGCACGATTTCCCCATTGGATTTTTTGGGTTTGAATATTGGCGTAGTAATGACGTTGACTAGAATCGATGCAAGCGCGTAGCCATTATTAACGACTTGAAGAATGTCATTGCCTAGCTTTGAGATTTCAGCATCCACGTCAACGTTTCGGCCTTTGATGTCTTCAATGAAGCTGTTAATTCCCTTGAGTGTGTCGAAATACTCGAGAAACTGAACAAAGATTGAGCCAAGTTCTCTTTTGATCTTTTGAGAGTAATCTGCAGTTTCTTCAAGCTGTAGTTTGGCTTTTCTCATTTTTTCTACTGCGCTATTGACCTCATCATGAGCTTTTCTGGCATTTTTCAGGGCTTCTTCGCCATGGCTGTCGTATGCCCATCCAGCAATTGCCAAAACGGGTGCTGCTACAGCTGCCCCCAAAATAGCTGTGCCACCAGCCATTCCAAGACCACCAGCAGACAATGCGCCACCACCCAACGCAGCCAGCGTGGCGTTAGTAGCGGCTACACCTGAGAGTGCTGAAATAGCTGTCCCTGTAGAGGCAGCGCCAAGGGCCATGACACCACCATAAACTGCAAATCCTACGGCAGCACCCGCAGCACCTGCACCAACCGCAGTTCCCAACACGCCAATGGCTGTATAGCTGTAATCTTGAATCTTTTGCAGTTCGTGCTTTGGGATTTTGATATTCAACTTGTGAGTGCGTCCCTTATTGAGTTCTTCGAGAAGCTTGTCGGCCAATGTTTTGAATTCACCGATGCTTTGCCCGATTTCCAGCTCTTTTTTCCCAAGCAGATCGAGTGCAAAAGTAGTTTCTTTTTCTTGCTCGTCGAAAGATACTTTCTGGCGGTCATAGCGTGCCTGGGAGTCTTTGACAATTTCGTCGGCTTCTGAGTGTTTTTGATACCCGTCGTAGCCCTTTTTAGCGCCATAGCTAGCAGCGGCCAGTGCGGCAGCACCGATGATTAATGGAAGAGGCATGGATGAGACCTTTCAGGTTGAGGAAAATTAGATGGTTTAGTGACTAATGCTGCCGGTCTGAATCGACGCTAGCAAATACCGTTTGAGCTGCTCAAACTCTTCCTGGCTCAGCGCCCCGCTGCGGTACAGCGCAAACAGCGATTCCAGTTCTCGGAAGGTCCGTTCTGTGGGGTGGCTTTCAGGACTGGATGGGGCTTCTGCGGGCGTGTCTTCCTCAGTGCCTGCCTTGCCGCTGAGCCGCTTGGCTCCGCGTGCCACGGACCGCAGGCCGGAGTACACGCCGTATAGGATGCAGCCGACCAGAAATAAAGCCAGAAGTCCAAACAGTGCTTGCATGGGTCACCTGTGCGGGTAAAGGGGTTGGGTTGGGCCAGGTAGCGCATGCGTCAAGCATCCCACTGCGCCAGGGCCTGGCGCAGGGTGTCCAGCAGGGCTTCGTGCCATTCGGCGGGCTGCACGATGCGCACGTTGGGCAGCCAGTAACGCACCAGGGGCAGCAATTGCTGGGGGTGGTTGATGTGAGTGGTCACCAGCAGAGAGCCGTCCGAATCACTTCGCTGCTGTTGGCGCGGCAACAGGTTGCGGCGGACAAAGTAATGGGCTACTTCGGGGGCCACGCGCAGCAGGACTTCAGTGGTTTCGGGGGTGAACCACACGTCGTCCTTTTGGTTGATGTAGTCGTGGTGAGCCGGGTCGGCGGTGAAGTGACTGGATGCGTCCACCTGCAGTGATTCGATCAGTGCAAGGCTGAAGTTCTTGAGCCGTCCATTTTCGATGGCAGTCAGGTACCAGATGCCGTTCTTGTGGATCAGCCGATAAGGCTGGGCTTGGCGGGGCTTTGCTTTGTAGGTGAACTGGCATTCGTGCCGTAGCTGGATGGCGGCTTCGAGCTGGGTGAAAACGGGACTTTGTCCGCGCAGGTCCTCGGTGGGCACGGGTTGCACTCGCAGCGCGCGTTGGGACCCTGGGGTTTGCAGCTGCTCCAACAGAAAGCGCAGGCTGGTGTCCGGGAAGAGTTGTTGCGTGCCGGCCAGTTCGGCGTAGTCGTGCAGGTGTCGGGCTGGGATGGTGCTGCGTGCAGTGGGCGTCAGTTGCCAGCGGCCTTCGGCATTGCGTTCGACGATGCCGCGTAGGCGCTCCCCCAGGTCGCGCTCGATGGTGCGCACATCTACCTGGAAGTCGTTGGCCAACTGATGCTTGTCAATCGTGTCGCCCTGATGCAGTTGCGCAAGGAGGTGTGACAGGCGCTGTGCCAGTTTTTCTCCTTTGGCTTGGGCGTGGCGGGTGGTACTGGAGGCAGACATCGTCGTGGGATGGGGTTGGCGATGAAGTGACTGTAAAAAGTGGCTACGACAGCTTGTGTCGAAAAGTACTCCCCCTGACTTGTTTGAACAAATCACACCGGAGTTGCTCATTCTGCCGCATATATACGGCGCTTTTGGCACAGCCTGTCGGACGCTCCTGTCATGGGGATCGCAATCGATCAGGCGTTGGGGCAGGCTTTACGCAAGTTACGGACAGAGCGTGGCTGGAGTCAGTCGGAACTCGCGCTCAGGGTTCCCATGGATCGGAATTACTTGTCTCTGATTGAGCTTGGACGCAGCAGTCCCAGTGTTCAGATGCTGTTTCGTCTCTGTGTCGCCCTGGATGTGACGCTGATCCAAGTGTTCACCGACGTGGAAAGACGGGTTGAAGCGCAAAAAGACCTGTGGAATGAGTAACACAGCCGCTTCAAGTACAGCACGTACGATAAGCTGAGTTCAAGGCCAACCTCGCATTGACGCAACCCGGACCAAAGCAGACTGGATTGACAAACCACGACCCAGCTACGTGGCTGGGCCAAAACGATAGACCAAGCCAAAAAAGAATGACTACCCCCTGCACCCCCAGCCCTATAAAAGGTGGGAGTGCGGGGAGGGGGATCAGTCATTCCCCAGTGCGGGGAAGGCTTTCTCACGGTTTCCAGCGGATTTCAGCCGAAGCTTCTCGGCCAGGCCGTGACTGGGGAGCACAGTAGGGGGCATGGCCTCTGCGTCAAGCTTGTTTCCATCTTGCGCAAAGAACTCCTCCAGCACCGCCGCCATGTCCTCGCTGGTTTCCTCAAATCCCCCTTCGCTCAGGCAGCTGCGTGCCGCTGCGTCCAGCCCGCTTTGGTCGAACCCGCAGTCCAGGCGTTCCTGGGCATGGGTCTTCGCAAAGCTGATTGCCTCTGCCAGCTTCATGCCGCCGCGAACGGTCAGGTCCACATAGTAGATCGGGGCACGCCGCGACATCGTGGTGGATTTCCCCCGGAGCCGCAATTCCAGGGGCATCGCAGAAAGCAATCCCCCGCTGACCGCTGCAAAGTACCGCAGCCGAACAGCCAGGGTGCGGATGCTGTTGTAGCCCGTGGTCCGAAACACAAAGCTTCCCAGCTCGTCTTCGTCTCCCACCCTCACATGCAATCGGCCGTAGGGCTTGCATTGACCCTCCGAGCCGATTTCGCACAGTTCAGGGGAAGAGCAGGGCAGTGATTGCATACCCGTATCGGTCATTCGCCGGCAAGTCTGTCCGTTGCCAGCGCACAGAAGCCGTCCGTTGGTTCGGTCAAACAGGCTGTACTGGGCTCGAAGGTTCAGGTCCGGGTCGTCAAACAACAGCCGCACGGGAATGCTTCTGAGCTTGCCCGTGCTCCCCGAGCGCAGGGTTTCGTCCAAGGGGTGGTTGATCCAGCCATCCCGGGCCTGGATCTGGCTGGTGAGGGTGAACTCGTCGTCCTTTTCAGGCAGACGCTTGCCGTTCTTCTCGACCACCCTGCCAATCGCAATGCGCCCCACAATGGGTGGCGTCAGTGCCAGTCCTTTGAGCATTGTTTCTTCCTTTGCTTGCTTGTGTTGGTTGTGTCGGTTCAGTGGTTCTTCAAAACGAACCAGGCAGACCACGGTGCATGGCTTGCCTGTCATGGGTGGCATGGAATTGGCTGGATTCACGTGTGAACCAGAAACCGTCGGCTTCCCGGTTTGGTCTTGGAATAGGCTGCAACAAGGTCGGGGTGTTCGTCCTGCAGGCGTGCCAGATCCAGCCCGGTACAGTCCTTGCTGCGTTTCCAGCTCACTTCCCCACCCTCGAAGATCGCCCGGGAGGCATCTCCCATCCGCTCCTGAATGCGCTGCTTGTGCTGCGCTTCCAAGGCGCCGTAGGTATCGAGTTGTTGCCGTACCGCCAGCAGGTCGGAGAAGGCTGAAGCCATTTCCAAATCCTGCGATAGGTCCAGGACCAGACCGCTGTCCCTGGGATATAGACAGCGCAAGGCCTGTTCTGCAGAATCCGATCCGTCTGCCGGGGGAGGCCGGTCGGCTTCGACGAAGTACCAGAACTTGCGTTCAAGATCGATCAGCTGCTCAATCAGGGCTTCATCCCGCTCGATCCGGTGAACCTGCAGCTCCTGCCCACAGACCAGCACCGCAACGTCCGCAGCCTCCTTGCCCGTCACGGCCAGCTGGTGCATCACCTGCAATTGAACGTACTCGGGCACGCCGTCCTTCCACAGCCTGGCGCCGTTCAGGCCAGCGGTCTTGCATTCCAGAATCTGAACCTCAGAAGCGCCGACCACCTCGCGGTCGATGTTGGCCAGCATCCAGGGATGATCTGGGTGCTGCAACACCGCGTTCAGGCGTCGAACGCGGTTGCCCGTGCGGCGGGTGTAGTGTGAAGCCACGATGGGTTCCAGCAGGTTTCCCCAATAGGCGGGGTGACTGTCGTTGTCCGGATCTATCTGGTGCATGCTCTCATCCCTGCCGGTTTTTTCCAACCAAAGAGCCAGACGGGATTTGTACGGGTTCAGACCAACGGCAGCAGCGGCGTCTGAGCTTCCAATGCCGCGTTTGCGAACGTCCAGCCATTCGTCACGGTGGAGGTCCTGGGTCTTGACCAGCCTGAGTGCAGGCCGGCCTTGGCGGACCGAAGGATGGTCCAGGTTGATTGCGTGTGCCATAGGGTCTCCTGAAACGGATTGAGGGTGAAAAAAAGCCCCGAACCAAACGGTCGGGGCGGTACTGAAGAGAACAGACTGAATCCTTGGGGAGGGTCGGTGCTGGTGCGAGTGCTGATACCTTCAAACTTACGATGCCAGCTGCAGCGCATGGTCCAGGGCCCGTTGCTTGAGGGCGGCCCCCTGGCCGAACCAGGCACTGTCGAGCCGGTATTCCTGGTTTCTGGCCTTGCGCTCGTGATCGACGAACTCGGTCACCGCGTTGAGCAGGCCCCAGGCCGTCCCCTTGGCGGCAGCGACCTCCGCCCCCCGGCCACCGCCTTCGTACAGGGCCTGAACCTTCTTGAGCGCACGTTCGTTCGTCAGTCCCAGAGCGTCGGAGGCGTTGTCCGACTGGCACAGGACCTTGAGGAAGTAATTCATGGATTCATGGCTCTTGACTTTGCATTCGGACAAGGTCTTCATGCGGTACATGAAGCTGTCCCACTGTGTGACTGCAATCCCCAACTGCCGCTTGACCGCCTGCGCATCAAAACTGGTGCTGTGCGGTACCTTCACGGCCCCGACCGCCCCGTTCAGCGCAATCGACAGGGTGTTGTTGCAGACCACGCGCACCGTGGTCGGTGTGGCGGTGGTGGCCAGGGTGCCGTCGCAGGAAGTCGCCAAAAGCAGGTAGCCCCTGACGATGTCGGAGCCCTTGATGACGGTTTCTTTGCCCATTCGGGCCAGTGCCCAGAACTTCTTGCCCGCCTTGAGAACGCCTGCCGTTTCCAGCTCAAAGCCGGAAATCTCGGTCAGATCCCGGTAGAACTCCAGCACCTCGCGCGGTTGGACGACCTGGTAGCGCCCACCCACGACAGATAAAGGGGCCTTGGTGTCGCTGCGGTAGAGAACCCGTTGGTCCTCGAAGCTCATGAGGGCGTTCTCTGTCCCTGGGGAGCCGGCTTGGTAATGCACTGGAGAAGAGCAGATCGTCCAGTCCATGCCGGCTTCTTTGGCCCACACCTCGATGGGTTGCTTGGGCGGCAGCCGGTTGCCCAGTTCGTGCCAGGGTGTTTGGCCTGCGTAGGCCATGTTTTCGATGAGATGTGCCATGGGGAAGACCTTTTAAAGAAAGACGGCACAAAGCCCCACGCTGCTTCACGACTGAAACAGCGCAGAGCCAGGACCAGGATGAAAAAAGAGGGAGGGAAACGGAGAGCGGAAAAACCAGAAAAACCAGACCCGTTCACAGCAGGCCGCGTTCGGCAAAGCTCACCACGGCATCGCGGGTGACAACGAAGTGGTCCAGTACCCGGACTTCCACCAGGCTCAGGGCGGATTTGAGGGTTTGGGTCAGGTGCTCGTCGGCCCGGGATGGCTCGCAGCAGCCGCTGGGATGGTTGTGCGTGAGGATCACGGCGGCAGAACCGATGGCCAGTGCCTCAATGGCGACCTCTCGGGGGTAGACCGAGGTTTGCGTCAAGGTCCCCCGAAACAGCTCCAAGGTCTTGATCACCCGATGCTGGGCATCCAGGAAGACCACGGCGAAGACCTCGTGGGGTCTGTCTCCCAGCAGCAGGCGCAAATAGTCACGCACAGCGGCAGGGGAGTCCAGCACATTGGCTTGCCTTACCTGGCCTTCCAGCAGTTTGAGTGCCTGGCTGACCAGCTTTGGACGGCTGTAGGGAAGTGGGCGAACCATCGGGCTGTTGGGTTCACGGATCTCCAAGGTGGGAAACAGGGGAGACTGCAGCATGGGAAGTCTTCTGAAATGAAAAAAGCCCCGGCGCCGAAGCACGCGGGGCGATCTGAATGAAAAAAGCAGGGGTCAGGTCTGGTAGGACGGGTGGAAGGCAGGATTCGGTTTTTGAGGAGGGGCCGCATTGAAGGTGTGGCCGCACCCTAGGCACCGAAAGTTCTCCAGGAAGGTCCGATCAACCAGCTCCCCAGCCGTGGAGCCGGCCATATTGCCGCTGATGCCTCCCATGAGGGCGCCCATCATGGCGCCGGAGAGCGCACCGAGCGCGGTACCCACAGGACCCAGGGCGGAGCCCACCACCGATCCGATGCGGGCACCGCCAAGGGCACCGACCGCACCGCTGGCGGCCCCGCCAATCGTGCCGATCATGGCGCCCATTTTTTTGCCGACGTCGCGTGAGACCACGTGGACGGAACCGCAGGCAGGACAAGAAACATTCATAACAAACTCCAGACAAGACAGCAAAAAGCCACCAGCCCCGATGGATCTGAATCCATGGGACGGGTGGCCGCGTTGGGGGGAATCTCTGGGGGAGATTCAGTCAGGGGATATGTGACTGAAATTTTTTGGGATGGGGTTTGGATGAAGCGCTTTTATTCTGGATAGTCTGAACTATGAGGCGTTGAATGATGCGTCTGAAATCTGACAATTGAGCCTTAGTTTTTGGTGTGCCCTTCCAGACAGCTACCTCACCAGCAATGATCAATCCGTTACAGCCAGTTGCTCGGATGCTACGAGAGTACGGATTGCAGCGATTGCTGTCCGTCAAATTCGGGTGGTGAACGGCTACAACGAGCCAACTACCGATCACTCATCATCGAAGCACAGAAACTCGCTACCTGTTGGTGAGGTGGGCAGCTCCTTCAGCTCCAGATGGAAACCAGCTCGGCAATCTTGGTTGCGACAACCGCCATCGTGTCTTCTGATGTATCAAGTCCGCTTCTCGACGCCAGCATGGGGCTTACATCACGGAGCGCTGTATAAGTCGTTCCGTGCACGATGGGCACGAGTCTGTTGCCCTGCAGTAGCGTCGAAAGCTCTTTGTCTGCAACACCCTCTTTCGGGAGGCGGGCAAGCAATGCGGGGGTCACAAGGACGAGCCCTATTTTGGAGGCGGCTAGGCCCTTGTCGATAGCGCGCATCATCGGTACACCAAGGCCAAGATCCTTTTCGCTGAACCAAACCTTGACACCCGCTGCCTCAAGCAAATCATGCAGTTGTTTCGCTGCTCCCTGCCGGTCATCCCAGGCGTGACAGAGGAAGCAATCCCGAAGGTCAGGCTTCGCCGCCGCCTCTCTTTCGACCGCCTCCCGCACTGGCGTGAGGGACACCACCTGTGCTGGTGTATACGAGACAGCGGAACTGGCGCGGGACCAGCGTGGCCGTGAGCTGCCACCTCCGCCGGATCCACCTCCACTGCTGAAGCTGTTGCCGTTGCTACGGCCCGACGAATAGGACTCGCTGTTGCCGCTGCCATAGCCACTGTACCCACCGTACCGACGACCATAGCTGCCACGGCAGGCGGGACAGGCGGCCGCAGCGCTAGATGAGCGATGGCCTTCGACTGGAGCTGTGCACCGAGCCATGATTACCCCCTTGGTGGAAAAGTGTCGTTGCCGTGGCTGTCCTTGTATTGAATCCGGCCATTCTGGCCATGGACCACCAACTCGGACTTCTGATTCTGCGAGATCTCCCGGGCGCGATCCACAGCGTCTTGCTTCCGGTCAAACACCTGAGTGTCGCGTTGGGCGCCAGCTCCCCTGACGGCCCAGCCATCTTCACGGGGGACCACATGTTGATTGCGTTTGCTCATATCGAGGTTCCTTGTTGCGGCGTGATTGCCGCTACATAGGTGTGCGGTCACGCAATCTGGCGCGGACAAACGCCCGGGTATTGTCCGCATGGACAATGATGACCGCACACATACAAACCCAGGGAGGAGCCGTGCCACCGAAACTACCTTCAGAACGCCATGCCAGTGTTGAGGAGTTATCCCGTGCACTGATGATGCTGACCGCTGGCGAGCGGCTGCGTCTGTTCGCAAGAGCCAGGCTGCTTCTCTGGGGTACCGAGTACACGGATCCTCAGGAGTTGCTCAATGAAGCAGTGAAGCGCGCCCTCATAGCAGCAAGCGGGGCCAAACAGGACGGTGAACGCGGACGTCCTTGGCCCCTTGACCGGGTGCCGCTTCCGGCATTTCTGTCTGGCTGCATGGACAGCATCGCCGATTCCTCCCGGGAGTCGCTTGGTCAAACCCAGACCGACCGATTGGAAGCTATTGCGGGCGAGGCCAGGGACGTTGACACGATGATTTACCGGGCTGGTGGCTGGAACACTGACGCCGTGGAGCAAGCCATTGAGGTGGAGGACGCAGCTGATAGGCAGCAGCGGGCTCGGGCGGACGCGCAATTCATTGAGGCCCACTTCAAAGATGATCAAGAGGTGCTTGCGGTCATCGAGGGTGAGAAGGCTGACATGCCAGTAGCCGAGGTACTTGCCTTGTTCGATCTTGATCAAAGGACCTATGACACGGCACGGCGGAGACTGAGGAGGCAGGTGGATAAATTGATGCCAGGACGGAGACAGCGATGACCAACGAATCTCAGAAAACGCTCGCCGCAGTTCGAGCGCTGGCACTCAAAGACCTCGAAGCCACGTCTGACGAAGACATTCGGGCCGAGCTCGCCGCTGAGGGCATTGATCCCGACCAGCTGGCAGCCAGCATTGCAGTGAGTCTTGACGACGTTCTCGCAGCCAGCCTTCGCCAACAAGCTGCGGCCGCCAAGGCGGCCATGCAGGTCCGTGCGATTCCCAAGACGTCGCGACGACCTGCGCTGGATCGAATCAAAGAACGCATCGCGCAAGCCTTCGCGGCCGAGCCACAACTGGCTACTGCATTCCGAGAAGGAAGCCGCCAGAGCGATGCCGATCTAGAAACACTCTATGACGATCTTGTGCTGATGGGCAAGATCCCCGACGCCGATGATGGCAGTTGATGTCGATCGGCTCAGCCGCCCTGAGCGCTTGCTCTGGGGGCATGGCGTCAGAAGGCCCGAGCACATTGATCTGGAGGCCATTGCCGGCGCCAGGGGTGCTCACGTCATATACAGAAAGCTCGACGGTTGCGCGGCACGTTTGGTGGCCGCCGGTGATCATGCCGTCATCAGCGTCGCGATGGACGACAACCTCGGACGAAGGCGATTCTCGCTAGGGCATGAGTTGGCCCACTGGATGCAGGACGCCCAGCGGACATCATTCAAGTGCTCCAGCACAGACATCGGACCGCAGAATGCTGAAGCCAAGTCTATAGAGGCCGACGCAAACAGCTTCGCCAGTCAACTGATTCTTCCGGACTATCTGGTCTGGCCATGGGTCGCTGATCGCAAACCCAGCCTCGATCTTGCAAGCGCTATGGGCATGGATTTTCAAGCCAGTCTGACTGCTTCCGCATTGAAGTTGCTCCAACGCTCCAAAGCGCCGATCGCCATCACCTGCCACGATCAGCGGAGGTTAAAGTGGTCACGGCGCAGTCGAGACTTTTCAACCGATTTCTATATCCTGAACGAACTGCATCAGGACACAGTCGCGTTCGAAATGGCCTTTGGGGCAGCCAAGGGTCTGAATCGTCCGAAGCGGGAGAGTGCCTCGCGCTGGATCAGCGGCCCAGGCGTCTATCGAATGGAGGTCTGGTCGCAGTCGATCAGGCTTCCAGAAGGTTCGGTGCTAACCATGCTGACGGTTACGTAGCGTAGTGATGAATTCGTGACCAGTTACATTTTCGGTCGCCTCCAGGTTCCGAACAGTATTGGCAAAGGTCAGTCTCCATTTCACGATCGAGTACCGGGAGCAAAGGTGCAGCGGGTGCTGTCTGCTGTACCCGGTGGACAGAGAACGTTGATCAGCTCTATCAATACTGGACTGAGAAGGCCTCGAATCGCCCGTCTTGAGACACCGATTGCTGTCGAGAAAACACGCGAGAATCATCATGGATCAACTACCCCCGTGGATAAACGCAATCATCGCTATTGGAGGTGCAATTGGGACGCTCGTTACGGCTGTCGCAACGTTCTTTCTGTGGCGCGTGACCAAGACCTTGGCGCACGAGACAACACGAATGGCGGAAGCAGCTGCTCAGCCACACGTTGTGGTGACCCTTACGCCCAATCGTTGGTCAATGCGACACTTTGACATCCACATCGACAACACTGGAAATGCAACTGCCTACGATGTTGTCGTTGCATTCGATCCTCCTCTCGAAAATGGTGAGGCGAGAGGAGACCGGATCGAAATTCCATTCCAGAGGATCAGCGTACTCAAGCCTGGACAAGGGTTGTGCAGCTACCTATCCGAATTTGCAAAGCTTGACGGCAAGGCGTACCGTGTAGATATCAGCTGGAAGCGCGATGCCTCCTGTGGTCAGCGTCAAACTAATGTCTACACGTTGAGTATGGCTGATCACGCTGGTATCAGCCGACTCGGTGACGAGCCACTGGAGGAGATCGCGAGGCACATCAAAAAGATTGAAGAAAACTGGAGCCCAGTTGCCAGAGGTTCTAAACGCACAAAAGTCGATGTTTTCAGCGGCCTCGATAGGCTACATGAGCGGCGCATGGCTGATCGCCAGCGGCGTCAATGGGCAAGACAACAAGAAGCCAGGCAGCCAACCATAAGCACTGAGGAGCGTTCCAATTTCCCACCGACAGGAACAACCGATAGCAATTGACAAGCGGATCGCAGATCGTTATCTCTCTGCTTCCAACGTGCCGCCGCCGTAAGCGGCCCGTGATACTCAATGGCTGGTATGAGCACCAGCCGCCGGTCGTCCCCCGAAGCATGGCTGGCTGCAACCAGCCTGAAGCAGCCAGATCGTAGAGCCGCTCTGCAGCGGTTGCAGGCGCTCCGCGCTCCAGCGCGAGTGGCAGCTCACCACTCAAAGCGGTACTTCAGCATGGCACCAAGCGGTCGCTTAGCCCCTCGCAAATATCAGGAAAATCTGAAGTCAAACTTCCTGTTTTTCTCACTCAATCGTGGTAGGATTCCAGGCAGCTAAACTTCCGGAAGTAATGATGACCGCGATCCTGCACGCTGAACCTACCTCCGTCCTCCCACGCCTGCAGCAGCTCGGCTTAAGCGAAGCGGCGTTGTTGCGCGCGGTTATGGCTGGCTACATTGCCAAGTCCAACTGCACCGAGAACCACCCCCCGCTGTTCCCGCCCATTGCGGCGTGGAGCGAAGCTGTTCGTACGCTGCGTGACGTGCTGAAGCCCGAGGGCTGGACGCGCTTCAACGACCAGAACTCGCCTAAGACCGTGAGCCCCGACGGCTCGATCTCGATCATCGTCTCCACCGGCAATGAGGCAACTGGCATTCCGCATGCTGAGCCTGCGACGACCTCTTCAAAGGGACCGAACACCGCGGGCGCCATCGAGATCAACCGGAGCTTGCAGCTCTACCTGCCGGGCATGGAACTGCCCGTGCCGCTTCAAGACGAAGACGAGAAGGTAACCACCTGGATCTTGCTGGCACACCACGCGAAGAACGAGTTGCGTGCGGAGCTGTCGTTGCCGCTGGACGTCGGTAGCGACGGCCGCGTTTCCGTGTGGCAGGAACGGATCATCTTGCGGGCTCAGCCGCTCGATGGCGAACAGGTGGTGATCACGCCCCCTGTCCAGCCTGACATCGACGTTGCGGTTCGGCGGAAGGCATGAGCTACGGTGCAGAGTTCAACCCGAACCGCCTAGGCCTTGCTCGTCGACGTCGAGGGCTCACAAAGAGGAAGTTGGCTGAGCTCATCGGCGCAGATGTGCGGGCGGTTACCGCGTATGAGAGCGGAGAGTACAAGCCTGAAAGAGAACGGCTCCTCGCTCTAGCTGACCAACTGCACTTCCCGGTGCAGTTTTTTGTTGGATCGGACGTAGAGGAGGTGACACCCGACGTAGTCAGCTTCCGGTCCATGTCGAAGATGACCGCCGGCCAGCGGGATGCAGCCCTAGGCCCTGGCGCGGTCGCCCGCAAGCTGAACCAGGGGATCGAGCACCGCGTAGGGTTGCCGGCGGCGCCGTTGCCTTACCACAGCCACGA